>DAISKI010000022.1:0-18233 GCA_036821065.1 Polynucleobacter sp. | reverse complement strand
CCATCACATAGGCATGCTCATTGACCATCATCGATACATAGTCCAAACGATCCATGTAGGGAACGTTCTGAATCCAGGTGCGAGTTTCAGCGAGCTTTTCAGTCGCGCGATGTAATAAACCAATGTGGGGATCTGCGCGCTGAATGACTTCACCATCCAACTCGAGCACTAATCGCAATACGCCGTGGGCAGCGGGATGCTGAGGACCAAAATTGAGGGTGTAATTCTTAATTTGTGCCATGACTTAAACCGGACCTCCGTACTGCTCTTCTCGCACAATGCGTGGAGTAATCTCACGCGCCTCAATGGTCACAGGCTGATAGACCACGCGCTTGAGCTCAGGGTCATAGCGCATCTCCACATTACCGGTGATTGGGAAATCTTTGCGGAATGGATGACCGATAAAACCATAGTCCGTCAAAATGCGGCGCAGATCATCGTGGCCATCAAACAAGATGCCGTAGAGGTCAAACGCTTCACGCTCGAACCAATTTGCACTGGACCATACAGGGGTTAGTGAAGCAACTACTGGATAAGAATCATCTGCTGCAAATACACGCACTCTTAAGCGCCAGTTATGCGCAATTGACAAGAGATGGGTAACAACTGCAAAACGTTGACCAGACCATGCGCCATCCCGAAAGTCTTGGTAGTCAACGCCACATAAATCAATGAGTTGCTCAAAAGCTAAGGCAGGATCATTACGCAATAAGAGTGCCGCTTCAGAATAGGTATCGGCATTCAGAACTACGGTCACTTCTCCCAAAGCAATTTCAATGGATTGGGCACGCGGACCAAGAACGCGTTCAAGATTAGCTGCAAGCTGATTTAGGCGATCTGACATCTCAAGCTTTCCGAGCAATCGTGCTGGTACGAGCAATCTTCGATTGCAACTGAATAATTCCGTAAATCAATGCTTCTGCGGTCGGTGGGCAGCCCGGCACATAAATATCGACTGGCACAATACGATCGCAACCACGAACTACTGAATAAGAGTTGTGATAGTAGCCGCCGCCATTGGCACAAGAACCCATCGAGATTACCCAACGGGGTTCAGGCATCTGGTCATAGACCTTACGCAAAGCGGGAGCCATCTTGTTGCAAAGTGTTCCAGCAACAATCATTAAGTCAGACTGACGTGGGGACGGACGGAACACTACACCAAAGCGGTCTAAGTCATAACGCGCGGCGCCTGCATGCATCATCTCTACAGCACAACAAGCTAAACCAAAAGTCATTGGCCAAAGCGAGCCATTGCGTGTCCAGTTAATTAACTGGTCAGCAGTGGTAGTAACAAATCCTTCTTTGAGAACGCCTTCTAGTGCCATATTGATTACTCCCAGTCGAGAGCGCCCTTCTTCCAGATATATACAAATCCCACAATGAATTCCAATAAGAAAGTCACCATGGAGGCGTAACCGAACCAGCCAATATCCCGCAGCGCAACGCCCCAGGGGAATAAAAAGGCAGTTTCTAAGTCAAATAAGATAAAAAGGATTGCGATGAGGTAATAGCGCACATCGAACTTCATGCGGGCATCTTCAAAAGCTTCGAAACCACACTCATAAGGCGACAGTTTTTCAGCATCTGGCTTTGAAGGAGCCAAAATTTTTCCGAGGAACATGGGGACTAAACCTACCCCAATACCTACAAGGATGAACAGCAGAACAGGAAAGTAATTAGCGAGATTCAAAGTAATCCTGAGTTGTTCCTGAGTCAATTAGCTAGTAAAACCTAAAAATGTTACAAGTTATTCATTAATCCAAATACAAAGCCACTTTTACTGCTTTTTGGTGCCGACGGCGAGACTCGAACTCGCACAGCCTAAGCCACTACCCCCTCAAGATAGCGTGTCTACCAATTTCACCACGTCGGCATCTTGAAAACTCGTCAATTCTACTGCATTGCAGTAGAAACATGCAGGGCTAAAAGCACCTAAATCGACCTAAAAAGGCCTTTTTAGATTACTTAGGTACTGCAGGTTTGCTAGGATCTTGCGCCGGCGCCACAGGAGCTGCTGGAGCAACCTGAGTGGGCGCCACGGTGCCCGATAAAACGCTTTGAGGGGCCGTCTTCTGATTACCAATCCAGGTAATACCTAAAGTACAAATAAAGAATACCGCGGCAAATACCGCAGTCGTGTGGGATAGAAAATTGGCAGAACCGCTAGCGCCAAATAAGCTACCAGAAGCACCTGAGCCAAAAGCCGCACCCATATCAGCGCCTTTACCCTGCTGCAGGAGGACCAATAAGATGACGCCTAGAGCAGAGATCACCTGCAATACAACCAACAAAGTCTTTAACCATTCCATGACTTATCTCCAAATAAAAATTTATGCCTGACAAATAGCCAGAAATTCGTGAGGATCTAATGAAGCACCCCCAATTAAGCCGCCATCAATATCAGGCATGGCAAATAATTCAACTGCATTGTCTGGCTTCACGCTACCGCCATACAAAATCCCGACATGCGAGGCAACATCCTCATCAAACTCAGCCAGTTGCAAACGAATAACACGATGCATATCTTGAGCAACCTGAGCACTTGCAACTTTGCCAGTACCAATCGCCCAAACAGGTTCGTAAGCGATCAAACAATCGGCTAAGCGATCTTGTAGAACAGAGACCAGCTTGGCAACTTGGGAGCGCACTACTTCAACTTCTCTTCCAGAATTGCGTTCATCAGCAGTTTCTCCGACACAAATCACTGGGGTCATACCATGATCCAAAGCTTGAAGGGCTTTTTCTGCAACCACTCCATCGCTTTCACCATGCATCTGGCGACGCTCTGAATGACCAACGATGACATAGGCGCATGCAAACTCTTTGAGCATTGCAGCACTGACTTCACCTGTGAAGGCACCAGTTTCATGGCGCGAGACATCTTGCGAACCTAAGCTTAAAAAGGCAGCCGAGCAATTCTGAATCAGATCAGCACACTGAGCCAAATAGGGAAACGGCGGGCAAACAACATACTTACGACCAGCAGGCATCCCTTTTTCCATACCACGGCATACCACTTGCACCCAATCCTGATTGCTCTTGAGATTGCCGTTTAATTTCCAATTGGCGATAACGATGAGTGGGCGCATATCTCTAGATCATTAAACCGTTAAGACAATTTTGCCTACATGCTCTGAAGATTCCATCAAACGATGGGCGTCAGCCGCCTCTTCCAATGAAAAGGTTTTGTAAATGACCGGTTTGAGTTTGCCCGCATTGAGCAAGGGCCAAATGCGCTCATGCAGTTGATGGGTAATTTGTTTTTTAAATGAGACTGGACGGGGGCGTAATGTAGAGCCAGTAATGGTTAAACGACGACGCAAAATCTGCCCTGTATTCACCTCGGCTTTTGAGCCGCCCATGATTGCAATAATCACAATGCGACCATCATCGGCCAAACATTCCAACTCACGCTGCACATATGATCCCGTAACCATATCCAGCACGACGTTAACGCCTTTGCCGCCAGTCACTTTTTTAATCTCTTCAACAAAGTCTTGGGTCTTGTAATTGATCGCTAAGTCAGCACCGAGCTTTAGACACGCATTACACTTCTCATCTGAGCCGGCAGTCACAAAGACTTTATGACCCAAAGCTTTTGCAATCAAAATCGCAGTCACACCAATGCCGCTTGAGCCGCCTTGTACCAACAAGGTCTCGCCTTCAGACAACTCACCACGCATGAAGACATTGCTCCATACGGTGTAAAAGGTTTCTGGCAAAGCAGCCGCTTCTTGATCTGAAAATCCCTTGGGGTAAGGTAAACATTGGGCTATTGGCGCGGTACACAATTCTGCATAACCACCACCTTGTACCAAAGCACACACCTTATCTCCAAGCTTCAAACCAAAGGCATTATCTGCATGTGATAAATCACCACCGATAATTTCTCCGGCAACTTCTAAACCCGGAATATCCGATGCACCAGCCGGCACTGGGTAGTGACCCTTGCGTTGGAGTACATCTGGACGATTGATGCCTGCAGCGAGAACGCGGATTAAGACCTCACCAGAACCTGCAGCAGGAGCTACGGGATCTGGGCGAGTGGCAGACACCAGCATTTCTGGTGCGCCAAACTCTTTGATTTCCATTACGCGCATGACGAACCTCGAATGAAAAACTTAGTTAGATTCTTCCGAGATGGGTGCAGCTTCTGCACCTTCAGCAGCGGTGCTGCCAGCTAAGGGCTCAATCGTGCCGCCCTCATCTGCCATAGCGGCTTTGAGCGAGAGACGTAAACGACCACGCTCATCAGCAGCTAAGAGTTTCACGCGAACGATCTGGCCTTCTTGTAAATAGTCTTTCACTTCCTTCACACGCTCTGTAGAAATCTCAGAGATGTGGAGCAAGCCATCTTTACCAGGAAGAATATTGACCAAAGCACCGAACTCAAGCAACTTCACAACTGGGCCTTCGTAGATCTTACCTACTTCAGCTTCAGCAGTAATGCCTTCGATGCGGGCTTTTGCCTCAGCCATACCTTCAGCACTAGTGGAGGCAATGGTTACAGTGCCATCATCTTTAATGTCGATGCTGCAACCAGTCTCTTTTGTCAGAGCCTGAATTGTTGCGCCACCCTTACCGATGACTTCACGAATCTTATCTGGATGAATCTTGAAGCTAACCATACGTGGTGCATGTGCTGACAATTCAGTACGAACTGAACCCATCGCTTCTTGCATCTTGCTCAGGATATGCAAACGACCTTCTTGAGCTTGTGCCAACGCCACTTGCATGATCTCTTTGGTAATACCTTGTACTTTGATATCCATCTGTAATGCAGTAATACCGTTAGCAGTGCCAGCAACCTTAAAGTCCATATCGCCCAAGTGATCTTCGTCACCAAGAATATCGGTTAAGACCGCAAAACGATTGCCATCAAGGATCAAGCCCATTGCTACGCCAGCAACGTGCGCCTTTACAGGAACACCAGCATCCATCATGGCTAAGCAACCACCGCAAACAGAAGCCATTGAGGAAGAACCATTGGACTCAGTAATCTCTGAAACCACACGAATGCTGTATGCAAAGTCTTCTGGGCTTGGCAATACTGGAATCAATGCGCGCTTGGCTAAACGGCCGTGACCAATTTCGCGACGCTTAGGGCTACCAACACGACCGGTTTCACCAGTAGCAAACGGAGGCATGTTGTAGTGGAACATGAAACGATCACGGTACTCACCTTCGAGTGCATCAATGATCTGTTCATCGCGTGCAGTACCCAAAGTTGCAATTACGAGCGCCTGAGTTTCACCACGGGTAAACAATGCAGAGCCGTGAGTGCGTGGTAACACGCCATTGCGAATTTCGATTGGACGGACAGTTCGAGTATCACGACCATCGATACGTGGCTCACCATTCAAAATCTGGCTACGCACAATCTTGGCTTCGATTTCAAACATGATGTTGCCAACAGCAACTTCATCCACTTCTCCGTCTTGTGCCAACTTCGCCAACACTTCTTTAGTAGTTGCCTTGAGCTTCTCGGAACGAGCGCTCTTTTGACGAATTTGATAAGCCTCGCGTAATGGACCCTCAGCCAAGGCAGTGATCTTAGCGATCAATGGCTCATCTTTAGGTGCAGGCTGCCAATTCCACTCTGGTTTGCCAGCTTCACGAACTAAATCATTAATTGCATTGATAGCAGTTTGCATTTGCTCATGACCAAACACTACCGCGCCCAACATGATCTCTTCAGATAATTGATTAGCCTCTGATTCCACCATCAATACCGCAGCTTGCGTACCGGCAACGATCAAATCGAGTTCACTGGTAGTTTGCTCTGTACGAGTTGGGTTCAGTAAGTAATGGCCATTGGTATAGCCAACACGGGCTGCGCCGACTGGGCCGCTGAAAGGAATGCCTGATACAGCCAAGGCTGCAGAGGCAGCGATCAAAGCAGGAATATCAGAAGGCACTTCTGGATTGATTGACAACACATGCACTACAACCTGAACTTCGTTGTAGAAACCTTCAGGGAATAATGGACGAATTGGACGGTCGATCAAACGGGAGATCAAAGTCTCACCTTCGGATGGACGGCCTTCACGACGGAAGAAACCACCAGGGATCTTGCCTGCTGCGTAAGTCTTCTCTAAATAATCAACAGTGAGTGGAAAAAAGTCTTGGCCTGGCTTGGCTGTCTTAGAGGCAACTACAGTGCCCATCACTACAGTGTCATCAACGTTAACGATAACGGCACCACCTGCTTGACGAGCAATCTCGCCAGTTTCCATGGTTACCTGATGATTGCCCCATTGAAAACTCTTTACTGCTTTTTTAAACATAGTCATTCTGATCTTCTCCAAATTGTTCACGCCAGACTCACATGAGAATGACGCTTGTCGTGGGATAAAGCAGTGTCACGACAACACTGGAGTGTTTAAAGATTACAAGGGATGCCATTCCAGTGAGGCTCTAAATACATCATTCAGAAACTCATTGGAATGACACAATCCCCTACACAAATAATCTTGAAGCACTCAAAAACATGCCATCTGCTTAAGACCGAATCAATTAAGAAACAATCCTAAGGAAGATGGCATAGCAATACTAATAAGAATTACTTACGGAGACCTAATTTCTCAATCAATGCGCGATAGCGTCCCAAGTCTTTGCCTTTGAGGTAATCCAAAAGACGACGGCGACGTGAAACCATCTTCAACAAGCCACGACGGCTGTGATGGTCTTTAGCGTTAGCCTTGAAATGGGGGGTTAATTCATTGATGCGGGCTGTGAGCAATGAAACTTGCACTTCAGGACTACCCGTATCGTTTGCGCTGCGCGCATTTTCTTTGACGATTTCCGCCGTTTTAATATCAGCAACTGCCATTTTCCTACTCCTTACTTGCGATCACCTGAGCTTTCACCCATCTGGTGTCGTGCGATTAAAAAACTAACAAATAAACAAAAAAGCTTTAAAAATCAAAGCCCTCGAATTGTAGCAGAGCTAAGGCACTCTGAGCCAGCGCTATGACCTAAAGAAATATTGGTATTCTGATGTGATTAAACCAATGAAATTATAAATATTTCAATTAAATCAAGGACTTATAAATGCTATCCCTACGCAAACTGGTATTTTTAGGCTTTTTTGGGCTTTTGCTGGGCAATACCCCCGCTTTTGCTCAGTTTTCTTCTATATTTGGCAGCGATAAAACGGTCGCCCAGCAACGGGAAGAGATTCTCAAAAAGAACCAGGAGATCTTGCAGCGGCTTTATAAGGCTGAACCCAGCTCCAAAGCCGCGGTTGAAAATGCAGTTGCCTACGCTACGTTTAGCAACTTTGGCATGAAGATTTTGATTGCCGGTGGCGGCTCTGGAAGCGGCGTAGTGATCAGCAAAAATGGTGCTAAGCCCATTTACATGGATATGGCAGAAGTACAAGCTGGCGTTGGCCTTGGCATTAAGTCATTCCAAAATATTTTCGTCTTTCAAACGCAAACAGCTTTAAATGAGTTTATTAACTCAGGCTGGACTTTTGGTGGCCAAACAACTGTAGCTGCAAAATATGATAAAGATGGTGCTGCTTATGCAGGCGCAGTTGTGGCAGCCCCAGGTTTGCTGATGTACCAGTTAACAGACTCGGGCCTTGCCGCAGAAATCACCGGCAAGGGTACGAAGTATTACAAAGACTCAGACCTCAATTAAGGTGTCATCTGGGCGTTGAGCTTAGCCTGGCTTGGATCATGCAATTTATTCAAAGCCGATAAGTAGGCCTTAGCCGATGCAGCAATGATGTCGGGATCAGTGCCAACCCCATTAACAATTCGACCGCCCTTAGCCAAGCGCACTGTGACTTCACCCTGTGACTGCGTTCCAGAGGTAATCGCATTGACTGAATAAAGTAACTGCTCTGCCCCACTTTTGGCCTTAGCTTCAATCGCATTTAAGCTCGCGTCGACCGGGCCATTGCCTTCGGCTTCAGAGCTTACCTCTTGATCACCCATTCTGAAAGTGACAACTGATTTAGGACGCGTACCTGTTTCAGAATGCTGACTCAAAGAGATAAATTGATAATGCTCAGCTTTCTCAGACGCTGCGGAGTCAGACATGATGGCAATAATGTCCTCATCAAAAATATCAACCTTCTGATCAGCCAAAGCCTTGAAGCGAACAAAGGCATCATTCATCTCTTCTTCTGACTCAACAGCGATACCCAAGTCTTGCAAGCGTTGCTTAAACGCATTACGCCCAGACAACTTACCCAACACAATCTTATTGGTAGACCAGCCCACATCTTCAGCACGCATGATTTCATAGGTCTCGCGGGCTTTTAAGATGCCATCTTGATGAATACCAGAAGCATGCGCAAAGGCGTTCGCTCCCACCACTGCTTTATTAGGCTGAACCACAAAACCCGTAATCTGAGAGACCAATTTAGACGCCGGCACAATTTGTGTCGCATCAATACCGCAAGTTAAATCAAAATAATCCTTACGGGTACGCAAAGCCATTACCACTTCTTCCAATGCAGTATTACCTGCTCGCTCACCTAAGCCATTAATAGTGCACTCAACTTGACGCGCTCCACCAATCTTCACACCAGCCAAAGAGTTAGCGACAGCCATACCTAAGTCATTATGGCAATGCACTGACCAAATCGCTTTATCAGAGTTCGGCACTTTGCTTCGCAAGGTATGGATGAAGTTGCCATACAACTCGGGGATGGCATAGCCTACGGTATCTGGGATATTGATCGTTGTAGCACCTTCAGAAATTGCGGCCTCTACTACCCTTGCCAAGAAATCTATCTCAGAGCGATAGCCATCCTCTGCCGAGAACTCCACATCACTAGCTAAGTTTCTGGCAAAACGAATTGAGCGTTTAGCTTGCTCCAATACTTCCTCAGGCGACATCCGCAATTTGACTGCCATGTGCAAAGGGCTCGTAGCAATAAAGGCGTGGATGCGTTTGGCATTCGCTTGCTTTAAAGCATCCGATGCACGGGTAATATCTTTTTCATTAGCACGAGCGAGTGAGCACACCACGGAATCTTTGACAGCTGCGGCAACTGCAGCAATTGCTGCGAAATCACCTTCTGAGCTGGCAGCAAAACCAGCCTCAATCACGTCGACCTTGAGTCTCTCTAATTGACGTGCAATTCTTACCTTTTCGTCTTTAGTCATGGAGGCGCCAGGCGACTGTTCGCCATCACGCAAGGTGGTATCAAAAATGATTACTTTGTCATTCATCGCTACTCTCCGATTCAAAACTACGCTCTTAAAAATAAAAAACCCCAGCAAATTGCTGGGGCTGGTATGTGGTGGTTAATGAATTATTGGCGTCTCATCAACTCAGGCCTTACCCGCCCCAAGCTTTAGGCTTAGTGCTAGAAGGAGACCGGTTAAAAGTGAGAAATTCATCAACATGGTTTTACTATACCCCAAAATATAGGGATTAGCCAAATCGCTTAGGATTAATCATTTCCCAGGCCCAAATGACATAGCCGGAGATTGAATAAATTACAAAGAAGCCAAATAAAGTCAGGGGTGGATTAGTAGAGATGAGGACGAAGCCCAAAATCATCAATACCATCACGCCGAAAGGGACCCGATAGCGCACATCCAAGGCTTTGCCACTATAGAACTTGGCATTGGAGACCATGGTTAAACCTGCGTAAACGGTAATTAAAAAGGTGACCCAAGGAATCGCGTAATCCTTCACTGGGATCTTATTGTCGTCTGCTAACCAAATGAAGCCGGCTAAAAGTGAGCCAGCTGCAGGGCTAGGCAAACCCTGAAAGAAACGTTTATCCACTACCTGGGTATTGACGTTAAAGCGAGCGAGACGTAAAGCGGCACCAGCACAATAAGTGAATGCAGCTAACCAGCCCCACTTACCAAGATCTTTCAACACCCACTCATAAGCTACAAGCGAAGGGGCTACACCAAATGAAACCATGTCTGCCAATGAATCGTATTGCTCACCAAAAGCGCTTTGGGTATTAGTCATGCGAGCGATACGGCCATCCATGCCATCTAAAACCAGAGAAGCAAAGATCGCGATAGCTGCAATAGCAAATTCATGGTTCATCGCATTCACAATCGCAAAGAAACCACTGAATAAAGCAGCAGTAGTAAACGCATTAGGTAATAAATAGATCCCTTTGTTGCGTGGGCGATGGTGAACAGTCTCTTCGACTTCGTAATCCAGCGGATCGCCAAGCTCTGCTGCTAAGCGATCATCAGAATTCTTAAAATGGGAGCGAGAGGTACGGCTTCTCTCAATTCGACCGCGGCGTCGGAAGGTAGGCATTCTCAATTCTTTAATCTAAGCCAGGTAATCGGGCTAAGGCAGTATTAGTTGCATAAACCCGATCGCCCACGCTAACCATGGGAACTGCTGTCAATGGTAAATACACATCTACTCGAGAACCAAAGCGAATGAAGCCGTAACGCTCCCCTGCTTTGAGACGATCACCAACATGAACATAGCAAAGAATTCGGCGTGCGATGAGGCCGGCCACCTGCACTAAGGTCACAATCTGACGATTAGCATCGATGACCATAGCATTTCGCTCATTCTCCAAGGAAGCTTTATCCAGATCAGCATTCACAAACTTGCCTGGAAAATATTGAATCTCTTTGACAAGGCCATTCACCGCGCTGCGATTAGAGTGGACATTAAAGACATTCATGAAGACACTAATTTTTAAAGCTTCACGCTTGGCATATGGGTCTTGCGTAACTTCAACCACCACGATGCGACCATCAGCAGGAGATAGAACTAAATCGCGCCCCAAAGGAGCAATGCGTTGTGGATCACGAAAGAATTGGAGAACAAAGAAAAACAGAATCCAAAGAGGCCATGACCAAGTAAAGCCACCCAAAGAGTGGACAACTAATGTCAGCACTCCCAAGACTGCCAAATAGGGCCAACCTTCTTTAGCAATCAAGGGGTGTGGATACATCATCTTTTCAGGGTCTCGCTTATTGGCTAATTAGTTCTTGGTTTGATCAACCAATTTGTTCTTGGCAATCCAAGGCATCATGGCACGCAATTTAGCGCCCACGATTTCAATATCATGCTCGGCATTCAAGCGACGACGAGAAATCAAAGTAGGTGCACCAGCTTTGTTTTCTAGGATAAAGCTCTTCGCATACTCACCAGTTTGAATATCTTTCAAACACTGACGCATTGCGTTCTTGGTATCTTCAGTTACAACGCGTGGGCCAGTTACATACTCACCATACTCAGCATTGTTGGAGATGGAGTAGTTCATATTGGCAATGCCACCCTCGTAGATCAAGTCCACAATCAACTTGAGTTCATGCAAGCACTCGAAGTAAGCCATTTCTGGGGCGTAACCCGCTTCAACCAAAGTCTCAAAGCCAGCTTTGATCAACTCAACCGCGCCACCACACAGAACAGCCTGCTCACCAAATAAATCAGTCTCGGTTTCTTCGCGGAAGTTGGTTTCGATAATGCCAGCACGGCCACCGCCATTGGCAGTTGCGTATGACAAAGCAATATCACGGGCAGCACCAGATTTGTCTTGATACACAGCAATCAAATGGGGTACACCACCACCCTGAGCATAAGTACCGCGCACAGTATGACCAGGTGCCTTAGGAGCGATCATGATCACGTCTAAATCTGCGCGGGGTTGTACTTGTCCGTAGTGAACGTTAAAGCCGTGAGCAAATGCTAAAGCAGCTCCTTGCTTAATATTGGCATGTACTTCTTTGCTGTAAACCTCAGCAATTTGCTCATCAGGCAAAAGCATCATCACAATATCCGCATCCTTAACAGCCTCAGCAACTTCTTTCACAGTTAAGCCTGCGTTAGCTGCTTTTTTCCAAGAGGCGCCGTCCTTACGTAGGCCCACAGTCACTTTGACACCAGAATCATTCAGATTCAATGCGTGCGCATGACCTTGTGAACCGTAACCAATGATGGTAACTTTTTTGCCTTTAATGAGGGACAAATCAGCGTCTTTATCGTAAAAAACTTTCATGCTCTTTCCTTGTGTGAAAAATATTTGCTACTTTGTAATGAATCAGTTAAAAAAATTAGACCTTCAAAATCCGCTCGCCACGGCCGATGCCTGACCCGCCAGAGCGGACAGTCTCTAGAATCGAGGCACGATCGATAGAGTCGATAAATGCATCAAGCTTCATACCGTCACCGGTCAGCTCAATCGTGTAGCTCTTATCGGTGACATCAATAATGCGACCACGAAAAATATCGGTTGTACGCTTGAGCTCTTCGCGCTCTTTACCTACTGCACGAACCTTAATCATCATCAGCTCACGCTCAATATGAGGTCCTTCGGTCAAATCGAATACTTTGACCACTTCAACCAAACGATTGAGGTGTTTGGTTATTTGCTCAATAATGTCTTCAGAGCCGACCGTCACAATCGTCATGCGCGATAAAGAAGAATCCTCGGTTGGTGCAACACTTAGAGTCTCAATGTTGTAACCGCGGGCCGAGAATAGACCGACTACGCGGGATAAAGCACCAGGTTCGTTCTCTAACAAAACGGAAATAATGTGTCGCATTAGAGATCCTCGCTACCCAAGAGCATTTCGCTAATACCCTTACCAGCTTGTACCATCGGCCAAACGTTTTCCTCTGGATCGGTTTGGAAATCCATAAATACCGTACGATCTTTGAGACGCATTGCTTCCTTGAGCGCGCCCTCAACATCAGACTTCTTCTCAATGCGCATGCCAACGTGACCAAAGGCTTCAGCCAACTTCACAAAGTCTGGCAAAGAGTCCATGTAGGAACTGGAATAGCGCTTGTTATAGGTGAGCTCCTGCCATTGACGAACCATCCCTAAGTAACGGTTATTCAAGGATACGATCTTCACAGGTGTGTTGTATTGTTTACAGGTCGAAAGCTCCTGAATACACATCTGGATTGAGCCCTCACCGGTAACAGTAACCACTTCTTTATCTGGAAAGGCTTTCTTGATACCCATGGCGTAAGGCAAGCCCACACCCATGGTGCCAAGACCACCCGAGTTAATCCAGCGACGGGGTTTGTCGAATTTATAGAACTGCGCTGCCCACATTTGATGCTGACCAACGTCAGAGCAAATAAAGGCATCACCACCAGTGATCTCCCAGAGCTTTTGGATCACATACTGTGGCTTCACAATTTGTGACTGCTCGTCATACTTCAAGCAATCTTTTTTGCGCCATTCATTAATCTGTGCCCACCACGCTGCAAGCTTGGCATCATTTTTGCGAGGACCTGCTGCTTTGAGCTGCGCAGTCATCTCTTGCAACACTTCTTTGAGGTTGCCAACGATTGGCACATCAACCTTCACCCGCTTGGAAATCACGGACGGATCGATATCAATGTGGATGATCTTGCGAGGATGACTTGCAAAGTGTTCGGTGTTGCCGATCACACGATCGTCAAAGCGCGCACCAATTGCAATCAACACGTCGCTGTGTTGCATTGCCATGTTGGCTTCATAGGTGCCGTGCATACCGAGCATGCCTAAAAACTGCGGACTGGTTCCTGGGAAACCGCCCAAGCCCATTAAGGTATTAGTAACGGGATAGCCTAAAAGGTCTGCAAATTCTTTTAACTCTGCTGCTGCGTCAGCCAAGATAATGCCGCCACCGGTATAGATGTAGGGCCGCTCAGCCTCTTGTAACAAGGCAACCGCTTTACGGATCTGACCACTATGACCTTTCACAACGGGGTTATAGGAACGCATCTCCAGGGTTTCGGGGTAAACAAATGGCCCCTTAGTCGCGGAGATATCCTTTGGAATATCAACCAAGACTGGACCAGGTCTTCCGGTACGTGCAATATGGAAAGCCTTCTTCAAGACAAGCGGTAAATCCTTGATGTCTTTGACCAAGAAGTTGTGCTTCACCACTGGGCGAGTAATACCCACTGTATCTGCTTCTTGGAAGGCGTCTTCACCGATTGCGTAAGTTGGTACGTTACCGCTGATGATCACCATCGGGATCGAGTCGGTATAGGCAGTCGCAATTCCGGTAACGGCATTTGTCACTCCAGGGCCGGAGGTCACTAATGCAACACCAACCTTACCGGTTGCACGCGCATAGCCATCGGCCGCATGAACGGCTGCTTGCTCATGGCGAACCAAGATATGTTCAAACTTATCCTGTTTAAAAATTTCATCATAGATAAAGAGCACTGCTCCACCGGGATAGCCCCAGACAAATTCAACGCCTTCTGCGTGCAAAGCATGCACAAGCATTTCGGCACCGATCATTTCGGGTACTGGGGTATTGGAGTTGGCTGAGTCTTTATTAGCTGTTTTAGCTAAAAATTCTGCGCTGCTTGTATTCATTTTCTTTCGTCCTTTGCAATTTTCGGCAAAAAATTGTTTGGTCTGTTCTGTCTCTGGCTTTTGACCCGAGTTCGAACGGCGCTATTGCCAGAGAAATCCACTTCTTGAATGAGTTTCTCGGCGGTAAGCCCTCTATTCTATAGCAATCCCCTAAAATAGCTCAACCAATACCGATTCAGGTCTAATCCATTGCATGGCATCAGCCCAAGAACTATCTGACTTTCTAAGCAGTATTGAGCAGCGCGCTTTTAAACAAGCGGTCTACGCTGTGCGAGACGACGATGCCGCTCTAGATATTGTTCAAGATGCCATGATCAAATTGGCTGAAAAGTACAGCGATCGGCCTGCAGGCGAGCTTCCCCTGGTCTTTACTCGGATTTTGCAAAACCGCATTCATGACTGGTTTAGACGCCAAAAAGTCAGAAATGCTTGGGTGACCCTGTTTTCCAGCATGGGCAAAAAATCGGAGGAAAACGATGATTTTGACCCTTTAGAGCAGCTTTCTGCCCCTGATGACAGCCAAATCCATCAAGACGGGTCTCAAAAAATGGAACAAAGTCAGCTTTTACAGGCTTTGGAGTCAGAAATATCTAAATTACCTGTCCGTCAACGAGAAGCCTTCCTCATGCGTTATTGGGATGAGCTTAGTATTACTGATACTGCCAAAGCCATGAATTGCAGCGAAGGTAGTGTAAAAACACATTGTTCGAGAGCAACTCAGTCTTTAGCTAAAGCATTGAAATTAAAAGGAATTACCCTGTGAACCGCGCCAAACATGACAATTTGACCTCTACAGAAGCTGACCGTTTCGGCCGAGCGAGCGCTGCCCTATTACGTCAGGGAGCGCAAAATTTACCTGCGAATATCAAAGATCGCCTGTATGCCGCTCGCATGAAGGCGCTTTCTGTCAGTAAAGCCCAAAAAGTACCCGTTCGCTCTAACGTTTTGGCCACTAATGCTGGTAATTGGTCATCCCACTCTAGCCCCTTATGGGATAGTGTGAGATGGGCTGCTCCTGTGGCCTTTTTGGTCCTTGGTCTATACGGCATTGCCCAGTGGCAACAAGATTCCCGCATCAATGACATTGCCCAAGTCGATGCGGCCTTACTGACTGATGACGTTCCGCCAGATGCCTATGCTGACAGTGGCTTTTTGAGCTTCTTGAAGAACGGACCTCTTTCTGATTCCGATTCGGATTCGGATTCAGACTCATTAGACCCTTCTCATCGCTAAGCCATTGCCGACAGTCAGTCGGCTTTATTGAACGCATGCATCACTTCTTCAAAAATCATCTTGCCGGCAGCTTAACTCTGCTGGCTCTTTGTTTTTCTGGGCCTATGGGTTTAGCAAATGTCCAGGCTCAAGGGGCTGCAGCTGGGGGCGCTCCAGCCCATGCAAAAGCATCAGGTGTTCCAGAAAAAACGGCAGATGGAACTTGGGATGGACTCAAGCCAAATCAGCAAGCAATTCTGGCTCCACTTGAAAGTGATTGGGATTACTTAAATCCTGAGAGCCGCAAGCGCTGGATACAAGTAGCAAATCTCTATCCAAAGATGAGTGAGCAGGAGCAACAGCGGCTTCAATCCAGAATGACAAGCTGGTCCAATCTGTCTCAAAAAGACCGTCGCCTCGCCCGCGAAAACTATCTTGCCAGCCTCAAGTTCCCTGCAGATAAAAAAATAGAGGCTTGGAGTGCGTATCAAAAACTGAGTGAAGAGCAAAAAAAGAAGTTGGCTAAGCTCGAAGAAAAGAAGAAGAAACCGAATGCCGTAACCTCACCCACTTTAATACAGCATCCCGTTACTCAAAAATCAGACATTGTGATTAAGGCCCCTCGAACACCGGTGAACTCTGGCACAAACTCATCTGAAGCTAGTGGTGAGAGCTCTTCTAACCCAAATCCACAATAAGCAAATCGCATGACTCCCTCTGAGTTAAACGAGTTACCTGCCCCACTATTTTGGCGCCGCGTATTTTGCACTCTCTATGAGCAACTCGTTTTATTGGGTGTTGTAGCTTTAACCTTCTTATTGCCTAATTTAGCCTTGGGCATCTTGCTTGGAGTTTCCCTGCCAAGCTGGCTCACATTTTCATACCTGTACTTTGTGCTGGGTATTTATTTTGTTTGGTACTGGACCAAGACGGGACAAACGTTAGCAATGCAGACTTGGCGAATTCGTTTAATTGCGTCCAATGGCATGGCGCCCACTCGAGCTCAAGCACAACGTCGCTATGTTTATGGCTCTCTTTGGCTATTACCCTGCATTGCTATTCAGTTATTCCTTGATCTGCATCGCTGGCAGATTATTGAAATGCTATTTTTTGTAGCGCTCTTCTTGTGGCCACTCAGCATCTACTTTGATCGAGTCAACCCAAACATGCGCCAAGGATTACCCGATCGATTGGCGGGAACACGTCAGGTGGTCTTGCCATCCAATCGGGTTAAGTTAGGCTAATTATTGTTTTAGCTTATTGCCCAATCGGCTTTGGCAGCTTTGCGGCATATTGGTTAAGCTGAGCTTCATAGAGCTTGAGAATTTCTGCTAAAGCTTCTTGCTCGCCCTGCACTAAGGCAGCCGGCGTGTTGTTAGCCAATGCGACTCTCTTGGTATAGCGATTGCTACCAATCAAAGGCTTTTCAATTCCGGCAGTGGTAACCGTTAAGAAGAACTCAACCGTCACTACAGCTTCAGGCCGCACGCGGTAATCACCATAGAACTCTTCAACACTGGCTTGTAGAGTATAGAAAGGGAAAAAACTGGTGCTCTGCCCTACCGTCATCGAGAAAATATTCGCTTGATTCATCCACTGACGGGTGGCATTAGAGACCATCTCATTGGGTAAGGCTGCATAAACGTTATAAAAATCTTTTTCATAACGGTTATCACCCAATCGATAGACCAAGGACTTGCCATCAAATGGTGTCGTTACCGATACCGCCCCCATGCGCAACCAAATGTCCGTGCGAGGCTGACGTGCTGGTCCAGTTCTCGTTGGTGAAACTAGCCAACTCGAAGTCTCGATTGGTGGACGACTTGGCAAACCACAAGCCAATAGGGTGCAGACCGATGCACTACATAGGATGAGTTTAAGCAAACTACTTTTCTTTAGTGGAATCAATCTCATTTTTGTTCTCCTGCTGCGCTATTGCCTTGCGTGCCATTCATGGGCAGAATAATTTTGGGAGGTGGTTCACCCCAAATCAAACTAGAGGGTGAACGGCTAGCAATACGGGTCAGCTCATTAAGCTGTTCACTAGCCTGTTTAATATTTTCAACCGTGATTTCAGTATTACCCTGCACGCTCGTGAGAGTCTGGCGTAATGACACCATTGCCCCAATCAGCTCACGCGTCAGAATTTCTAGCTCGCCCTTATCGGTAACCTTAGCAATTCTGGCTAAGAGAACGTTTAACTCTTGAACAGATTGCACCACCCCTTGATTGCCCTTACCATCGCCCGCCATCAAGACGTTCAGATTAGTCAGTAAAGCATCAAATTTTTTCTGGGTGCCCTGCAAGTCCGCATCACTGAGCGAAGCCACGATCTTTTGTAATCCTGAAATAATTTGGTCGGCCTGATTTGGCAAGGACGGTACAACGGGATAATCTGGATCCCAGTCATATTTAAGGGGTGGAAAGGCAGCCGTATCAGCAGGAGAGTCAAAGTCAAACTCAACATAGCTCACGCCCGTAATTCCAGAAGACTTAATACGGGCCCGCAGATTTTCTTTAATAAACGTATCTAGAGCCTTGCCATCAATTTTTTCACCAAAGATCTTCATTCTGATCACAACGTATTCGTTGCGATCGGTCATCTTGGTTCTCTTTTCGTAGATATCGCCTGATAAACCAATCAAAGTGACCTGTCCAAGTCTTACACCCCGAAAGCGTACAGGCGCACCCACATCTAAACCAGTAACAGATTGTTTGACGTAGGTTTCAACCG
>DAISKI010000021.1:0-19297 GCA_036821065.1 Polynucleobacter sp. | reverse complement strand
CATGAGCGTAATCGAAACCGCCTTGAATCGCTGGCTTGGAGTCAGTCTGCGTAAGGCCGCGGTAAATATAATTATTTGTAACGGTAACGTTTGCTGTAATTGGGCTAGCCTCAGGCGCATCAGCTGCTGGTGCGTCCTCTGCGAATGCTGAGGCACACGCCAAGCCTGTCAACAGGCCTACTGCTACTGCAGAAATTGCTGTCTTTTGAAAAGATTTCATAAAATTACTCCTACTGGTTGTAAATAAAAAAGGGGTTAATGCATATTGCATGGTGCAATCATGAGGGTTTGTCATTAGACTGAAATCTAAGAATTCACCAAATCAATGCATATGCACCAAAATGGTACATAAAATAAGTTGCAAACTGACTTTTTAGCCAATTTCTAGGTCTTTTTTAGGGTTTTTCACCTTAAATTCCTATCCAAACTAAAATGAGTTCTGTGCTTTTTAAGCAACATTAACCAATCTGGACCCCTTAAATCATGCAAAAACCCGGTGAAATCCTCGAGCAAATTCAGCGTATCGCGGGCGATATGCAAAACAAGGTTAGCGAAGCGATTAAGAACTCACCAGCGCAAGAGATTGAAAAGAATGTACGCGCGATGATGAATCAGGGCTTCCAGAAAATGGATCTCGTTACTCGTGAAGAGTTTGAATTGCAATCTAAAGTGCTGGCAAAGACCCGCGAGAAATTAGAAGCGCTTGAAGCCAAGGTTGCCGCTCTCGAAAAGTCTTAATCAAGCTTGAACTCTTCAAAAAAAGGTGAGAACGTTTCATTGCTTAAAACTGTTTTTGCATCTTCACTGCTAGTGCGAGTTCTTAATACCGCTAGCTGATAAATCCACACCCCCTCATTTTCAACAGCGCTAGTAATCCACATCACACGCATAAGCTGGTGTGGTGAATTATTTTTTTCACTTACTGGAATCTCTAGAAAATAATTCTTAGCCATCAGGCGTTGCTGATTAGCATTACGGTAGTAGGTCTCTTGAGTCATCGCATTCTGAAGATTAACTCCGGCTCGACTCAATACATTAGTTTGTAACTGCTCTAGGATCTTAGGCAAAAATTCAACTTGCTTACCCACTAAATGAATACTGCTCACTGAATAAATATCATCATCGATCTTTGCCGCCTGCAGAACTTGATGAATTTCTTGATCCTGAAATGGAAGATTTCTTTCTAGCTTGTCGGGCTTTGCAGGAAATAAAGTTGAGTAACCTTCTTCAGGAGCTTGAACAGTACGCCAATTTAAACTTGGACTACAAGCCACCATTCCAAACGCTAATGCAATCAAGAATAGCGCTTGAGAAAATTTTGCTCTAAACAATCCCTGCCTCATGAGCTTGTTGATCGGCATGGTAACTCGAGCGCACCATAGCCCCAACTGCCGCATGAGAGAAGCCCATCTTTTGCGCCTCTGCTTCAAACCGCTTAAAGACATCAGGGTGAACATAACGCTGAACTGGGAGGTGATGGCCTGAAGGGGCAAGATACTGACCAATCGTAAGCATATCGATATTGTGCTCTCGCATATCACGCATCACTTCCAAGATTTCTTCATCGGTTTCACCAAGGCCTACCATTAAGCCACTCTTGGTTGGGATATGAGGAAATCGTTCCTTAAAGTCTTTCAATAACTTTAAAGAGTGGAAATAGTCCGCACCCGGACGAGCTTGCTTATACAGACGGGGGACAGTTTCTAGATTGTGATTCATCACATCAGGTAAACCATTGGGCGCATACTCTGAAAAAATATCTAGAGCCTTATCTAGACGACCACGAAAATCTGGCACCAAAACTTCAATACGTGTTTGAGGAGAGAGCGCTCTGCTTTGAGTAATACAGTCGATATAGTGCATTGCCCCACCATCACGTAAGTCATCACGATCAACACTGGTGATCACGACATAATTTAATTTGAGTGCGGCGATGGTTCTAGCTAAATTGTGTGGCTCTTTTTGATCAAGAGGATCTGGTCTGCCATGACCAACATCGCAAAACGGGCAGCGACGGGTGCACTTATCGCCCATGATCATGAAAGTCGCAGTGCCTTTGCCAAAGCACTCACCAATATTAGGGCAGCTGGCTTCTTCGCACACTGTGACTAATTCGTTCTCACGCAAAATCTTTTTGATTTCTGAAAAGCGAGAATTGCCAGAGGCCGCCTTAACCCGAATCCAGTCAGGCTTTTTTAATACGTCTTGAAGCGGGACGATCTTGATCGGAATACGTGCCGTCTTCTCGCTCGACTTTTGCTTCCGAGAGGCGTCGTAGTTCAGATCTTTGCGTTCCTCAACTTGAGGGTCATTTTTATTCATCGTCATTCTTGTCATTACTGCAGCAGATGCCGCTTCAAATTCTCGACTAACTTTTTAGATACATTGTTTATATTGTCCTTGATCCCTAGGGTTTGCATGTCTACTGTCTTCAAACCCTCATACCCACAAGGGTGGATACGAGCAAAAGCAGCCAAATCGGTCGATACATTTAAGGCTAAGCCATGATAGGAATGGCTTTTAGAGACCTTCAGACCCAAGGCAGCAATCTTCGCGCCGACCCATTCTTTTGGAATCCCTGCTTGCACAGCTATATAGATACCCGGAGCACCTGGCTGCCGCTCAACTTTTAGGTCGTATTCAGAGAGGGTGTCGATGAGGGCTTGCTCAATCTTCGAGACCAGCTCTTTTACAAATATCCCAAGGCGCTTGAGATCTAGCATCAAATAAATCACGATCTGACCAGGCCCATGATAGGTAATCTCACCGCCACGATCGACTTCCACCAAAGGAATATCGGCACTTGGTGCATGTAAGTTTTGTGGGTCACCTGCAAGGCCCAAAGTAAAAACGGGATGATGCTCAAGTACCCAAATCTCATCTGGAGTATCTGAGCTTCTCTGCTCAGTAAACTTCCGCATTGCATCATAGGTCGCGACGTAGTCGACTAAACCCAATTGCTTCACCAGAATACCCATGTATTGAATTGTCTATTTGTACCAGATGCTCAGAGCACCATACTCACGAGCGGATGAGTCGACAGTGTTCTATATAACTCATCGAGCTGCTCACGACTCGTTGCATTAATGGGCAAAGTAATGCCGAGATAGTTACCATCTTTAGAGGGTCGTTGCTCAACCTTGCTCTCATCAAAAATAGGATCGAATTGTTTAGCAATATGAATAATTGCTGGCAAGTATTCAGGAGCTGATTTACCCATCACCTTAATTGGAAATACAGATGGATACTCAATGAGGGATTTTTCTTCGGCCATTATTTACTCCGGTGATCAGGCATACCTAACCAAGCGCCTGTAATGATGTTACGAATTAAGTGTAGGCGCCGATGAAAAAAATGATCTGCGCCAGGCACTACTTGGACAATGAGCTCTTGTGGGCGCGCCCAATCTAAAACATCTATTAGGGGAATGGTCTCATCCAACTCGCCATGAATCAAAATCGTATCCGCTGGTACCGGAGCCAGTTCCCACTTGCCTGCAGCGCTTCCAACCATCACTAAACGCTCGGCTGGTCGCCCTAAGTCAGCAAGTCTTTGGATGAGATGACTGCCCACAAAACTACCAAAGGAAAAGCCTGATACTACGAAAGGCAAATCATTTGCAGCATTTACCCAGACTTGGGTTTGCGTGATAGGAAGATTCATCCACGTAGATGGAGTGCGCATCCAATCACTAATATGCAATAAATCTTCTAGCTCGCCTCGACCATCATCGTGCACGCCTGCAGTTTCACCAACACCCCGAAAGTTTGGGCGAACACTGACGTAACCGAGTTGGTTGAAAGCACGCGCCATGGTTTGGGCAACCTTGTTATCCATTGTGCCGCCCAATAAAGGATGTGGATGGGCGACTAAAGCAAGGCCTCTTACGGGAAATGTAGGATCAGCCTTCAGCTCATCAGGCAAATCAATCGAAATTTGAATTGGCCCAACTAAACCGGCAATCGTCATGACTTGGGTACGGCTATTCATATAAATATTCTTTAAATTAATTGCAAACGCTCTACCACGCGTCCTTGAATTAAATGAGACTGAATGACCTCTTCCACATCTTCCGTATCGACGAAGGTATACCAAATACCTTCTGGATAGATGACCATCACAGGACCATCATTACAACGATCCAAACATCCGGCCTTATTGACACGGATCTTGCCTGGTCCAGCCAAGCCTAATTCTTTTACTCGGTTTTTTGCATACTCAAATAATGCGAACGCATTGTGTTGTGCGCAACAATTGTCGCCATTGCTACGCTCATTGAGGCAAAAAAATAAATGATGTGTGAAGCTCATAAGAAATTATATCGATCAATATTTAAGACGATTGCTAAATTTATCCCACGATAGCCAAATTAATGCTAACGGCAACCATGCAATAGAGACCCATTGCATTAAATCATTGAAGTGCAGGAGTCGCCCTTGATACCAATGCCGCAGGGTCAATATGAAATAGGGGTTATCCGGCAGAGTATGAATTACCAAAGTGCCGCCGAGCAAGCAAACTAAAGCTAGCCAAGTTTTGACAGCCCTGGGTAGCTGCAATGCCCATTTCAAAATCACACTTGCTATCAACATTCCCCAAATAGCGCCATCAGTCAACCAAAGCAAGCCGAACTCAATGCCAAACTGCAATGCGGTAAAGAGGGTCTTAATGAGTACAGTCAAAAATAGTAAGCCATTGAGGATGGGCCATTGAGGAGCCTTCGGTCGCATTCCTAGGGAGAGCAATAAAGCAGTCCCTAGCCAGCAGATCGCAGTAATCATGGTCTCCTGTAAAAAATGATTGACTACCGTAGTGCCCCAGTCAATTGATCCAAAAATGGCTTGACCCCAAACTCCAGTGCCTAACCAAGAACTTTGAGGATAAATCTGGGCCCAAGGAAATAGCAGAAGCAAGGCACAGGCTATCCAATTGAGGCCAAACCACTGATCAAAGCATCTTCTGATAACGCTTCCTGAAAGCCACTCTGGGCCCAAGGGGATAGCAAGTAGGCCACCTAAGACGCCGCCCAGAATATTGGCCCACCAATCCATCTGACTAGGAATCCGGGTCGGCAACCAAGTTTGGAGAGACTCCACGAGGAACGCCAAACCCGCGCTAGCCAGAAGCGCAAGGCCCAAAGCAAGGAAATTTCGCCAACGAGGGAAAGCGGCGAAAACCAGCAGAAAACCCAAGGGGATATAAGCCAAGATATTGACCAAAACATCAAATAGGGTAATAAATCGAGGTAATGGGGCATCTAACCAAGCCCAGGGCGCTAGGCTTGTTTCAAAGTCAAAATCAAAGGGATTCAGACTGATATAAAGAATTAACAGCGCATAAGCAAAGCTTAATACCCTTGCCATAGGCATGGCCTGAACTGGCCAAACAAATTTACGAGGTCTCTGATCGTGATCATGCATTCCCCCAATTCTAGGCTAGACCTTTCTACAATAGCCTGATGAGTAGCCATTGCATCCTAGAACGCGTCGCAGAGACCCTATCCACGAATGATGACCTCATGGCGCGCTGGCGCGCTGGAGAGTTAATTGATCCTATTGCACGCCTGGCCCAAAAACAAACTGCTGGCAAAGGTAGGGCAGGAAGAGCTTGGCTAGCTAGGCCGCAAGATTCACTGTGCTTTTCTTTGGCCTATCCATTCCAGCGAAAACCAGCTGATCTTTCTGGCTTGAGTCTTCTAGTTGGATTAGCCGTTATCTCAGGCATATCGCTAGCCCTCAATCTTTCAAAACAAGCACTGCATCAAAAGGGGTTACGCCTCAAATGGCCCAATGATTTACTTCTCAACCAAGGCAAGCTTGGCGGTATTTTGATTGAAGGCGGTCAAACGAAATTGGGTGATCCCAGCTGGATGATTATTGGTATCGGTATTAATCTACAAAACGTCAATGCTTTTGATGAAGCCTTGCATCATGAACAAAAAGTAGCCGCTTTAGACCAACTACTGACTGCTGGAGAAGCACTGCCCGATACTGACTGGATTTGGTTAAAAATAGTTGAAGAGCTTGAATCTTCATTATCTAGCTTCGATCAAACGGGCTTTGCTCCATACCAAAAACTGTGGATGGATTGGGATGCATTCCAAAATACTGCTGTCTCTATTTCTGGCGCAGGGCAAGAAGTGATCGAAGGTATTACAAAAGGAGTTGATACTTCAGGCGCCCTTTTATTGGTGTCTGGGGAAAAAGTAATTAGTGTTCATGCGGGAGACGTTTCTTTGAGGGTTACAAAATGAGTCTCTATTTATTATTTGATATTGGTAACACTCGCATGAAGTGGGCTGCGGTTGAATCTACTCAGAACCCTTCGGATCGCCAGAAAAAATTATGGGCATACTCTGGTTCGGTCAGTAGTAAATCATTAGAGTCTGCAGAGCATCGTGCCGAACTTGCTGACTACATAGCCAAAACCCTCCCTAAACCCGACGCTATTGCTTTTGCATGTGTCGCAGGAAATCAGGCTGCGCAAAATCTGCAAAGCCTTTTTCCAAAATGGAGTGACCTTGTTTGGCAAGAGCTTACCGGCAGCACTGCATTCACTGGAATGCGAACGCTCTACCAAGATCCGAACAAGCTGGGCGCAGACCGATGGGCGGGACTCATCGGCGCTCGGGCACTATCAAGCACTAACACTCTAGTAGTAAATAGTGGAACAGCAACGACCATTGATTTACTGGGTGCTAACGGTATTCATTACGGCGGCTGGATTCTTCCAGGTCTAGACCTGATGCAATCAAGTCTCCAAGTAAATACTGCTCAGCTACCAAAAGCTCATCGCTCAGTGGAGCACTCCGGCTTTGGACTGAATACGAATGATGCAATCATTTCTGGATGTGACGCTGCGCAGCTTGGCGCAATTGAATATGCCGCGCAAATTGCAAGAGAAATGAATCATCCAATTGAACGAATTTATATAGATGGGGGCAATGCCAAAATTTTGCATCAAACAATTCAAAAAGGTTTGACGTCTAACTTAGGTCTCGCTGAATGTATTGATGGTTTGGTATTACGCGGTTTATGGTCTTGGCTACTGCAATCTCAAAAGTCTTAAGACCGAATTCGC
Organism: Polynucleobacter sp.; assembly: GCA_036821065.1. Lineage (GTDB taxonomy): Bacteria > Pseudomonadota > Gammaproteobacteria > Burkholderiales > Burkholderiaceae > Polynucleobacter. Next base: position 12,217 of record DAISKI010000021.1, on the reverse strand, counting down.
CCCAATAAGGTAGTTGTTGAGCGTTCATATACAAAAGGGATTGCAATAGCTTTGCCACCCCAAGTCTTCACCAACTTTGTCTCATCAAGCGTATCGATTTCATAATCGCCGCCCTTAACGTAAATGTCTGGACGAATCTGCTCAATGAGTTTCACAGGCGTTTTCTCTGTAAAGATCACTACAAGATCTACGCTCTCTAACGCTGCCAAGAGCGCTAAGCGGTCTGCCTCATTATTAATGGGGCGATCATCGCCCTTACCCAACATCTTTACTGAGGCATCTGAATTAACTCCCACAACCAAACTAGCGCCTAAGGATTTTGCTTGTGCAAGATAGCTTGCATGACCTCGATGAAGAATATCGAAAACCCCATTAGTAAAAACCAGTGGTCTTGATAATTGCGCAATCCGCTCGCGTAGTTGATCAGGCAAGCAGATTTTGTCCTCAAAAGATGGCAATGGAAGCGAAGTCATGACTCAATATTAATGGCTTTTGATACTGTCAAACGACATTCCCAAGAATGTCTTAGACTTGCACACCTAGACACCTTATTTAAAGGCAAATGATGACCCGATTTCATAAATTAATAGCGTTTCTGTTTGCGGCTCCTTTTTTGCTAGGATTGGGCATGAACTCTGTTAACGCAGCCCCAGCAAGTTGTAGCCCGCTGCTCTCCCATACCTTTCCCCGTCTTCAGGACGAAGCACCTCAAAATCTTTGCCAATATCAGGGCAAAGTACTGCTGGTCGTCAATACTGCCAGCTATTGCGGCTTTACAGGTCAATACGATGACTTAGAAAAGATCTATGCCAAATATAAAGACCAGGGTTTTGTAGTTTTAGGATTCCCATCTAATGATTTTGGGCAGCAAGAACCTGGTAGCAATAAAGAGATTGCTGACTTTTGTAAAAATACCTACGACGTCAAGTTCCCAATGTTTGCCAAGAGCTCTGTCAGCGGCTCCACTGCCAACCCTTTATTCAAAATGCTCATCGCCAAAACTGGCACGACGCCAAAATGGAATTTTTATAAATACCTAATTGATCGCAATGGCAATGTCGTCGATTCTTTTGGAAGCATGACTAAACCAACGAGTAGCAGTGTCGTTGATGAAATCCAAAAGCTATTAGGGGAAAAGGCTCAGTGAGTAAAAAACGGATTGCTATTATTGGCGCAGGCATTTCTGGTCTTGGCTGCGCCTATGCATTAAGACAATGCTCTGAACTTGAGATTACGGTTTATGAAGGTGGTAGCCACATTGGTGGACACAGCAATACCGTAGATTTTTCCTTAGATACACCAAGCGGCAAAATTCAGTACGGTATTGACACTGGCTTCTTGGTTTTTAATCGTAAAACGTATCCTCGCTTACTCCGTTTATTTGAAGAAATCAAAGCGCCGATTGCCAACTCTGAAATGTCTTTTTCAGTATCCATCTCGCCTGATGATCAACATCGTGGAGCTCGCAAGATTGAGTGGGCCGGAAATGATCTCAATTCTTTTTTCGGACAAAGAGCAAACTTATTTTCTAGATCATTCTGGACGATGGCATATGATATCTTGCGCTTTAATCGTCTCGCAACGAAACTCGCCCAAAAACAAATTCATGGTGGACACGAATACGCTGAGCCCGATGAACGCATCGTTGATTTTTTAGACCGCAATCGCTTTAGCAAAAGTTTTAGAGAAAATTATTTTCTTCCCATGATTGGTGCAATCTGGTCTTGTTCAGTGGAGCAAATGCTAGAGTTTCCAATACAGACTATGGTGCGTTTTTGCCATAACCATGGACTGTTACAAATCCAGAATCGCCCTCAATGGCTTACGGTCCAGGGCGGCTCAAGAGAATATGTCAAGCGTATCGTAGCTGCGCTCGAGCATCATCAAGTCAGTATTAAACGAGAAGCAATTGTTAAAGTCATTGCAAGCCAAAATGGTGAATCGCCAGTAGAAGTCATCAGTTCAAATGGGAGTGCTCTATTTGATGAGGTTGTTATGGCTTGTCATAGCGATGAAAGCTTGCAACTCATTAATGGTATCGAACAGAATGCGAAAGATATTTTGGCTGCTATTCCATATCAAAAGAATCGCGCCTTCTTGCATACCGATCAACACTTTTTACCTGAAACAGAACGTTGTTGGGCCGCCTGGAATTACACGGCCAAATCAGGTGCGGCACCTTCCTCCAAGAAACACGTTAGTGTGAATTACTTAATTAATCGGCTTCAGCCCTTGCCGGATGAACTGAAAACCGTTCCCATTATTGTGAGTCTTAACCCTCTGAGCAATCCAAATCCTAAGTTAGTTCATGCAGAGATTGAATACTCACACCCCGTATTCGATATGGCGGCGATTCAGGCACAAAAGCAATTACCTTTGATTCAGGGGAATAATGGAATTTGGTATTGCGGTGCTTGGACAGGTTTTGGTTTTCATGAGGATGGCCTGCGCTCTGGCGAGCTAGTTGCCGAAGACTTACTTGAAAGCATTCACTCGCCTTCACAATCTCGTCGGACTCAAGACGCTCAATAAATGAATCAAGCAAAGATTAATTTTGGGCTGGTTCAGCATCGTCGTTTTAGACCCGCCCAGAATGCATTTTCTTATGGAGTCTTTACGCTATCGATTCCGATGCGCTCCAGAAAACAAGTGCCTCAAATCCTGAGCAAACACGGTGTTAGCGACAACAGGGCTGGCTTATTTTCTTTTCACGATCGAGATCATGGACTAGGGGGGAATTGCTCCCTAGGCTGGATTGAAAAGATTCTTGAAGAAAACCATATTCCGTTTATTGATGGTGAGATCTGGCTTCAAACCTTCCCCAGAATATTGGGCTATGTTTTTAATCCTGTCAGTTTTTGGCTATGCACTCGTGCTAATGGTGATGTCCAGGCTGTTCTGGCAGAGGTGAACAATACTTTTGGCGAGCGGCATTGTTACCTTCTTTTTAAAGACTCAGGCGAGCCTCTGCAGTCTGGAGAGACTATGCAGTCTCAGAAGGTATTTCATGTCTCCCCATTCTGTTCGGTGAGCGGCGAATATCATTTCCGTTTTTTATTTCCCAGCGCTAGTGAAAAGAAGCATCGCTCCCTCTACCGCATTGAACTCCATGAGGATGGGCAGCCGCTGATTAATACCAGCATCAGCGGAGAAGCTCGTGAGCTGAGTAGAAAAATGCTTTATGTAGCATTCTTGCGTTATCCTTTAATGAGCTTAGGTGTTATTTTCAGGATTCACTGGCAAGCGTTGAAATTATGGCTCAAAGGCGTACCCTTTCATTCGAAACCCAAACCCCCGGAATTTGAAGTCAGCAGATGAATCGTCCTGGTCAATCTCTTCTCTCTCGCCTCAGCTTTTCGCGCCCAGAGGGTAAAAATACTCAATCTCATCAGGGAGGCTTTGCTGCCACCTCTCTACTCAAGCTACTAGAAAAACTCCAAACTGGTTTCCTAGTAATGCGCCTACCCGATGGCACTACGCGTCAGTTTGGATCTGCTGCCGATTCTTTGCATGCAGAAATTCAGATTCTAGATTGGTCGGTATTTAAGGCAACGCTTTCTCATGGTGATATTGGATTTGCTGAAGGCTATATCAAAGGCCACTGGGATACTCCAGATTTAAAAGCGGTATTAGATTTGGCGGTTTGCAATCGTACCTTATTAGAAAAGCTGATTTACGGTAGTTGGTATGGCTCACTGTTTTATCGCATCAAACACCTTCTTCGCAATAACTCCAAATCAGGCAGTCGAAAAAATATTCATGCTCACTATGATCTAGGAAACGCTTTCTATACACTTTGGCTTGATCCAACCATGAGCTATTCGAGCGCATGGTTTGCCAATGACGATAAACAAACCTTGGCCAATGCTCAAAGAGCCAAGATCCGACAGATCCTCCAATCTATTGGCACCAAACCCAATAGTCAGGTCTTAGAAATTGGCTGCGGCTGGGGCGGCTTCATGGAAGAAGCCATTCATGCTGGCATGAATATCACCGGACTCACACTCTCGACAGAACAAAAACGATATGCAGAGGAGCGCTTGAAAAATCTGGCCTCTAATAATACTTTTGAAGTCCGTCTTCAAGACTATCGTGACTGTAAAGATCAATTTGATGGTATTGCCTCGATTGAAATGTTCGAAGCAGTTGGCGAAAATCACTGGTCTGAATATTTTCAGACCATCGCACACTGCCTCAAGACGGGCGGTAAGGCGTGTATCCAAACGATCGTGATTGCAGATGAACTCTTTGCTCGCTATCGAAATAGCACAGACTTTATTCAGCAGTATGTTTTCCCAGGCGGTATGCTGCCATCACGTTCGGTATTTAAATCCTATGCTGCAAAAGCAGGCCTAAAGATTGAATCCGAATTTGCATTTGGCCTGGACTATGCAAAAACCCTTTGTATCTGGCGTGATAGTTTTAATAGCAAACTACAAGAGGTAAGACGCCTTGGGTTTGATGAGGCCTTCATTCGCTTATGGAACTTCTACTTAATGTACTGTGCAGCCGGATTTGCTCAGGGCAATATTGATGTCATTCAATTCACGCTGAGTCATCAAAACGGCACAGGCCCTCATGAGGGACTGCATTCATGAAGCAACAAGGTATTGAGCAGTTTTCAGGCAAAAGAGTCTGGGTCATCGGAGCCTCTAGCGGGATCGGTGAAGCTTGTGCTAAAGCCCTACTTTCACAATCTGCCAGAGTTGCGCTATCTAGCCGCCGGGTTGAGCGGCTCAATGCGATTGCGGCGGAGCATTCCCAATCCGAATCTTTGGTTCTGCCCTTAGATGTTACTAATACAGAGCAGATGCAAGCCGCCTATCAGACCATCCTAAACCAATGGGGCGGTCTTGATTTATTACTCTTTGTCTCAGGCCTGTACATTCCCCTGAGGGCAGATCAATTTGATTTAGAGGCTGCCGAGAAAACCATTAACGCCAATCTACTTGGCCCAATGAGAGCAGTATCGATTGTCTTACCAGCAATGCTCAAAGCCCATGCTGGACATATTGCAATTGTGGGGAGTGTAGCTGGCTATAGCGGCCTACCTAAAGCCCTAGCCTATGGCCCAAGCAAAGCTGGCATCATTAATTTCTGCGAGACTCTCTATTACGACTTACTCCCCGAGGGAGTGAGTGTGCATATGATTTCACCAGGATTTGTCGCCACTGAAGCAACTGCTCAAAATGATTTTGAAATGCCTGCACTCATCACTGCTGAAAAAGCTGCACAAGAAATTTTGTCTGGCATTCAAAAAGGGGGGTTTGATATTCACTTCCCGAAGCAATTCTCCGGTTTTTTAAAGTTCTTAAGAATTCTTCCCTACCCAATTTACTTCTGGATCGTCAGACGTTTTGTTAAGATTTAATGCTATCTCTAGCAAGAGATAGCTTATTTGTAGCGGTCCTTACGAATCTTATCCTCTAAGAAGTTCATAACCTCAATTGCCTTCGCTTTAGAGCCAGCAATAGAAGGTGAAGTAACGTAGCGACCTTGCATCACAATTGTTGGTACACCATCAATGTGATATTGCATAACCAATTGGTTGGCTGCCCTTACTTTTGAAACCACAGCGAATGAGCGGTAGGTTGCTAAAAATGCATTGCGATCTATGCCCTGTGATGCGACCCAATCTGCAATATCATTTTCTGTTAAGAGCCGTTTATTTTCTTTATGGATTGCATAGAACACTTTGTCATTCAGAGCATCGGCTTTACCCATTGCCAATAGTGCATAGTAAAGCTGGCTGTGAGGTATGAAATCATCTCTAAATGCAACTGGTACCCTTCGGAAAGCAACATCTTTTGGCTGGCTCTTAACCCATGCACTCAAATCTGGCTCAAAGTCATAACAATGCGGGCACCCGTACCAAAAGAACTCAATAACTTCAACCTTGCCTTTAGTTTCAACTGGCTGAGCTGTGGGTAACACTCGATATTCAAAACCTTCTTCAATTTTTCCGCTCGGCATACCTCCTTGCGCATTCACAGCTCCCGCTAATAGCAGGCCGGAAATAAAAAGGATTGTTCTTCTAGTAATTTTGATCATGATTTGCTTGATTTAATCAAAGTAGTTTTGATGCCCATTTTGCTTAACTTATCTCTTACTGGATTACTGTCGTCAGCCGAATTGAATGGGCCAACTCGTACTCGCCAGACCGTATTGCCATCTGTTGTGAGCTCACTCAGCTGTGATTGGACTCCTTGAATCGCCAAGTTTGCTTTCTGGGCATCAGCATCTGCTTGCTTGTTAAATGCACCGACTTGCAAGAAAAATATAGCATCCGTTTTTGCAGCAGGAGCAGGATCTACTGTTTTCTTTCCGCCAACTAAATCTCCAATCGGATCTGAAGTAGGTGCCACCGTTTTACCTTGTAATGGCTTATTTAAATCTAGCGGGGCTTGGGGAGTTGCATCCTGACCTTCTCCGCTTGGAGCAGATTTAATATTTAATGGCAAATTGGGAGCCCGCACTCCAGGTCTTTCCTGGGGGGTATTTTTGGATAAGTAAAATGCAATCAGTAGAGCTACTCCAAGGCCTACGGCGAGGCCAACCACAAACCCGATGAGAGTTCCGCCATGTTCAGGATGTTCTGGATTTGCGAAGCGCTGCGGTGGATTCGGTTTTTTCATGATGTCCTCATCTTACATTTTCACTTCAAGTCTTGCTCACATCTTAGCGGGTGCCGAAACCCCCAATAATTTGAGGCCATTTTGCAGCACCTGCCGTGTTGCAGAAAGTAATGCTATACGTGCTAATTTTAAAGCTGGGTCATCTACCAAGACTCGATCGGCGTTATAGAAAGTATGAAAATCTCCCGCCAAGTCTCTCAGATAAAAAGCCAGGGCGTGCGGAGCCAGGTCCGCTGCAGCCGTTGCTAGCATCTCAGGATATTCGGCCAAGCGCCTTAAAAGATGATCTGCCGCTTTACTGTCCAACAGGCTTAAATCTGCTGCTATTAATTCGCTCGCCTGACCACCCCACTGCAGCAAGATCGAGCAAATCCGCGCATGCGCATATTGCACATAAAAAACCGGGTTCTCATCGTTTTGTTGCAGAGCCAAGTCAATATCAAAGACAAATTCGGTATCGGCTTTGCGCGAAATTAAGAAGAAACGCACTGCATCTCGACCACGCTGCAAAGCAAGATTCCGATCTGCTTCATTCATCTCATCCGTTACGCCACCAGACCACTCAACTAGATCTCTGACGGTGACGTATGAACCTGCACGTTTAGAAATTTTCACTTCCTCACCATTACGCATCACTGTCACCATCTTGTGTAAGACATAGTCAGGATAAGTTTTAGGTATAGTCCAGCCGCGCTTTTGCGCTACGCCTTGCAAGCCCGAGCGGACGCGAGCAATCGTGCCATGGTGATCGCTGCCCTGAACGTTAATCACTTTCTCAAAGCCGCGCTGCCATTTACTCGTGTGATAGGCGACATCTGGGACAAAGTAAGTAAAGCTCCCATCGGACTTTCGCATCACGCGGTCTTTATCATCCCCATCCACTGTTGTATTGAGCCATAGAGCGCCCTCAGACTCATAGGTCTTACCAACTTGGCCTAAGTCTTGCACAATTTGTGCGACGCTACCATCGGTATACAAAGAAGATTCTAGGTAATAACAATCAAATTGGACGCCAAAGGTTTTAAGGTCGATATCTTGCTCATTACGCAAATAGGCTACTGCAAACTGACGGATCGCTTCTAGGCGATCTGCTGCGGAAGCGCTTGAGTCATTTCCTGCGGAATCCTTAAATGCTTGAGCAATATCGGCAATGTATTCGCCGTTATATGCTTGCTCTGGCCATTGAGGATCGCCTGGTTTGAGTCCATTGAGACGAGCTTCAACTGATAAGGCAAGATTAGCTATTTGCACACCTGCATCGTTGTAATAAAACTCACGGTGAACACGTATACCCTGAGTTGCCAATAAATTTGCGAGCGCATCACCAAGTGCAGCCTGTCTTCCATGTCCAACATGCAAAGGGCCAGTAGGATTGGCGGAAACAAACTCAATCATTGCCTTAGGAGAATTGGCAGTTGATGGCACTGTCCCAAATGCTTCACCTGTAGTCAGTACTTCTTGAATCACGGCGATCTTAGCCGCATTACTCAAACGAAAGTTAATAAATCCTGGGCCAGCAATCTCACAAGAATCAATCAAAGCCTTATAGCCGGCTTGCGTCTTCAGACGCTCGACTAAAGCTTGGGCTAACTCTCGGGGATTCATATGCCATGCTTTGGCAATCTGTAATGCAATATTGCAAGCCACATCACCATGCTCAACTGCTTTAGGCCGTTCTAGACGTGGCGCAGGCAGCTCCGCTTGACCATGTTCTTGGGCAAGACTATTTAAAGCGGCACTCAACATCGCGACTAAACGATTTTTATTAGATAGCAACATAGAAAGGTGAGTTTATCAGGTGGTAAGCTATCAGAATGATCTACCAATTTCGCTCTAAAGCAGGCCCCGATGTGATTATGCTCAGCGATTTGACTGAGCGCATATTTACAATTCTGGGACGCCCCCTCGAAGCTCGGGGAATCTTTACCGTCGAGCATCTTCCTGGGCTGATCGCCGCCCTTGAAACCGCTATTCTTAAGGACCTAGACGAGCGCAAAGAAGGTGAAAGTTCACAAAAAGGTGATCGCCTAGGGCAGCGCGCCTATCCTTTTTTAGAACTCTTAAAACAATCCAGCGCTAAAGAAGAGCCAGTCATGTGGGGTGTTTAAGCAGTTTGGCTTAATCAAGCGAACTGGATAGTTGACGGCGAACATCGTCGATTGTTTCGCCACGTCGCTCAGCCAGGTCGGCTAACTGATCTTCAGAAATCTTACCTACATTGAAGTAACGAGAATCGGGATGGGCAAGATAAAAACCGCTCACACTCGAAGCTGGATTCATGGCCATGGACTCAGTCAAGCTCATCCCAATGTCTTCAGAACCCAGAACGCGTAATAAGTCTTCTTTCACTTCATGGGCAGGACAAGCTGGATAACCTGGGGCTGGACGAATACCGCGATACTCCTCATCGATCATTTGATCGTTAGTCAAAATCTCATCGGTGGCATAGCCCCATAAATCGGTACGCACTCTGTGATGCATTAACTCGGCAAAAGCTTCGGCTAAGCGATCAGCCAAAGCCTTCAACATAATCGCACTGTAGTCATCATGCTTGGCCTGAAATTCAGCCACCTTCTTTTCAACGCCGTGACCAGTAGTGACAGCAAAGCATCCAAGATAATCAGTAATCCCAGAATCCTTAGGAGCAACATAATCCGCAAGACAACGGTTAGGTCGACGCACCCCATCCACAATTGGACGCTCCGATTGTTGACGTAAGTTATGCCAAACAAATAAAGGATGCTCTCGTGACTCATCGCTATATAAGACAATGTCGTCGCCAATGGTGTTGGCTGGATAAAACGCCACTACAGCGTCAGCTTGTAACCACTGGCCCTGAATGAGTTTTTTCAGCAAGACTTGGGCGTCTGCAAATACTTTACGAGCCTCAACTCCAACTACCTCATCATCCAAAATCGCTGGGAACTTACCCGCAAGGTCCCAGGTTTGAAAGAATGGGGTCCAGTCGATATATTTAGCAATCTCACTAAGAGCAAAGTTCTTGAATACTCTACGTCCAATGAATTTGGGCTTCTCTGGGGTGTAATGCGACCAATCAATCAGCTCACGATTTTTGCGAGCTGCTTCGAGTGAAATTGTCGGGGCAGCTTTTCGGTTCGCGTGTTGCTTACGAATCCGCTCATAGTCATCTCGTAAATCTTGAATGAACTTCTTCGCACTCTCATCTGATAACAAACTCGATGCAACCGAGACTGAGCGTGATGCATCAGGAACGTAGACTACCGGGCCATCATAGTGAGGTGCAATCTTGACCGCAGTGTGTACACGTGAAGTTGTGGCCCCACCAATCATCAGCGGAATCTGTTTTTCACGGAAATATGGATCACGCTGCATCTCTTGCGCAACATAGGTCATCTCTTCTAACGACGGGGTAATCAAGCCTGATAAGCCTACGATATCTGCATTCTCATCCTTGGCTTTTTGCAAGATTTGAGCGCAAGGCACCATCACACCCATATTGGCAACTTCAAAGTTGTTACATTGCAAAACTACAGTCACAATATTCTTTCCAATATCGTGTACATCCCCCTTAACTGTGGCCATCACAATTTTGCCCTTGGCTTTAGCCTCGCCACCTGCAGCAACATGCTGACGCTTCTCTTCTTCAATGTAGGGAATCAGTAAAGCAACTGCTTGTTTCATCACACGCGCGCTCTTCACCACTTGAGGCAGGAACATTTTGCCAGCACCAAACAAGTCACCCACAACATTCATGCCATCCATTAAGGGACCTTCGATTACCTCAATTGGCCTACCACCACCGCCCATAATCTCTGCCCGCAGCTCTTCTGTATCTTCTTCAATAAAGCTTGTAATGCCGTTGACTAATGCATGCGTTAAACGGGCTCGCACTGGATCTTCTCGCCAAACTAAATTCTCAACCTGCTTTATGCCGCCGCCTTTAAATTCATCAGCAATAGCCAACAATCTTTCCGTTGGTGTTTGACCATCTTTTTCTTTGAAGCGATTCAGGACTACATCCTCAACTCGCTCTTTCAGGTCGGGGTCAAGATCTTCATAGACGCCTAATTGGCCTGCATTGACAATGCCCATATCCATACCGGCTTTAACAGCGTGATATAGGAAGACAGTATGTATAGCCTCACGAACACGTTCATTGCCTCTAAATGAGAAACTCACATTCGAGACGCCGCCACTAATCTTGGCTCCGGGTAAATTTTCCTTGATCCAGCGTGTCGCATTAATAAAATCAACAGCATAGTTATCGTGCTCTTCAATCCCCGTAGCAATTGCAAAAATATTGGGATCAAAAATAATATCTTCTGCTGGAAAGCCCACTTCATTCACCAGAATTTGATAGCAACGCTTGCAGATCTCAGTCTTACGCTCAAAGGTATCTGCTTGACCTTTTTCATCAAAGGCCATAACTACAGTTGCAGCACCATAGCGACGAATCAGTTTAGCTTGGGCTCTAAAAGACTCTTCGCCTTCTTTTAAAGAAATCGAATTGACGATCGGCTTACCCTGAATACATTTCAAACCAGCCTCAATCACACTCCATTTAGAGGAGTCGATCATGATAGGAACACGAGCAATATCGGGTTCTGAAGCAATAAGATTGAGGAAGCGTGTCATCGCCGCCTCAGAATCTAACATCGCTTCATCCATATTGATATCAATAATCTGAGCGCCGTTCTCAACTTGCTGCCGAGCAACCGTTAATGCTTCATCAAATTGATTATTCAAAATCATGCGGGCAAAAGCTTTTGAACCTGTAACGTTAGTACGCTCGCCAATATTGACAAAGCGCAAGTCAGCTGAAAGGTTGAAGGCCTCAAGACCTGAGAGCTTCATCGTCATTCATCTACCTCAGCAGCTTCACGATAAAACGCACGGGGCTTTCTTTTGGAAACCGCTTGAGCAATTGCTCGAATATGTTCGGGGGTGGTACCGCAGCATCCACCTACAAGATTAACCAATCCATCTTTAGCAAAGCCATCAACCAAACTAGAGGTGATTTCTGGTGTTTCATCAAAGCCGGTATCGCTCATCGGGTTAGGTAGACCTGCATTGGGATAGCAAGAGACTGCGGTATTACAAATTTTTGCAAGCTCTGCAATATAGGGTCGCATTAAAGCGGCGCCTAAAGCGCAATTCAAACCAAAGGTTAAAGGTTGTATATGACGCAGGCTATTCCAGAAAGCCTCAACAGTCTGTCCAGAAAGGATCCTGCCTGACGCATCGGTCACTGTGCCAGAGATCATGACTGGCAAACGCTCGCCGGTTTCTTCAAAAAATTCATCCAAAGCAAACAGGGCTGCTTTTGCATTTAAGGTGTCAAAAATTGTTTCAACAAGAAACAAGTCCACGCCACCAGCAAATAATCCCTCTATCTGTTCACGATACGAAGCACGCAAAGTATCGAAGTTGACATTTCGTGCGCCTGGATCATTCACATCCGGAGAAATACTCGCCGTCTTCGGCGTTGGTCCGATCGCGCCCGCGACAAAACGAGGCTTATCTGCAGTGCTGTATTTGTCACAAGCTAGGCGTGCTAATTTGGCGGAAACTTCATTCATTTCGCGAGCCAATTCTGGCAT
>DAISKI010000020.1:0-19874 GCA_036821065.1 Polynucleobacter sp. | reverse complement strand
AATTGAATTACTGTCTGGCGTGGCGAGTGTTGTCAGGCCAGACAGCGTTGTGATCCGTACGAAAGGGGTTGATATCCAAACCTCCTCTGCGCGTATATCTGGCATAGACAGATAACTTTTCTGGCTTACATTGCTGCTTGATGTCGCAAAAGATTGTTTCTACACAATGCTCATGAAATTCTCCGAGCTGTCTAAAGCCAATTAAGTAGCGCAGCAAACCTTCTTCTAAAATAGGTCTTCCCTGATAGCGAATTTGTACGCTTGCCCAATCTGGCTGACCTGTAACAGGACAGTTGGATTTCAGTAGATGAGAGACGAAGCATTGCTCAACAGGGCTAAAGGATTCATTAACGCCTAATAGGCTAGAGTCGGCGCCAACTGCAGAATCTACCTCAATATCTAGTCGATCTAATAAGACTCCGCCCATTTCTTGCATACCTTGTTTGGCAATGGCGTCAGTCGGGTTAATCCGAGCAGTAATTTGGCTGTCTGCAACTTTAGATAAATCAGCAATGAGGCATTGACGCAACTCATCCTCGCTTCCGAAGCGACTGTTGTTAAGGCTATTGAGATAGAGCTTGAAAGATTTCGACTCAATCATATTAGGTGAGTCTGCAGGGATCTGAAACTCTGCCAAAGCAATTTGTGGTTTACCTTTAGCGTTGAGCCAACTTAATTCATATGCATTCCAAATATCAACTCCCATGAAAGGAAGCGCAGCATGTTCTTGGATTCCGAGTTTGATGCGGTTGACCGAACGTTGAATTGGGAATAACAAGTTCGGATCGTATTGATCTGGGTAGGGTGTGCTTTTGCCGAGCTGTAATGAATTCATATAACTACGCTTTTGGCCGATTCGAAACACCAGACACTACATGTCCAGTGGGGGCAACTGTAGCAGCTGATTGGCAGTGACCCGTTTGATCATCAAAGAAGAAGTCGGGCTCAAACTCTCTGAGAAATTCACTCTTCGTAAGGCCACCTAAAAACATGGCTTCATCAACATCGATGCCCCACGCCATGAGGGTACGAATCGCGCGCTCGTGGGCTGGTGCAGAGCGAGCCGTAACTAAGGCCGTTCGAATCCGCATTCCTTTTTCACTGGTAGAGCGTTGTAAGCGATGTAATGCTTCAAGAAGAGGCTTGAAGGGGCCAGGTGGCAAAGGGATGTCTGCTTTCTTGCTTTCGTGATCGACAAAGGCTTCAAGCCCTTTTTTCTGGAAAACTTGTTCCGCTTCGTCAGAAAATAGAACTGCATCACCGTCAAATGCAATGCGGATTTCATTGGGATGAGACTCAGCAGTTTTACTCGATTCTGGATACACCCGTGCTGCCGGAAAGCCAGCATCAATAGTTGCTCTGACATCATCCTCGTTAGCAGATAGAAAAAGATTGGCCTTTAAAGAGCGCAGGTAATGGTAAGGAGGTCTGCCTCTGGTGAATACTCCGCGCTCAAGATGGAGGCCGTGATGCTCTGCTGAGCGAAAGACCCGCAGGCCACTCACGGGATCATTGCGCGAAAGAATGACTACCTCAACCCTTTGCTCACCCTCTTCATTGAAGGCCAAGAGTTTCTTGACTAGCGGGAACGCTACACCCGTCTGTGCAGCCTGGGAAAGCCGATCCAGCTGGAGCTTCATATAGGCGCTGTCATCGCTAGACTCGAAGATACGATTCTCTTCCTCAAAGTCAAAGAGGGCTCGCGATGAAATCGCGACAACCAGTTTTCCGGTGAGTGAGAAGGACATCTTATTTTAGGAAGAGGCGATAAGCGGGGTTGTTGGTTTCGTTCCAATGTGGGTAGCCCAGCTTTGCCACGAATGCTTGGAATTTCTTCTGCTCATTTTTAGGAACTTGAATACCTATCAAAATACGACCGTAGTCAGCTCCATGATTACGATAGTGGAACAGGCTGATATTCCAATTGGGCGCCATGCTCGTTAAGAACTTCATCAGCGCGCCTGGTCGCTCAGGAAACTCAAAGCGATAGAGCTGTTCATCCTGCGCAAGTGCAGAGTGACCACCAACCATGTGCCGTAAGTGCGATTTAGCAAGCTCATCATGAGTCAAATCGATCGTAGCAAACTTCGCTTTACGGAAGTGTTTAGCGATGGTCTCGCTGTCACCAGCTTTTTGGGTGCCGATGCCAACAAAAATATGCGCTTGTCTTTGATCGGCGATGCGATAGTTGAATTCAGTCACATTCCGTTTGCCCAGTAGCTCACAGAAGCGTTTGAATGAGCCACGCTCTTCTGGAATGGTGACTGCAAAGACTGCTTCTTTAAACTCACCAACATCAGCACGTTCTGCAACAAAGCGCAGGCGGCTAAAGTTCATATTGGCGCCGCAGGCTACTGCTACTAAAGTTTTCTTCTTGGTATGGTGCTGTTCAACATATTTCTTGAGGCCTGCGATTGCTAAGGCACCGGCAGGCTCCAAAATACTGCGGGTATCAGTAAAGACATCGTTGATAGCCGCACAGATTTCATCAGTATCAACCGTAATGATTTCATCAACTACTTTCTTGCAGATGCGGAAGGTTTCTTTGCCGACCAGTTTGACGGCAGTGCCATCTGAAAAGAGGCCAACGTCTTTCATCTCGATGCGACGATTTGCTTCCAAGGAACGCTTCATGGCATCTGAATCGACTGACTGCACTCCAATGACTTTGGTTTTGGGGCTTACGGCTTTGACGTACTCGCCAATTCCTGCGATCAGACCGCCACCGCCGATAGCAACAAAGATCGCATCGATCGGTTTCTCGTGCTGCTGAAAAATTTCCATAGCAATCGTGCCTTGTCCGGCGATGACATCAGGATCATCAAATGGATGAACGAAGGTCAAACCCCGTTTTTTTTCTAAGACCTGAGAGTAAGTAAAAGCATCGCTGTAGGACTCCCCATGCAGAATGACTTCAACCCAAGAGCCACCGCGGGCCTTGACAGCATCAATTTTGAGACTGGGGGTAGTGACAGGCATCACGATTACCGCTTTAGTCTTCATTTTGGCTGCAGCCAGAGCAACTCCTTGGGCATGATTTCCGGCTGATGCCGCTATTACTCCTCGCTTTAGTGCTGCCGGAGATAAGTGCGCCATTTTGTTATACGCACCACGTAATTTGAACGAGAAAACGGGCTGATTATCTTCCCGCTTGAGTAAAACTTGGTTGCCCAAGCGCTTGCTCAGTTCGGGTGCTAGCTCAAGTTCGGTCTCCCTGGCTACGTCGTAGACCCGGGCCGCTAATATTTTCTTTAAGTAGTTGGTTGCCATCTGATGAGCGTACCACGGATGGGCGCTAAGCCCTTAGTTTTGCTGGGGTTTATGGACTCCCCCAACATCTTTTTGGGATTCCTGCCAATATCGGGGATGCTCTATTAAAATGCTTCTTTAACGAATATCACACCATGAATGCTCCATTAGCATTAAATCAGTTGTTTGAAGCCGGCGAGGGCTCACCTCGTCTGCGCGAAATTCCTTACAACTACACTTCTTTTTCCGATCGGGAAATTGTCATCCGCATCCTGGGTGAGGGGTCTTGGCAGACCCTCAATGAGCTCCGTGGCGTTAGAAAAACCGGCCGCTCCGCACGCATGTTGTTTGAGGTCCTTGGCGATATTTGGGTAGTGCAGCGTAATCCCTTCTTACAGGATGATTTACTAGACAACGCTAACCGTCGGCAGATGCTGATCGATGCTCTTTGGCATCGTCTTGGTGAGGTAAAGAAACGCTCTAGCGGAGAATCCGCCCCACAAGTGCAGCTTCTATTGAATGCTGCACATCGTGCCGTTGAGAATTTTGAAAATGGCTTTATAGAGGTCGAGCGGATTCGTAAACAGGCACGTAAGGTACTAGGTCGTTTTACCCGCTCCGATAACATTTGTTTTGATGGCGTTTCCCGTGCGGCTCACGTAACAGATGCCACCGATTGGCGCGTTGAGTTTCCATTGGTGGTTCTGAAGCCTGACTATGAGTCCGAGATTCCGGGTTTAGTCAAAAGTTGTATTGAGCTTGGCTTGACCATTATTCCTCGTGGAGGCGGCACAGGTTATACCGGCGGTGCAATCCCTCTGTATGCATTGTCTGCTGTTATTAATACTGAGAAGCTTGAGCAGATTGATGGCGTCAAGAACAAACATTTACCTGGTGTTTTAAAAGAAGTACCAACGATATTTACTGGTGCTGGCGTAGTGACGCGTCGCGTCGCAGATGCTGCAGAACATGCCGGTTTGGTTTTTGCAGTAGACCCTACCTCTGCTGATGCGAGCTGTATCGGTGGCAATATTGCAATGAATGCCGGCGGTAAGAAGGCTGTGCTTTGGGGCACAGCCTTAGATAACTTAGCCAGCTGGCGCATGGTTGATCCAGAAGGTAACTGGTTGGATGTAGAGCGCTTGGATCACAACCTTGGCAAGATTCATGAAGCAGCGCTAGTTCGCTTTCAGTTGACCTGGTCTGATGGCTTGAGTGAGCCTGGAGAGCGCATTCTTAAAACTGAAATCATTGAGTCTGAAGGCAAGCGTTTTCGCAAAGAAGGTTTAGGTAAAGATGTAACTGATAAGTTTTTATCGGGACTACCTGGCGTTCAGAAAGAAGGTTGCGATGGTCTCATTACTAGTGCAACTTGGATCTTGCATCGCATGCCGAGATACATGCGCACCGTTTGCTTAGAATTTTTTGGTCAAGCGCGTGAAGCGATTCCTAGCATTGTCGAAATCAAAGCCTACTTAGATGGTTTGAGTAAGCAGGGCGGACCAATCCTAGCGGGCCTTGAGCATCTCGATGATCGCTATTTGAAGGCAGTAGGCTATTCCACAAAATCTAAGCGCAACAGCTTACCTAAGATGGTTTTGCTGGGCGATATTGCTGGTGACGATGAAGAGGCAGTAGCTGCAGCCACCAGTGAAGTAGTAAGAATGGCGAACCTTCGAGTTGGTGAAGGATTTGTTGCTGTCAGCCCCGAGGCCCGTAAAAAATTCTGGTTAGACCGAGCTCGCACTGCAGCAATTGCACGTCATACCAATGCCTTCAAAATAAATGAGGACGTAGTCATTCCATTGCCGCGAATGGGTGAGTACACCGACGGTATTGAGCGCATCAATATTGAATTATCTTTAAAGAACAAGCTACAGGTCTTGGATGGTTTAGAGCAGTTCTTAAGTAAAAGCGCTCTACCACTTGGCAAATCAACTGAAGATGATGAAATTCCTAGCGCAGAAATCTTAGGCGATCGTGTTCAGCAAGCTCTGGATTTAATCGCGGGAGTGCGTGCACGCTGGTCCGAGTGGCTGACAAAGATGGACACCTACTTTCCTCAGCTGCAAGACTATAGCTTGCGCGCTTCTTGGAAAACTGAGGTTCGTGCTGAGCTGAGAATTATGTTCGGTGGGTTAGCGTTCGAACCCATCTTGAACGAATTGGAAGCCATACATAAGCAGATCTTACGTAAGCGTGTGTTTGTAGCATTGCATATGCATGCAGGCGATGGCAACGTGCATACCAATTTGCCAGTGAACTCAGATGACTACGAGATGCTGCAAGATGCACATCATGCCGTTGATCGCATCATGAAATTAGCCCGCTCGCTCGATGGTGTAATTTCTGGTGAGCACGGTATTGGGATTACGAAACTAGAGTATTTAACTGAGGCCGAGTTAAAAGACTTCCGCGCTTATAAAAATCGGGTTGATCCAGAGGGGCGTTTCAACAAAGGCAAATTAATGCCTCATGCTGATCTCAGTATGGCCTACACACCTAGCTTTGGGTTAATGGGCCATGAGTCCATCATCATGCAGCAAAGCGATATTGGTGCAATTGCTGATAGTGTCAAGGATTGCCTGCGCTGCGGTAAATGTAAACCCGTTTGCGCAACTCATGTACCTCGTGCTAATTTGCTTTACAGTCCGCGCGATAAAATCTTAGCTACCTCGCTATTAATCGAGGCTTTTCTATATGAAGAGCAAACCCGTCGAGGTGTTTCGATCAAGCATTGGGAGATGTTTGATGATGTCGCAGCGCACTGCACAGTTTGTCATAAGTGCTTAACACCTTGCCCAGTCAAAATTGACTTTGGTGATGTCACGATGAACATGCGTAATTTATTGCGTAAGATGGGGCAGCAGCGTTTTAACCCTGGCACTGCTGCATCAATGCTGTTCTTAAATGCAACGAATCCTGATACGATTAATCTCGCGCGGAAGACAATGATTGGCTGGGGTTATAAAGCCCAGCGAATTGGTAATGATTTGTTCCGTAAATTTGCCCGTCAGCAAACAGCGCATCCACCTGCAACGGTGGGTAAGCCGAGCGTTAAAGAGCAGGTGATTTTCTTTGTGAATAAGAAAATGCCAGGAAACTTGCCTAAGAAGACCGCACGCGCATTGTTGGATATTGAGGATGCGAACTACGTGCCCATCATTCGGGATCCAAAAACGACTTCCGCTGATACCGAGGCTGTCTTTTATTTTCCAGGCTGTGGTTCAGAGCGCTTGTTCTCTCAAGTAGGCCTGGCTACGCAGGCGATGCTTTGGAATGTCGGAGTTCAAACTGTTCTGCCACCAGGCTATCTCTGTTGTGGTTACCCTCAACGCGGTAACGGCGACTTTGATAAAGCTGAGAAAATGATTACCGATAATCGGGTACTCTTTCACCGCGTTGCCAATACCCTTAACTATCTAGATATCAAGACTGTTGTGGTGTCGTGCGGTACTTGCTACGATCAATTGGCTGGTTATCAGTTTGAGCAAATCTTCCCTGGTTGCCGCATTATCGATATTCATGAGTATTTACTAGAGAAGGGCGTGAAACTTTCTGGCGTGACTGGCGTGAAATACATGTATCACGATCCTTGCCATTCACCTATGAAGTTGCAGGATCCTCTAAAGACTGTCAATGAATTGATTCAGCAGGAAGATGGTAAAGCGATCCCTAAAAATGATCGCTGCTGCGGAGAGTCTGGAACACTTGCAATTACTCGTCCAGATATTTCCACGCAAGTCCGCTTCCGCAAAGAAATTGAAATGGAAAAAGGTGCCAATGCACTTCGGAAAGATGACCCAGCAGTTGATGTGAAGGTGCTGACCAGCTGTCCATCGTGTTTGCAGGGGCTGAGCCGTTTTGATGCTGATAGCTCAACTACGGCTGATTACATCGTGGTTGAGATGGCCCAAAAAATCTTGGGCGCGGACTGGATGCAAGAATACGTTGCCAAAGCTAATCAGGGCGGTATTGAAAGGGTTTTGGTTTGATAATTCCCAATCAAATCATCGCCCACCAGCAATCCAAGGCCTTAGAGTTAGGCTATGAAGATGGCAGAAGCTTTCATCTGCCTTTTGAGTTTCTGAGAGTGCATTCACCCTCCGCAGAAGTTCAAGGACACGGCCCAGGACAAGAAACTTTGCAAACCGGTAAGCGTGATGTATTGATTACGCAAATTGAGCCTGTTGGCCATTATGCGATTAAGCCAACCTTTTCTGATGGACATGATTCGGGCTTATTTACTTGGGAATACTTGTTGCATTTAGCGGAGAACCAAAAACAGTTATGGGCTGAGTATTTGCTCAAGCTCAATGCTCATGGAGTTGAGCGTGATGCCGTAATGAGTTCTAGTAAAGATTCTCATTCATGTGGCAGCCACTAATTTTCTAGAGAGTCGGTATGAGTAAAACCCATTTTGGTTATCAGAGTGTTGACGAGGCAGAAAAAGCTGGGAAGGTAGCTGAGGTATTTCATTCGGTTGCCAATAAATATGATGTTATGAATGACCTCATGTCATTTGGCTTGCATCGCCTGTGGAAGAAAGTAACGATTGCGCGTGCCCAGGTTCGCCCAGGGCAAAAAGTGTTAGATATTGCCGGTGGAACTGGCGACTTAGCAAAAGCATTTGCGCAAGCGGCTGAATGGGGTATCAATGCAGATGCCCAAGTTTGGCTAAGCGACATTAATGCCTCAATGTTAGGGGTTGGCCGGGATCGCTTGCTAGATGATGGCCTGGCCTTACCCTGCGTTCAGTTTGATGCTGAAAAGATTCCCTTTCCTGCAAATTTTTTTGATGTAGTTACTGTCGCATTTGGTCTGCGTAATATGACGCATAAAGATGTGGCCCTAACTGAGATGTTACGTGTCATTAAACCTGGAGGCCGTGTTTTGGTCCTAGAGTTTTCAAAGCCTGATGAGTTCTTGCAACCTATTTATGACGCATACTCTTTCAAAGTACTACCTTGGTTGGGTCAGAAGATTGCGCAAGATTCAGAGAGTTATCGTTATCTAGCAGAATCTATTCGAATGCATCCAGATGCGCAGACACTTAAAGACATGATGCTGAAAGTGGGCTTTGATGAGGTAGATACCCATCGTATGACAGGGGGTATTGTGGCCCTCCATATTGGTATCAAATATTAAAATCTTACTGCGGTGGTAGTCTACGGATTACTTGTTTTATTTAGGGAGGGGTCAGAATGAATAAGCACTTTTTCAAAGCAGCATTGTTAAGTTGTACTCTTTTATTTGCCGCAGTAGCCGATGCTGATGCAGCGCGTTTAGGTGGCGGTAGAAGCATTGGTCGCGCGCCCAGTGCGCCGATGCAAAGACAGGCTACTCCTCCTCAAAAACCGGTTCAGCAAGCTCAGCCTACAGCTCCTGCCGCGGCTCCAGCGCAAGCGCCAGCTCCAAGTCGCTTTGGTGGCATGGGCGGGATGTTGGGTGGTTTAGCAGCAGGCCTAGGTATTGCTTACCTTTTCTCTCACTTCGGTTTAGGCGAGGGAATGGCCTCCATGTTCTCGGGTTTGTTGATTGCGCTGTTGGTTGGCTTCGCAATCATGTTTGTGATCAGACGGCTATTACCATCGTTCTCAGGCGCTCAAGGTATGCAACGTACTAGCGAGCCTCTTGCTAAACAAGAACCCGCTTTTCAGCCTGCAACTAATAGCTTTGGCGGTGCCGCTTCGGTTCCTGAAGCTTTTCAATCAACCATCCCTCCTGGTTTTGATGAGTACTCTTTTTTGGAGAACGCTAAACAATTCTTTGTCCGCCTTCAAAAAGCTTGGGATCAGGGTGATTTGGTTTCACTCAAGGAGTACACCACTTCTGAGATGTTCATTACCATCCAGCAAGATTTAGCTGGTAGATTCGATGCCTCCAATCAAACTGAAGTAGTTAGTATGCAGGCTAGTTTGCTAGGCATCGAAACCGCTGATGATCATTATTACTGCAGCGTTCAATTTACTGGGATGATTCGAGAGCAAGTTTCTGCTCCAGCAAGCAACTTCTCGGAAATCTGGAATCTCAGTAAGCCAGTGAATGGCCCCGGAGGCTGGGTACTAGCAGGTATTCAGCAGTTGGTTTAAGCTTAGATACTTTCCTAAGGAAACCCGCATTCGTGCGGGTTTTTTGCACCCATGAATAGCATGATCTCCTCAACTCATTATCTTGCTGCCGGCGCACTGTGTCGCGGGGTGAATCATGTGCTGGCTAGTGAACCATGGGCAATAGCAGAGTTATCGACTCATGAAGGTAAAAGTATTTGCTTAAATTTACCGACGGGGCAGATGGCTGTAGAAATTACCCCACAGGGAACACTCTCTGCACTTAATAGCACTGATCAAGCAAGCCTGGTTTTAGAGGTCTCGGCGCAAGCACTTTCTGGCTTACTTGCAAGCCCCGGTAATTTGCGCGATCAAGCTTTTAAGGCAGTAAAAATAAGTGGTGATGCTGATCTGGCTCAATTGATTGGCCGACTGGTTTCTCAGGTACGCTGGGAATATGAAGAAGACTTGGCAACATGGATTGGTGATGCCCCTGCTAACTTTGCAGTACGACAAGCTAAGACGATGGTAAAGACTGGTCAAGCTGCTGCACAAGACTTTCTGCAAAATGTTGTGGAGTACGTCAGCGAAGAGAGAAAAATACTTCTGAATAAACGGGACTTCATAGTTCGTAAGAATGAGCTCAATGAGTTACGTGATTCTGTAGACCGAATTGAAAAACGCATTACGCTACTTGAGCAAAAGAAAAATAACCATGCGCCGAATTAGCCGTCTCTTTTTCATTTTTTTTACTGCCTGGCGTTATGGCTTGTTACCTTTATTGCGTGATAATCTCAAGCCTGGATTGCGCCGTGGTTTATTGTCAATTCTGTGTTGGATTTCTCCGAGTGCAGACTTACCGAGGGGCGAACGTATTCGTCTAACACTAGAAGCGCTTGGCCCAATCTTTGTGAAGTTTGGTCAAGTCCTCTCAACCCGTCGAGATCTCTTGGCAGAGGATATTGCTAACGAGCTAGCTAAGTTACAAGACCAGGTTCCGCCATTCTCAAATGCAGAGTCACGACGTTTGATTGAGGTAGCGTTGGGCGAGTCGATTGAAGCAGTATTTGAAAGTTTTGATGCTACCCCTATAGCTAGTGCCTCTGTGGCGCAAGTGCATTTCGGAGTTTTACATGGCACAGATAAGCATCCCGAGTGGCAGCGCAGACCAGTGGCTATTAAAGTGCTTCGCCCAGGCATTCTGCCGGTGATTGAAGGTGACTTGGCCTTGATGAGAGATCTAGCCAAAATCATCGAGAAGGCATCGGAAGATGGTCGGCGCTTAAAGCCTCGTGAAGTAGTTGCTGAGTTTGATATTTATTTACATGATGAACTCGATCTGATGCGCGAGGCTGCTAATGCAAGTCAGTTGCGTCGTTACTTTATTGACTCCAAGAAACTCATGATCCCCGAAATGTATTGGGATCTTTGTCGAACTAATGTGATTGTCATGGAGAGAATGGACGGCATCTCGATTGGTCGTACTTCAGAGTTACGCGCTGCAGGAGTAGATTTTAAGAAACTTGCTGCGGATGGCGTTGAGATCTTTTTCACGCAAGTGTTTGAGTATGGTTTCTTTCATGCGGACATGCATCCCGGAAATATCTCCATTAGCCTAGAGCCTGAAACTTTTGGGCGCTTTATATCTTTTGACTTCGGCATTGTTGGCACGCTAAGTGAAATCGATAAAAATTACTTGGCTCAAAACTTTTTAGCTTTCTTTAATCGTGACTATCGCAGAGTGGCTGAGTTACATATCGAGTCTGGTTGGGTGCCAGCGAATACGAGAGTCGAAGAATTAGAGGGAGCAGTACGTTCGGTTTGCGAGCCTTACTTTGATCGACCCTTAAAAGAGATTTCCTTAGGTATTGTGCTGATGCGTTTATTCCAAACTTCACGACGCTTCAAGGTGGAGATTCAGCCGCAATTAACACTCTTGCAAAAAACTCTATTAAATGTGGAGGGCTTAGCCCGTGAGCTGGATCCTGATTTGGACCTGTGGAAAACAGCTAAGCCAATCTTAGAGAGGTGGGTAGATAAGCAGCTGGGCTGGCGGGGCTTTATTGATGGCCTGAAGACAGAGGCGCCTGCTTGGGCAAAAATTTTGCCAACCCTTCCAAGGTTAATTGCAGATAGCTTGGCTCAAAATCAGCACCAAAATCAAAATGCTGAACTAGAGGTTTTGAGGGCAGTCTTATTCGAAGAGCGGCGCACGCACCGTCTAATCCTGGGGGCACTCCTCTTTGCGGGTGGATTTTTAGCTGGGATCGCCTTGATCAGCCTTGGTATTTACTAGGCTCTCGCCCAAAGGGCATCTAACCCGTTAAAATGCGAGGTTAGGCAGAAAACATGAAAAAATACTTTATCGCTGGAATTCTCGTTTGGGCCCCAATGGCCGTCACCATTTGGGTGATCACCTGGGGTTTGGGCTTGCTCGACGGTGTTTTTGGCTCCGTCATGAGCGCCATTATTGCGGTTTTCCCAGAGCAATTCTCATCTGATTTACAGCATTTCCGTAACCTGCCGGGTGTCGGGATCTTAATCGTCGTTCTTGTAATCATCTTCACAGGTTTGTTAGCCATTCATTTCGCTGGACAGTGGTGGATGAGAATTTGGGACGGATTTGTTAATCGGATTCCAATCGTTCGCTCTATCTATTCGAGTGTTCAGCAGGTATCCACAACCTTATTATCTGGTAACGGCAATGCCTTCAGTAAGGCGCTGTTGATTCGTTATCCCCATGCTGATTCTTGGGCAATTGCTTTTCAAACAGGATTACCTGCAAAAGAAATTAGTACTAAGTTGGGCGCAGACTACGTAAATGTTTTTTTGCCAACTACCCCTAATCCTACTTCAGGCTTTTTCATGATCGTGCCACGTGAGCAAACAATTGCACTGGATATGAGCGTTGAAGAAGCACTTAAACACATTGTTTCAATGGGATCTGTCCCGCCTCATGGTTCTATTGGTAAGACTGCATTAGAGTCTCCAAAACCTCTTTGATTTATAGGAAATTGTTATGTCAATGCGAAGTCATACCTGCGGCCAGGTAAACGATTTACTGATTGGTAAAGAAGTCACTCTCGCGGGTTGGGTGAACCGCCGTCGTGATCATGGCGGCGTGATTTTTATTGACTTACGTGATCGTGAGGGTTTTGTACAAATTGTTTGTGATCCTGATCGTCCAGAGATGTTTGCGCTTGCTGAGCAAGTACGCAATGAGTTTTGTATTCAGATTACGGGCTTGGTACGTGCACGTCCTACTGGCACTGAAAATACCGATTTAGTGAGTGGCAAAGTTGAAATTCTTTGTCATCAACTAGTGATTCTGAATGCATCAGTAACGCCACCATTCCAGCTCGACGATGAGAATTTATCAGAGACAACTCGCTTGACCCATCGTGTTCTCGACTTGCGTCGCCCACAAATGCAAAAGAATCTGCGTTTGCGTTATAACGTTGCAATGGAGTGCCGTCGTTATTTAGATGCTGCAGGCTTCATTGATATTGAAACACCGATGCTCACCAAGAGCACTCCTGAGGGCGCCCGCGATTATCTGGTTCCATCCCGCGTGCATGATGGGCAATTTTTTGCTTTGCCACAGTCCCCACAGTTATTCAAGCAATTATTGATGGTGGCCGGATTTGATCGTTACTATCAAATTACTAAGTGCTTCCGTGATGAAGACTTACGCGCTGATCGTCAGCCTGAATTTACTCAGATTGACTGTGAGACTGCATTCTTAGATGAGACCGAGATTCGTCACTTATTTGAAAATATGATTCGTCATATTTTCAAGACCACCATGAATGTCGAGTTGCCTAATCCTTTTCCAACGATGCCGTATTCAGAAGGAATGGCGCGCTATGGCTCAGATAAGCCTGACTTAAGGGTTGCAATGGAATTTACCGAGTTGACTGATCTGATGAAAGATGTAGATTTTAAGGTCTTCTCTGGAGCCGCTAATCAAGCAGGTGGTCGAGTAGTGGGCTTGTGTGTCCCTGGTGGCGCAGAGATCAGCCGCAGCGAAATCGATGATTACACACAATTTGTCTCAATCTATGGTGCAAAAGGTTTGGCTTGGATCAAAGTGAATTCTGTCGCTGAAGGACGCAACGGTTTGCAATCTCCAATCGTCAAGAATCTCCATGATGCCGCAATTGAAGGCATCTTAAAACGTACCGGTGCAAAAGATGGCGACATTATTTTCTTTGGTGCTGATAAAGAAAAAGTTGTGAATGATGCAATCGGTAACTTACGTTTACGGATAGGCCATTCTGCTTGGGGTAAAGAGCATGGCTTATTCACAGAAGGCTGGAAGCCTTTATGGGTTGTTGACTTCCCTATGTTTGATTACGATGATGCTGAAGCCCGTTGGGTTGCCTGTCATCATCCATTCACTAGCCCTAAAGATGAACACTTAAAATACCTTGAGACCGATCCAGGTAAGTGCTTGGCAAAGGCCTATGACATGGTATTAAACGGTAGCGAAATTGGTGGTGGCTCTGTGCGTATTCATCAAGAGACAGTTCAAAGCCAAGTATTTCGTGCGCTCAAGATTGGTCCGGAGGAAGCGCAAGCTAAATTTGGATTCTTATTAGATGCTCTACAGTATGGTGCTCCTCCCCATGGCGGTATCGCTTTTGGTTTGGATCGCATTGTCACTATGATGACTGGCGCTGAATCGATCCGTGATGTGATTGCATTCCCCAAAACACAACGGGCGCAATGTTTGTTGACTCAAGCACCTAGCCCAGTGGATGAGCGTCAATTACGTGAATTACACATCCGCCTTCGTCAAGCAGCGCCTACTGCATAAGCACCATATCTTGAAAATCCCCGTCTCGGTTTTAGTTGTCATTTATAAATCGAATGGGGAAGTTTTATTGATCGAGCGAGCTGATCGAGAAGGTTTCTGGCAATCGGTAACCGGCAGTATTGATTTTATCGGTGAGGACCTAGCTCAAGCCGCTATCCGGGAAGTGTTTGAAGAAACTGGTATCGATGCTAAGACCTTGCCTGAAGATGCCTTACAAAACATGCAACATCAAATTGAATACGAAATTTATCCACAATGGCGATTTAGGTATGAAGCCGGTGTGTTTAAAAATACTGAACATTGGTTCTCATTGAAGGTGCCTGATGGGGTCGCTGTTAGACTTTCACCCCGAGAGCATATTGCTTATGAATGGCTTCCTTTTAAAGCAGCTGCAGCTAAATGTTTTTCCCCAAGTAATGGCCAGGCTATCCTGCAGTTATTTTCTTCAAGGGCATCATGAGACATTTAGCAGGCCCAAGATCAAGTGAGACCCCCTTAGCGGTGGCACAACGAAGTGATTGGCGTGTCATTCGTGATTTACTCCCTTACTTATTGGAGTACCGCTTAAGAGTATTGCTCGCTTTGCTGTGTTTGGTCGCCGCCAAGGTCGCCAATCTTGGCATTCCTATTTTGATGAAGCGTTTGATTGATACCTTGAACATCAAGGTGGATTCTGGCGAAGCCTTATTAGCTATTCCAGCTGCTCTGATTGTGGCTTATGGTCTTTTAAGAATCTCCGCTTCATTGTTTAACGAATTGCGTGAGGCTTTATTTGCTAAGGTGACTCAAAACGCTGTTCGTAAAGTTGCTCTACAAGTATTTGAGCATCTTCATGCACTCTCCTTGAGCTTTCATTTGGCGCGTCAGACCGGAGGGGTTAGTCGAGATATTGAGCGAGGAACTAGAGGGATTCAGTCCCTAATCCAGTATTCCCTGTACAGCATTTTGCCAACCCTGATTGAATTTATCCTAGTACTAGGTTACCTAGCTTATACCTACGATATTTGGTTTGCACTCATAACGCTGGTAGCACTAGTTTTCTATATCGCCTTTACCGTAGTGGTTACTGAATGGCGCACCCATTTCCGTCGCACCATGAATGATATGGATTCAAGAGCAAACCAAAAGGCGATTGATTCATTATTAAATTTTGAGACAGTGAAGTATTTTGGTAATGAAGCTTTTGAATCGCGTCGCTATGATGAAAACCTAGCGCGTTACCAGGTGGCAGCAGTCAAGTCACAAAAATCCTTAGCTGTTCTGAATTTGGGCCAGCAAACCATTATTGCGATCGGTTTGATTTTGATTCTATGGCGCGCTACCTCAGGCGTTATGAATGGCACGATGACTTTAGGTGATTTGGTTTTAGTTAATACTTTGATGATTCAACTTTATATCCCACTCAATTTTTTGGGTGTGATTTATCGAGAGATCAAGCAGTCCCTAACAGACATGGATCGCATGTTTTCTTTACTCAATACCGATAAAGAAATTGCTGACTCACCCAATGCCCAGCCCTTAGTTATTCAGAACTATGCGATTGGACCCGATATCCACTTTGAGCACGTCTCTTTTCATTATGACTCCAAGCGTGAGATTCTCCGCGATGTGAGTTTTAATATCCCCGCTGGAACCATTACTGCTGTAGTTGGTCAGAGCGGTGCAGGTAAAAGCACCTTAGCCCGTTTGCTATTTCGTTTCTATGATGTACAGTCCGGCAAGATTTTGATCGATGGGCAAAATATTCAAGATGTCCAGCAGGCGAGCTTGCGCAAGGTTATTGGTATTGTTCCTCAAGACACCGTGTTATTTAACGATACGATTGGTTACAACATTGCTTACGGAAACCCGGGGGCGACCCCAGAGGCAGTTCAAGAGGCGGCACGAGCAGCGCAAATCGATGGTTTTATCGAGCGACTGCCTGATGGCTATAACACCCAAGTCGGTGAGCGAGGCCTCAAGCTATCTGGCGGAGAGAAACAGAGGGTTGCGATTGCTCGTACTTTATTGAAAAGCCCCGCAATGCTGATATTCGATGAGGCGACTTCAGCCCTAGACTCCAAAACAGAGAGGGCTTTTCAGGAGGAGCTACTGAGTCTGGCTAAAAATCGTACCACCCTCATCATTGCCCATCGACTTTCAACGATTGTCCATGCAGACCAGATACTGGTAATGGAGCATGGCCAAATTGTAGAGCGGGGCACCCATATTGAGTTACTGGCACACCAAGGTCGCTATGCCGAAATGTGGCAAATGCAAGAGCGAGCCACGCTTGATTAGAATACTCTGATGAGTAACCAAAAAACCATTCTCCAAAATGCTTTTGCTGCCGCATTGGCAGTAGCCGATCCTCAGAAAATCGTGCCTGAATACTTGGAAAAGATTTTTGCTGATAGCCCCCCACAAAAAAAATGCCTAATCGTTGGAGCAGGTAAAGCCAGTGCATCAATGGCAAGCGCACTAGAGCGATTTGCCAAACAGCATTGGCCTCATACGCAGCTAGAGGGTATCGTGTTAACTCGCTATGGTCATGGATCTCCAACGGAATTCATTCAAATTATTGAGGCTGGCCATCCCGTTCCAGATCAGGCTGGTATGGATGGTGCAAAAGCTGTTTTACAGTTAGTCAATCAACTCAATCCAGGAGACGTATTGATTGTGTTGGTATCTGGTGGAGGCTCAAGTTTATTGACCTTGCCACAAGCGGGTATCAGTATGGAAGATATGCGTGCGACAACACAAGCTTTGTTGAGATGCGGTGCCCCGATTGAGGAGATGAATATCGTTCGTAAGCATTTATCAGCAATCTTAGGTGGTAATCTGGCAAGAGCGGCTATGCAACGTGGTGCCCGAGTAGAGGCGCTCTTGATTTCTGATGTGACGGGAGATCAGCCTGCAGATATTGGAAGCGGTCCTTGTGCAGTAGATTATTCCAGCTATCAGGATGCCCTAGCAATTTTGACCAAACATCAACTAGATGAAACATCGATACCTGCATCCGTTCTCAATCATCTGCAAAAAGGGTCGGCTGGGCTCATACCGGAAACTTTAAAAGAGCATGACCTTCAAAATGCCCAAGTCAGAAACCATGTCATCGCAACTGCTTATAAAAGTCTCGAGGCCGCAGCTGACTATGTCCGCTCTGAAGGCTATGAGCCGATTATTTTGGGTGACACTATTACTGGTGAGGCTAAAGAGGTTGGATCTGACCAAGCGAGGCTTGCTAAGGAGTTGATTGACCAGCGAGACGGTAACAAACCCCTAGCGGTGATTTCTGGCGGTGAGTGCACTGTCACTCTGCCCGCTGGCATCAAAGGCCGAGGCGGTCGTTGTAGCGAGTATCTACTATCTTTGTTCGTGGAAACTGGGCATATCCCTCAATTGGCTGCCTTAGCAGCAGATACAGATGGAATTGACGGCAGTGAAAAGAATGCGGGGGCTTGGTTTACCCCAGAGCTGCGTGAAGCCAGTAAAAGTAAGGGTATTAACCCAAACCAATTTTTGGGGGTGCACGATTGTTATGGATTCTTTGCAGAATTGGATGCTTTGGTAGAAACTGGACCCACTCTTACTAATGTGAATGATTTTCGTATCATCTTGCTTAATTAATCCTAAAGTCATCACCATGTCGACTAAGCCACAACAGATTCAAATCACTCAGCCGGATGATTGGCATTTGCATATTCGTGATGGCGATGTCATGGCCAGCGTACTGGTTGATACTGCAAGACAATTTGCGCGTGCCGTCATCATGCCGAATTTAAAGCCACCGGTGACCACGGTTGACTTGGCTAAGGCGTATCGATCCAGAATAGAGAATAAGTTGGTATCGCTACAGATCAAAAACTTCACGCCTTTAATGACTTTGTATTTGACAGATAACACTAGTGCTGAAGAGGTACGCAAGGCAAAGGTGGATGGAATTATTGGCTTCAAGTTATATCCTGCTGGTGCTACTACCAATAGTGATGCTGGAGTAAGTGACCTACATCGTTGTTATGCGGCTTTAGAAGCCATGCAAGCAGTAGGTATGCCACTCTTAGTTCACGGTGAAGTGACGAATTCTGAAATTGATATCTTTGATCGCGAAGCAGTGTTTATCGATCGTGTACTGGAGCCTTTGCGCAAAGATTTACCAGAGCTCAAGATTGTCTTTGAGCATATTACGACCTTACAAGCTGCCCACTATGTTCGTGATGCGGCTACTAATGGAAAGCATCTGATTGCTGCGACGATCACCCCGCAGCATTTGCTAATGAATCGCAATGCTATTTTTGCTGGTGGCATTCGTCCACATCACTATTGCTTACCAGTGCTTAAGCGTGAAGAGCATCGCATTGCTTTATTGGAAGCAGCTACGAGTGGTAATCCTCGGTTTTTCTTGGGCACTGATAGTGCCCCACACTCTAAGGGAGCAAAAGAGAGTGCTTGCGGTTGTGCAGGTTGTTACAGCGCTTTCAATGCGATGGGGCTTTACGCTGAGGCTTTTGACAGTGTCGGCAAGCTAGATCGCCTAGAAGGCTTTGCTAGTTTCTTCGGTCCGGATTTTTATTCTTTACCGCGCAATACCCAAAAAATTACTTTAGTGAAACAGGCACAGAGTATTCCCAAGGAGCTCCCATTTGGTGGTGAGACCATCATTCCATTGCGAGCCGGGGAGAGCGTTGCCTGGTCCCTTATTTCTAGTTAATTCCAAACGTTTTTTCCTGACTGCGTTAGACTGCAGGCGCAGAGTCAATTAGGCAATCGCCGCCTCTTTATTGAGGGGGAGGAAAGTCCGGACTCCATAGGGAAGGGTGATGGCTAACGGCCATCCACGGCGACGTGAGGAATAGGGCCACAGAGACGAGCGTATTTAGTTACGGTGAAACGCGGTAACCTCCACCCGGAGCAATCCCAAGTAAGCAGGCGATGAGGCGTCCCGCTGAGTCTGCGGGTAGGGAGCTTGAGCCGTCAGGTAACTGGCGGCCTAGAGGAATGATTGCCCCTAGACGCAAGTCTAGGCGACAGAATCCGGCTTATCGATTGGCTCTGCACTTATTCCGAACGGACTTCAATGCTGTAAGTCAGTTCTGCAGTTTTTGAGAGCATTGCAGTAGCAGAGCAATATTTATCGTGAGAGAGTTTGACTGCGCGATCAACCTTGGCTTGTTCCAAGTCTTTTCCGGTAACCGTGAAATGCAAATCAATTTTGGTAAAGACTTTAGGGTCTTCGCTAGCTCTCTCGGCCTTAACCTTTACTTCACAGCCAGAGACGGCTTGACGAGCCTTCTGTAGGATTAAAACGACATCAAAGGCAGAGCAGCCACCCGCCCCAGCCAAGAGGAGTTCCATGGGCCGCGGTGCGAGATTTCTGCCACCAGCCTCGGGGGCTCCATCCATATTCAGGAGATGCCCACTCCCTGTTTCGGCAGAAAAAGCCATTCCAGCATTACCTAACCAAGATACTGTGCAGTCCATATTAGTGATCCCTAACTTCTAAATTAATCAATATTATCAATGATTTACACATTATAAGGGGATTACTCATCGGTAGCGAATGTGGCAAAAAATTGACTTAGGTCAATTTTCTTGCATTGCACCATAAATTATGGTTAAATACCCATATTGGCGATCAGTCTTATATAAGAGATTGATTTGCCTCCCAGTGTCTCCTCCACCCAAACATCGGTGGATTCCAGCCCAGGACTCGTTCCTGGGCTTTTTTTGGGTTACAATTCAAGGCTTTACTGAATTACCGACTTGTCAGCGGTAGT
>DAISKI010000019.1:9556-20544 GCA_036821065.1 Polynucleobacter sp. | reverse complement strand
AATAAGTCCGTTAAATGGAAATGAATTCTTATCGTAAATGCTCTGGTATTAAAAATGCAAAAACCCGCTGCGTTTCACCGTCAGCGGGTTCAAAGCCTCTCGGTGAGGAGAGCTTTAATATTCTTAAAAAATGCTTAGTAGAGCTTCTTAGGCAACATTTGGCTACGAATACGCTTGTAATGGCGTTTGGCAGCAGCAGCTTTTTTGCGCTTGCGCTCAGCTGTTGGCTTCTCGTAAAACTCGCGAGCGCGCAAGTCAGTCAAGAGGCCATTTTTCTCAATGGTGCGTTTGAAACGGCGCAAAGCCACTTCAAATGGTTCGTTTTCGCGAAGGCGGACTGTAGTCATACTGGTTTAACTCGTATATGCTCGAAAAATATCGAAAATTAACTGAATCACGGATTCTAGCACGACCAGGCCAAAAATGATTGTTTTAGGGATAGAAAGCTCTTGTGACGAGACCGGGGTGGCTTTATACAACACCGCCCCCTGGGAAAGCGGCCAACCTGCCTCCTTGGGTATTTTGGGGCAAGGGCTGCACTCCCAGATCGCTATGCATCGAGATTATGGGGGTGTTGTCCCAGAATTAGCCTCTCGGGACCATATTCGACGGCTTTTACCCCTTTTAGACCAGAGCTTGACTGAATCAGGCCTCAAATTAGGCGATATTGAGGCGATTGCCTATACCCAAGGTCCAGGTTTGGCAGGCGCCCTTCTAGTCGGTAGCGCCTTTGCCAAATCTCTAGCCCAAGGGCTCAAGATTCCTACGATCGGGGTTCACCACCTTGAGGGGCATCTCCTTTCTCCGCTCTTGGGCTCATCTGCACCCCAGCTTCCTTTTGTTGCCCTGCTGGTTTCAGGAGGACACACCCAACTCATGCTGGTAAAAGAGATTGGGCAATACCAACTACTCGGAGAAACGGTTGATGATGCAGCGGGTGAAGCATTTGATAAAACTGCCAAACTCTTGGGCTTAGATTATCCCGGTGGAGCCGCCCTTTCTGCGCTTGCAGAGAAAGGGCAAACAGGTCGTTTTGATTTGCCTAGACCTATGTTGCACTCAGGAGATTTTGATTTTTCTTTCTCAGGACTTAAGACTGCGGTACTAAATCAAGTAAAACAATTCGAAGCGAAGCACATTACCAACACTGAGGAAGTTGCGCAATTTCATGCGGATCTTGCGCGAGGTTTTGTTGAAGCTTTGGTTGCTGTTCTCCTGCGGAAATCTGAAAAAGCAATTGAGAAAACGGGTTGTCAAGATTTAGTCTTAGCTGGTGGTGTTGCTGCAAACAAGCAACTCAGAAATGCGCTTAATGCGAGCGCACTCAAGAATGGCTTTTCAGTTCACTACCCACCAATGGCACTGTGTACGGATAACGGTGTAATGATTGCATTTGCAGGAGCTCTGCGTATGCTGCAAGAGAATAATGCAGCGACTCGATCAGGCTCGTTCGATGTCAAGCCCCGCTGGGACTTGGTAAACGCTTAATACCTTACTTTGTCAGGCTAATTTTGGCGTAAGCGCTGTGGTTGTGAATCGATTCAAAGTTCTCGGCCTCAACCACTAAGGATTGAATGCGCTGGTCTTGTTGTAAACGTCCAGCCACATCGCGCACTAAGTCTTCAACAAACTTAGGATTACTATAGGAATGCTCTGTAACCCACTTTTCATCAGGGCGCTTAAGTAAACCCCACAACTCACTTGAGGCTTCACTCTCAGCAGCAGAAACCAAATCTTCAACAGTCATTTTGGTTTGCGGGTCCAGTATCACTGACATCGTGACGTGTGAACGTTGGTTATGGGCACCAAATTCAGAAATCTCTTTTGAGCAAGGACACAAACTCATAACGGGTACAACTGCACGCAAATGCAACTGGGTGTCGAGAGTGCCACTAGCATTCTGACGAGCCTCGGCTGTCCAAGTCACTTCATAGTCCATCAGACTCTCTACCCCGGATACAGGCGCAGTCTTCTTGACAAAGTGAGTATATGTAAATTGCACAATGCCTTGGGTTGCATTCAGCAATGGCAACATTTCATGAACCAGGGTCACTGCTGTAGTGCTGTCGACTGCAGCCTCTTGCTTTTGTAAGAGCGCAATGAAGCGAGACATATGCGTACCTTTAACATGGGCTGGTAAGGCAACATTCATCTCAAATGTACCTACTGATGGAAAACTACCAGTCTTGCTGCGCACAGTTAAAGGATGGCGCACCCCACGAATACCAACTTGCTCAATAGCCAAAGCCCGCTCATCGCGAGTCGACTGCACATCGGGCATGCTTTGGGGCTTCAAAAAGGTGGCGTTTAAATCATTCATAAGATGGTATTTTCGGATAAAACCGAATTATTTGCCGATTACTGCTGAATTCACAGGCAGGATCGCAGGAAAGCGTTTCTGAATCGACTGCAAAATACCTTCAGCATTCAGGCCACAATTCGCCATTAAGAGCTTGTAATCGCCATGCTCAATAAAGCTATCTGGTAATCCCAACTGTAATAAAGGTTTATTTAGACCCATTGCTGCAAGGGCTTCTAAGCAAGCACTCCCAGCTCCACCCTGAATCACGCCATCTTCAATAGTGACAAAGTAATCATGATCTTGAGCCAGGGTTTTTAACAACTCGACATCGAGTGGTTTCACAAAACGCATATTCGCGACAGTAGCATTAAGCTGTTCACCTGCCTCAAGCGCAGGATAAAGCAAAGTACCAAAAGCCAATATGGCCATCCGTTGACCTGATGCTGCAGAAGATTTGCGACGGAGCTCTGCTTTACCGAAAGGGACTGTACGTAACTCTTTTGATGGAGTTGTACCAACGCCTGCACCTCGTGGATAACGCACTGCGCTTGGATGATTCTGGTGATAAGCAGTTGTCAATAGATCGCGACACTCTGCTTCATCGCTTGGCGTCATGATCAACATGTTTGGAATACAACGTAAGAAGGCAATATCGTATGAGCCGGCATGCGTTGCGCCATCTGCCCCAACTAAACCAGCGCGATCCAAGGCAAACAAAATAGGTAGATCTTGGATGGCCACATCATGGATCAATTGATCGTATGCGCGCTGCAAGAAAGTCGAGTAAATCGCGACAACCGGCTTCATGCCTTCGCAAGCCATACCTGCTGCAAATGTGACTGCGTGCTGTTCAGCAATACCGACATCGTAATAACGATTGGGAAATTGTTTTTCAAACTCAACTAAGCCAGAGCCCTCTCGCATTGCCGGCGTAATACCAATCAGCAGGGGATCGGCATGGGCCATGTCACAGAGCCACTCACCAAAAACTTGGGTAAACGTTTTGTTGGGTGGAGTGCTAGGTTTTTGTACACCCTCGTCTGGATTAAATTTACTAGGGCCGTGATACAGCACTGGGTCTGCTTCTGCTAATTCATAGCCCTGGCCTTTGCGAGTAACCACATGCAAGAACTGTGGGCCACGCCCTTCGATTGCCAAGCGTCGCACATTCTGCAGCATTGGCACCAAGGCATCGAGATCGTGTCCATCGATAGGTCCAAAATAATTAAAGCCAAATTCTTGGAAGATGGTTGAAGGTGAAACCATACCCTTGGCATGATCCTCTAAACGCTTAGCAAACTCTCGCAGCGGAGGTGCAATAGAGAGCACGCTATCAATTCCTTTTTTAGTGGCAGAGTAAATATTGCCGCTGAGTAGTCTTGCCAAGTGACGATTCAGAGCGCCCACTGCCGGTGAGATCGACATATCGTTGTCATTCAGAATCACTACTAGTGGCAAATCGTCATAGACACCTGCATTATTCATTGCTTCGAATGCCATACCACCGGTCATTGCGCTATCACCAATCACTGCTACTGCTACTTGATGCTCACCAAGTGTTTGAAAAGCACGGGCCATGCCCATCGCTGCAGAGATACTCGTTGATGAATGGCCGGTACCAAAAGCATCGTATTCACTTTCAGAACGACGTGGAAAGCCTGCTAAGCCATCGAATTGACGCAAAGTTTTCATCTGCTCGCGACGACCTGTCAAAATCTTATGGGGATAACTTTGATGACCTACATCCCACACAATCCGATCCGCCGGTGTATCAAATACGTAATGCAAGGCGATCGACAATTCGACCGTACCCAAGTTGGATGAAAGATGTCCGCCCGTCTTTGATACGGAATCCAATACAAAATGACGCAACTCATCTGCCAGCGCCGGCAACTCATCGCGGGAGAGTTTTTTTAAGTCTGCAGGGGTGTGAATAGAATCTAAAGTCATTGGGTCAAAAATAGATGATGGCTTTTTACTTACCTCGATTAACCATCAAAAGCGCTAACTCTTTTAATGCCAGCGCTTTACTGCCAAAACTAGCTAGGCTCGCGATTGCCTCGACTTGAAGCTCTAGAGCCTGTTTACGTGCGTAGTCTAAACCCATCAAGCTCACATAGGTTGGTTTGTCTTGAGCAGCGTCTTTTCCAGCCGTTTTCCCCAGGGTCTGGCTATCACTAGTTACATCTAAGACATCATCGATGATCTGAAAGGCTAAGCCCAGCTTTTGAGAGTAATTTTGTAAATGCATCATTTGAGTCTGACTGAGATGGGATGCAATAGCGCCCATTTGGACTGCGCAGGATAACAATGCACCGGTTTTCATGGCATGCATTTGCTGCAAACCCGACAAGTCTAATTTCTTACCAACATTCTCTAAATCAATCGCCTGACCGCCAGCCATTCCTCTTGAACCCGATGCTGCAGCGAGTGCGCCAATCATAGAGAGACGAACTTCAGCAGAACAATCGGCATGTGCGAGGATTTCAAAAGCACGGGTTTGAAGAGCATCACCGACTAAGAGTGCAGTTGCTTCATCAAATGCTTTATGTACAGTGGGCCGACCACGCCGCAAATCATCATCATCCATGCAAGGCAAATCGTCATGTACCAGTGAATATGCATGGATACACTCTATTGCGATAGCAGCCGCATCTAATGTTGCGGGACTAGCATCACCCAACTCACCAGCGGCATAAACCAAAAGTGGACGAATACGTTTACCCCCACCTTGGGCGGCATAGCGCATTGCTTGATGTAAACGTGTGGGAATGGTCGCCTCCGCATCAAGCAAAGCATCTAATGCTTGCTCACTACGCTGAGTATGACTAGTTAGCCATTCCGGAAATGAATGTAATTCGCTCATGGTGAAATGCTTAGATTGCAATCTAAGCTTCGAAGACTCTCACTTGTTGCTCGACTTGGGCCAAGACGGCTTGGCAATGTTTGAGCAAAGCGGCGCCCCGTTGATAAGCCAACAAAGTCTCCTCCAATGAAAACTTACCTGATTCCATATCAGAAATTAGCTTCTCAAGCTCTTTAACCGCTTGCTCATACCGCAAATTTGGATCAATTTGAACCTCCAGGCCAGCGCCTGAGCTCTCGGGTTTTTTAGATGCCATATGCTGACTTTCTCTGGATTTTCATACGAATAGCCCTATATATTAAAGCGATATGGGGCCCAGATGGGTATAATCACTCCCTTCCTTTCCAATATCGATACGTCGATGGTTGGATTGGTTATTCCGCTTAGCTTCGGCTGACGTTTTCGGGGGTGGGGAGAATGACTAATCTGGCTACCGTGCAGAAGCTTGCACCGTCCAATCTACAACTGCCGGTTTCGGCATATTTTGACGTTGATTTATACCAACGTGAAATTGAACTGCTATTTAAGCAGGGGCCGAGTTATGTCGGTCACGAACTCATGGTTCCTGAAAAAGGATCGTATCGCACACTGGCTGCTGAGAACGAAGGTCGTCTTTTAGTACGCAATGAATCTGGTGTCGAATTACTTTCTAACGTGTGTCGTCATCGTCAAGCGCTCATGCTCAATGGCAGTGGACAAGTCGATAATATTGTTTGTCCATTACATCGTTGGACCTATGACTTAAATGGTCAGCTCTTAGGCGCCCCTCACTTTGAAGATAAACCTTGTCTTAATCTAGGGAAGTCTCCTTTGCAAAACTGGCAGGGACTTCTGTTTGAAGGTCCTCGTGATGTTTGCAAAGATCTTGCCAATCTTGGTGTTGCCGATGATCTGAAATTTGATGGCTATGTTTTAGATCATGTTGAAGTGCACGATTGCAATTACAACTGGAAAACATTTATCGAAGTCTATCTAGAGGACTACCATGTTGAGCCGTTTCACCCAGGTTTAGGAAAGTTTGTATCTTGTGAAGACTTGCATTGGGAATTTGGTGACTGGCACAGCGTACAAACTGTGGGTATTCATAAGAACCTAGAAAAACCAGGTTCAAGTACTTATCAACAATGGCATGATGCAGTCTTACGTCAATTTAATGGCAAGGCCCCACGACATGGCGCCATTTGGCTAACCTACTACCCCAATGTCATGGTTGAGTGGTATCCAGGCGTACTCTGCGTTTCCACTCTCCATCCTATGGGTCCTAATAAAACACGCAATATTGTGGAGTTTTATTACCCCGAAGAAATTGCCTTATTCGAACGTGAGTTTGTTGAGGCCGAGCGCGCTGCTTATATGGAAACCTGCATTGAAGACGATGAAATTGCTGAGCGCATGGATGCGGGTCGCGCAGCCCTGCTGGCTCGGGGCCTCAATCAGGTTGGCCCTTATCAGAGCCCAATGGAAGATGGTATGCAGCACTTCCATGAGTGGTATCGACGGGTCATGCAGTTTTCTGACATCTAACAATGCTTTAATTGGAAATCTCTCTTAAAGATAGGCTTACCAATGAATCCACTCATCACTGCTAATCAGCTAGAAGAAGTTATTAATAGCGGCGAAGATGTTTTGATCTGTGACTGCCGCTTTGATTTGGCCAAGCCAGAGGCGGGCAAAGCAGCTTATTTAGAAAATCATATTCCTGGCGCCATTTACGTCGATCTCGACCATGATTTATCTGGTCAGAAAACTGGTAAAAATGGTCGACACCCTCTACCCTCACCAGAAGATTGGGCTAAAACAAAAACACGCTTAGGCATGGATCACAATACCTTAGTCGTCGCCTACGATAATCAGGGCTCCATCTTTGCGAGTCGCCTGTGGTGGATGCTCAAAGCAACAGGTCATGCCAATGTCAGAGTATTAGATGGTGGGCTTGATG
Organism: Polynucleobacter sp.; assembly: GCA_036821065.1. GTDB lineage: Bacteria > Pseudomonadota > Gammaproteobacteria > Burkholderiales > Burkholderiaceae > Polynucleobacter. The sequence continues at coordinate 13,437 of DAISKI010000019.1, read as the reverse complement.
CCTGGAGCGGCCCCATCGGCAAAACACCTCGTCAACCTACTGCATGCGCTCGACCAATCGATACCATGCCTTATGTTGGACTCGTATTACTTGAAGAAGTACTTACAAATCTTCAAACCCATCAAAACAAAATAGTGGATGCCAGAGCAAGTGATCGCTTTCATGGTGAGAATGAAACGCTAGATCCTGTTGGCGGCCATATCCCTGGCGCCCTCAATCATTGCTATAAAGAAAATCTTTCTGGAAAACTATTTAAAACTCGTGAGCAGCTCTATCAAGGGTTCGTAAGTTTGCTCGGCACCACTAAGACCTCAGCAGTCATTCATCAATGTGGATCTGGTGTGACTGCCTGTCACAATCTTCTCGCGATGGAAGTTGCGGGCTTAAAGGGCGCTCGCTTGTATGCGGGTAGTTGGAGCGAATGGTGCGCTGATCCAAGTCGCCCTGTAGAGCGTTAATAGCTCCTAAGACGCTTGCGATAAGAGTAGTACAAAACCTACTCCACAAGCAATCAATATGGTTTGGCGCAATGACTCAGCCCAATGTGGGCGACGATGCATTTGCGGAATGAGATCACTCACCGCAATGTAGATAAAGCTACTAGAAGCAATCACCAATAAGTAGGGCATCATCGCATGCGCTTTTTCTAAAAAGAAATACGCTAATACGCCACCAAGGACTGCTGATAAGCCGCATAGTAAGTTATAGAGTAAAGCGCGCCCTTTTGAAAATCCTGCATTGAGTAGCACCATGAAATCACCAATCTCTTGAGGAATTTCGTGAGCAATGATGGCGATTGCAGTAAAGATACCTACCTCATAGTTGGCCATGAAAGCAGCCGCTATCAACACACCATCTACAAAATTATGTAAGCCGTCGCCGACCAAAATCATCCAACCACTTCGACCAGCTACTTCAGCGTCGTGCCCATGATGATGCTCATGTCCATCACCTTCATGATGGTGGCTATGGCGAAGTAAAGCAATTTTTTCTAATAAGAAAAATCCCAGTAAGCCCGCCAACAAAGTACCAAACAAAATTTGTGGTTTAGTGTCCGGAAAGCTAAAGGCTTCTGGTAAAGAGTGGAGTAAGGCGGTTGCCAATAAAATTCCCACCGAAACACTAACCATGTTATTTACCATCTTCGAGAGCAGGCCCAAAGAAAAGCTTGCAGCAACCAAGACGCTCACCAATCCAGCAAGAATAGTGACCAGCAGAATGTTTTGAAGTATTGACACTACTTAGATAACTCCGTTTTTCTTGAACCAGGCTAGACACTTAGCCCAACCATCTTTTGCGGGACCCTCGCGATACGACTCGCGATAGTCTGCATGGAAAGCATGGGGTGTATCAGGATAAACGACGATCACCGATTCCTTGGCTGCTAGATTAGTAGGCGCTGCTTTTGCCAAAGCTGCGCGCATTTGATCAACGCTCTCTAATGAAATTCCGGTATCAGCTCCGCCATATAGGCCCAGTACAGGAGCCTGCAGTTGGGAGGCGATATCTACAGGGTGTAATGGGTTTCCTTGAGTTTTCTCGCCAATCACGCGCCCATACCAAGCTACGCCAGCTCGGACTTGTGGCAAAGTCGCGGCCAACCAGGTAATACGCCCACCCCAGCAGAAGCCAGTAACACCAACTCGCTTCAAATCTCCACCATGCTTGCCGGCCCAATTAATAGTGGCTTTAAGATCACCCATTACTTGATCATCTGGCGTTTTAGAAATGACATTAGTAAAGATCTCTGCAATGCTGCCGTAGCTACTCGGATCGCCTGCCCGCTGAAAAAAGTCAGGTGCAATAGCGAGATAGCCGAGTTTTGCAAAACGTCTAGCAACATCAGCAATATGCTCATGCACTGCGAAAATTTCACTCACCACAATAATGACTGGTAGAGACGCTTTAGAATTCTGTGGACGCGCAACATAGATTGGTAATTGATAGTCCCCCATCTGGATGTTTTGCTCTCCAGCCTCGAGTCCGACAAAATCCGTTTTAATCGTAGCAGCCATCACTGGCATAGATGCTGGGGCAAAGCCAACGCCCATAGCCCCTGCAGTCAGTGCTGAAGTTTTTAAGAAAGCTCTTCGATTCAAGGGCGTATTTGATTCCATTAATGTGCCTCCTCCCAGTTATCACCAATCCCAATACTAACCACTAATGGGACTTTAAGCTGCGCAACCTGACACATCAAATCAGGCAGCTTCGCCTGCAAGAGTTCAATTTCATCCATGGGAACATCAAATACCAATTCATCATGGACTTGCAAGAGCATTTTCGTTTTCAACTGTTCTTTTTCTAACCAATTCTCGACCGCAATCATTGCCAACTTAATTAAATCTGCTGCAGTACCTTGCATCGGTGCATTAATAGCAGCTCGCTCCGCGCCTTGTCTACGCGGGCCATTGGACTTAATCTCAGGCAACCATAAACGTCGACCAAAAACCGTTTCTACATAACCCTTATCGCGAGCCTCTAAACGGGTTCGCTCCATATACTGAGCCACACCGGGGTAGCGCTCAAAATACTTAGCGATGTAATTCTGGGCTGCCCCTCTCTCAATTCCCAGGTTGCCCGCTAGACCAAATGCGCTCATGCCATAGATCAAGCCAAAGTTAATAACCTTTGCATAACGACGTTGCTCTGAGCTCACATCCGCCAAGGGAATACCAAAGATCTCCGCAGCAGTCGCTTGATGCACGTCCTTACCTGTTGCAAATGCCTCAAGTAGGTTGGCATCTTCAGCAATATGCGCCATGATGCGTAACTCAATTTGTGAGTAGTCTGCTGAGAGCAATTTACATCCGGGCGCAGGAATAAAAGCTTCGCGGATCCGGCGTCCTTCTTCAGTTCGCACGGGGATATTTTGTAAATTGGGCTCACTCGATGCCAAGCGGCCAGTAACTGCGACCGCTTGAGAAAAATTAGTATGTACTCGTCCTGTTTGAGGATCTGCCATCCTCGGTAACTTCTCAATATAAGTCGACATCAATTTGGCGAGGCTACGGTAATCCAAAATGCGAGCAGGTAATGGATAGTCTTCTGCCAGTTTTTGTAGGACTTCCTCATCTGTTGAAGGGCTACCCGATGGGGTCTTCTTAATGATAGGTAGCTCTAGCTGGCCAAATAAGATTTCTGCGATTTGTTTTGGTGACTGAATGTTAAATGGCTGACCAGCCAACTGATGAATCTCACCTTCTAGAGCCAGCAAACGTTTACCAATTTCTTGACCCTGCTTCGCAAGCAAGGCTGAATCAATTCGAATACCATTGCGCTCCATGATGCCGAGCACACGCATTGCGGGCATCTCAATCTTCTCATAGACATATAACAAGCCAGGGCTGGCCTGAATCTGAGGCCACAAAGCGCAATGCAATCTCAGAGTGATATCCGCATCTTCAGCAGCGTACTGAGTGGCAGTTTGTAAATCAACCTGATCAAAACCGATTTGATGAACGCCTTTGCCACAAACCTCTTCGTACTTTATTGTTTTCATGCCTAGATGACGCTCAGCTAAGCTATCCATATTGTGTGGCATGTGAGACTCGAGCACATAAGACTCAAGTAAAGTATCGAACTCTACGCCCTGTAGAGTGATGCCATAGTTTGCAAAAATATGGGCGTCGTACTTTAGGTTTTGGCCTACCTTGCAATGCGTTTTGTTCTCTAGCCAAGGCTTTAGCCGATCGAGTACATACTCACGCTTTAATTGCTCAGGTGCATTCAGGTGTCCAACCGGAATATAGCAAGCTTCGCCTGGAGTGACCGACAGAGAGATCCCCACCAACTCTGCAGCAAGCGCATCTAAACTTGTGGTTTCTGTATCTACAGCAGTAAGGCTAGCCTCCTGAATTTTCTGAATCCATTTATCCAGACCA
>DAISKI010000019.1:0-9456 GCA_036821065.1 Polynucleobacter sp. | reverse complement strand
ATCTACAGCAGTAAGGCTAGCCTCCTGAATTTTCTGAATCCATTTATCCAGACCAGCCTCATCCACAATGCACTCATAGCTTTTTTCTACAGCACTTTGCATCGCACTGGCTTCAGCCGATGGCGAAGTGGTCGCTTGTAAGGCTACTGAATTTGTTGAGGCTACTTGCGCTTGACTACTACCCTGCTCGACTTCACGCAACCAAGTTTTAAATGCATAGCGCTCAAACAATTCACGCAGTAACTGACTATCTTCTGGTTTAGCATGGAGCTCATCTAAGCTGGGTACATGAGACGATAAATCGCAATCCGTCTTCACGGTAATCAGTTGGCGTGCTTGGGGTAACCAGTCGAGAGCGGCTCGTAAATTTTCACCAACAACACCTTTGACTTGATTTGCATTGGCCATCAAGTTATCGAGGTCCCCAAATTCAGCTAACCACTTATTCGCGGTCTTGGGTCCCGCCTTAGGAACACCAGGCACGTTATCCACAGCATCGCCGATGATGCTTAAATAATCTACGATACGTTCAGGAGGCACGCCAAACTTAGCCACCACCCCCTCAATGTCCAAGCGCTCATCAGTCATCGTGTTAATTAAGCTGACAGAGGAATTCACGAGCTGAGCCAAATCTTTATCGCCAGTCGAGATGATGGTTTCCCATCCTGCCTGACTTGCTTGGCAAGCTAAGGTACCAATCACATCGTCAGCCTCAACCCCTGAAACTACCAAAACTGGCCAGCCCAATGCCTTGACCAGCGCATGAATCGGCTCGATTTGTTTCACCAAATCTTCAGGCATAGGGGAGCGATGAGCCTTGTAATCGGGGTACATCTCATCCCGGAAGGTCTTGCCTTTAGCATCAAAAATACAGGCAATATGGTCCGCCTGAATCTCTGAGCGAGCCCGGCGCATCATATTGACCATGCCGTATATCGCCCCAGTAGGGTCGCCAGCCCCATTTCTGAGGTCTGGCATGGCATGGAAGGCACGATAGAGGTAACTTGAGCCATCTATCAACAAGAGTCTATGTTTAGTCATCCCTCAATCGTACAATCTAGTGGTGAACTACCTACAAGTCTGGTGATGCTACTACTAGGCAGTAGGTTTAAAAAGGTGAAAATCATGCATGCTATCAATTACTTATTTGGCCACACTTTGAGCTCTGCCCTAACTTTATTGAGTTTTCTTGTAGCGTTTGCTACTTTTGGGATCAGTTCCAGCTTGGCGCAGTCGACTTCCCAAGCCCTTAGCATCTCCGAATTAGATATGATCAATAATCAGCCGATCGCTAAGCCAAGCACCGCTTCCGATGCTTTAAATAATCCCGCATCCAGAAAACCCAGCTATCAATACACCGATAAGAATGGCACCCAAATCACAGAATACAAAGATGCAAATAGTCCTACCCAGGTTCAGGTAAAGACCCGCTTGACCACTTATGACATGTCACCCCCAGACTCAGTCATGCCTGGCCCTCCCTCAGGAGACAGTGGTTTAATCAGCGTGCCTAGTATCAGCATTCCACTGCAGTAATTCATGGCTGTTTTTACCCCGCTTGAACTGAGCGATATCTCAGAGTGGATTGCTCAGAACTTTCAGATTGGCAATGCCACTGATATTCGTGGCATACATGGTGGGATCGAGAACTCCAATTTCTTTTTAGATACTTCGCTGGATGGTAAGCCGCAAGAATATGTTCTTACTATCTTCGAGAGACTAACGGCTGAGCAGCTTCCTTACTATTTGGAGTTGATGCGGCATTTAGCCAATCGAGGTATTTCAGTACCTAAGCCGATCGAAAATCGACATGGGCACATTCTGTTTGAACTCAAAGGTAAGCCCGCTGCTATTGTCAGCAAGCTTCCTGGTCTCTCGAGACTTGCTCCCGATAGTCATCACTGCGCACTAGTCGGCGAAATGCTCGCCAAGATGCATTTAGCAGGTCAAGACTTTAAGCTCATCCAAGAAAATTTACGCAGCTTAGTCTGGTGGCAGAAAACCGTACCTGATCTCATGCCACACCTCGATGCCGATCAACAAGAATTACTGCAATCTGAGCTCAAGGCTCAAGAAGCATTTTTTAACTCTAGCGAATATGCTGAGCTACCATCTGGAGCTAGTCATTGCGATTTATTCAGAGACAACGTACTCTTCGATCCACAAAATAACGGGGATCAAACTGCAGATCGCTTGGGCGGCTTCTTTGATTTCTACTTCGCCGGCACAGACAAATGGTTATTTGATCTGGCAGTCACTGTGAATGACTGGTGTCTCGCCGAGAATAAAAAAGATTTAGATCCGGCAAGGCTCAAAGCGATGTTAAATGCTTATGAAGCAGTACGCCCATTAAGCCCTGTTGAAAAAAAATATTGGCCGATGATGTTACGTGCAGCTGCATTGCGTTTTTGGATATCCCGTCTCTGGGATTTTTATTTACCTCGCAATGCCCAAATGCTCACACCGCATGATCCCAAGCATTTCGAGAAGATTCTACTTAGCCGGCGTACTATATGAAACTGAACTCCGTTGGAATTCAAGAAGGCTATCACTGGATTCGCCAAGGCTTTTGGTTGTTTAAGCAAAATCCAATTGCTTTTCTGATGCTAGTCTTCATTTATGTTTTAGTTGCGCAACTGGCGATTCTGGTCCCAATCATTGGTGTCATAGCTGTACTGATCTTGACCCCTACCTTATCGGTTGGCTTTATGACTGCCTGTCGGCAAGCGATCCAGAAAGAACGAATTGTTCCGCAAGTGTATTTTTGTGCGCTACGATCAACACCACTGATTCGTAAGCGCATTCTGCAATTGGGCTTGCTCTACGCCATCATGATTTTTGGACTCAGTTTAATTCTGGGTTTATTTATCAATGTTCAAGCCATCATTCCATTGATTAGTAATGATCAAGCCATTACACCTGAAGCAATCCATCAGCTCTACTGGGCTTTACTAATTGGCGGTTTGCTGTACTTCCCGATTGCGGTATTGATGTGGTTCTCTCCTGTACTCATTGCTTGGGAAAATATGTCGATCCCACAGGCTCTATTTTCAAGCTGGATAGCCTGCTGGAAAAACCGAGGTGCATTTATATATTACATCCTGATTTGGGCTGCTATTTTGGTGGCAATCCCCTTGCTGGTCGGCGCATCTTTAGATACTGTCAATTTAGGCCAAGCTGCTTCTTTCATCATCGCACCTCTTTCGATGGGTGGCCTAACCATCATGCATTGCTCTTTTTATGCAAGCTGGAAGGGTTGCTTCATTACCGATGAAGCAATGGTATTGGGCGATTAATCAATCGCAGCCAACTTGGCGATACTAAGCTGTAACCACTTAATTCCGTGACGCTTGAAATGAATTTGTGCTCGTGCATCCGTATCCAAACCTTCTAAAGCAGTAACGCGCCCTTCACCAAACTTAGTGTGGAATACATTTTGTCCAATCTTGAATGGATAAGTATCCCGCGGAGGAGCGGCCATTCTTTTGACATTATTTGATAGGGTACTGTGCGCTCTTGTTACCGGACGATCACTACCTGAGTCAAAGAAATCATTCGACTCATACTCTCTTTGTCGTGTATAGCCATCATTCCAGGTGGAACCTGAGCTTCTCCCACCCCAGCGCGCATCCTTTGCTTTAGGTGTTAACCATTTGAGCGAATCAGCGGGTAACTCCTCAAGAAAGCGCGAAGGCATGTTGTAGCGGACTTGGCCATGCAGCATACGAGATTGAGTATGCGAGAGATACAAACGCTCTTTGGCACGCGTGATCGCGACGTACATTAAACGCCGCTCTTCTTCTAAGCCGTTGAGCTCATTTACGCTATTTTCATGAGGAAATAGACCTTCCTCAAGGCCTGTGATGAAAACTGAGGTGAACTCAAGGCCTTTGGCGGAGTGCACCGTCATTAATTGAACGGCATCTTGTCCAGCTTGCGCTTGGTTATCGCCAGCCTCTAGTGATGCATGCGACAAAAAGGAAGCTAAGGGAGAAACTTCGACATCGCCTGGTGCATTCTCGCCGGGTAGCGTCGCCGCCTTGGCATCCTGACCATAACCCTCTTCTGCAATAAATGCAGTAGCCGCGTTAATTAATTCTTGTAAGTTTTCTACGCGATCCTGCCCTTCGCGCTCACCTAAATAATGTTGAATCAAGCCGCTATGCTGAATCACAAACTCCACCGTTTCAGGTAAGGTGTTATGACGCGTCGCTTCGCGCATGTGATCAATTAAACGCACAAAACCGCCCAATGCTGCCCCTGCTTTACCATCTAAGCTAGAAGCAGCCAAATAGAGCGAACATTGTTGAGTGCGGGCTGCGTCTTGCAGAGCTTCTATCGATCGAGCACCAATGCCACGCGTCGGAAAGTTGACTACTCGCGAGAAAGAGGTGTCGTCATTAGGATTTTCAAGCAAACGTAAATAGGCGAGTGCATGCTTAATCTCTGCGCGCTCAAAGAAGCGTAAGCCGCCGTATACCCGATAAGGCAAGCCCGCAGAAAACAAAGCATGCTCAATGATTCGTGATTGAGCGTTACTTCGATAGAGCAGCGCAATCTCTGTGCGCTGAATGCCGCTATTAATCAAAGCTTTAATTTCGTCTACGAGCCAGGAAGCTTCCAGACCATCACTTGCCGCTTCATAGATGCGGACTGGCTCCCCATGTCCAGCATCGGTGCGTAGGTTTTTACCTAATCGTTCCGTGTTATTCGAGATCAGGTGGTTCGCTGTATCTAGGATGTGGCCATGCGATCGGTAGTTTTGCTCTAGCTTCACCATCATGGGATGGAACTGCTTCTCATACAGACGCATATTCTCTACATCAGCACCACGGAAAGCATAAATACTTTGATCATCATCACCGACTGCAAAGACAGCGCTTCGCTGCGTGGATGGACGACTACCATCGTGGCCAGAAAGTAATTTAAGCCAGGCGTATTGCAAAGCATTGGTATCCTGAAACTCATCAATTAAAATATGACGAAAGCGTTCTTGGTAGTGCGCTCGAATCGGTTCAGAGTGCTTGAGTAATTCATAACTTCGCAGAAGAAGCTCTGCAAAATCCACTACCCCTTCACGCTGACATTGCTCATCGTAGGCTTGATAGAGTTGTGCCATCTTCGCCTGAAAATCATCGCTGCTATCTATATCCTTTGAGCGCAAACCTCGCTCTTTTGCATGAGCAATAAAGTACTGTAATTGCTTAGGTGGATACTTTTCATCATCGACCTTCAGACCTTTTAATAGGCGCTTAATCGCAGATAACTGATCTTGGGTATCCAGAATTTGAAAGGTTGAAGGCAAGCCGGCGTCTTTATGGTGAGCTCGAAGGAGCCGATTACACAGTCCATGAAACGTACCGATCCACATGCCGCGGGTATTAATGGGTAACATCGCACCCAAGCGAATCAGCATTTCTTTGGCCGCTTTGTTGGTGAATGTGACCGCCAAGACCCCAATTGGGGAAACCTGCCCGGTTTGGATTAACCAGGCAATTCGAGTAGTCAGTACGCGGGTCTTGCCACTTCCCGCTCCAGCGAGAATGAGGGCAGATTGGGCATGGCCATTTTGATCAACAGGAGGGAGGGTAACTGCCTCGCGTTGTTCTGGATTAAGGTTGGCGAGTAAGTCAGAGTACATCAGCCCAATTATAATTTGCCTCTTATGCCAAATGCTTCGAATACCCCTAATAAACTTCCCGTGGATGAGCTAGCCAAATCCTATGAGCCAGCACCCATTGAAGCCTATTGGGGTCCAGAGTGGGAAAAGCGGGGTATTGCTGATGCCACCCTAGATAAAGATAAAGGTGACTTCAGTATTCAGTTACCACCACCCAATGTGACGGGCACCCTTCACATGGGACACGCCTTTAATCAAACCATCATGGATGGTTTAGTCCGGCATGCTCGAATGTCCGGTAAAAATACCCTTTGGGTTCCTGGGACTGATCACGCAGGTATCGCTACACAGATTGTGGTCGAGCGTCAGCTTGATGCCCAAAAAGTCTCTCGCCATGATTTAGGTCGTGAGAAGTTCTTAGAAAAAGTCTGGGAGTGGAAAGAAACTTCAGGCTCAACCATCACGCGCCAAATTCGTCGCCTCGGTGCATCGATCGATTGGACTAAAGAGTATTTCACGATGGATAGCAAAATGTCCGAAGCAGTGATAGAAGTCTTTGTTCGTCTTTATGAACAAGGGCTGATTTATCGCGGCAAACGTTTAGTCAACTGGGATCCTGTTTTAGGTACTGCCGTCTCTGACCTTGAAGTAGTCAGCGAGGAAGAAGATGGTTCGATGTGGCATATCCGCTACCCACTGTCTGACGGCTCCGGCCAGTTAATCGTTGCCACTACGCGACCCGAAACACTATTAGGTGACGTCGCTGTGATGGTCAATCCCCAGGATGAGCGTTATCAACACCTCATTGGTAAATCTGTCTCACTGCCGCTATGTGCCCGTGATATTCCAATCATTGCCGACGATTATGTAGATTTGAACTTTGGTACGGGCGTTGTCAAAGTTACTCCCGCACATGACTTCAATGACTATGCTGTTGGTCAACGCCATCAATTACCGCTCATTAATATTCTCACACTGGATGCGAAGATCAATGAGAATGCGCCAGCGGTATACCAAGGCCTAGAGCGCTTTGCTGCGCGCAAACAGATTGTTGCGGACCTCGATCAAGCTGGGCTCTTAGAAAAAGTTCAGCCTCACAAATTGATGGTACCCCGCGGGGATCGCACCCAAACCATCATAGAGCCGATGTTGACTGATCAATGGTTTGTTGCAGTCTCTAAACCCAGTCCAGATAACCAATATCAACCCGGATCTTCAATTGCTGGTGCTGCATTAGCAGCTGTGACCAATGGTGATATCAAACTGGTTCCTGAAAACTGGATTAGCACCTATACCCAGTGGTTAGAGAATATTCAAGACTGGTGCATCTCTCGTCAGCTCTGGTGGGGTCATCAAATCCCTGCCTGGTATGGCGACAATGGTCAAATCTTTGTAGCCCGCTCTGAATCAGAAGCTAAAGCAAAGGCGCTTGCTTCAGGCTATTCTGGAACATTAAGTCGTGATGCTGACGTATTAGATACCTGGTTTAGCTCTGCCCTTGTCCCTTTCAGTTCTCTTGGCTGGCCAGAAAAAACACCAGCGCTTGAGCACTTTTTGCCCTCCTCTGTTCTGGTTACCGGCTTTGACATCATCTTCTTCTGGGTAGCCCGCATGGTCATGATGACCTGCCATTTCACGGGCAAAGTACCTTTTCATACGGTATATGTCCATGGCTTAGTGCGTGATGCTGAAGGCCAGAAGATGAGCAAGTCTAAAGGTAACACCTTAGACCCCATCGATCTTATTGATGGTATCGAACTCGATGCATTAGTCAGCAAAAGAACTACAGGCTTAATGAATCCCAAACAAGCCGAGAGCATTAGCAAGCGCACTCGGAAAGAGTTTCCAGAAGGCATTGCTGCATTTGGTACAGATGCCTTACGTTTTACTTTTGCATCACTGGCTTCATTAGGTCGAAATATCAACTTTGATCAAAAGCGCTGCGAGGGTTATCGCAATTTCTGTAACAAGCTTTGGAACGCCACTCGCTTTGTCTTAATGAACTGTCCTGGTAGTCAAGAAGAGAATGGCTTTGCCCCTTGTGACGATCAATGCGGTCCAGATGGCTATCTCGATTTTTCACCAGCGGATAAATGGATTGTTTCTTTATTACAAAGAACCGAAGCTGAGGTTGCAAAAGGATTCGAAAATTATCGCTTCGACAATATTGCAAACAGCATCTACCAATTTGTTTGGGATGAGTATTGCGACTGGTATTTAGAGTTAGCTAAAGTTCAACTTCAAATTGGCACGCCAGCACAGCAACGCGCCACTCGAAGAACCCTTCTGCGCGTTCTAGAAACTATTTTGCGTTTAGCCCACCCTCTCATTCCTTTTATCACAGAGACCTTGTGGCAAACCGTTGCACCCATGACGGGCAAAGCCCTAGAGCAGCAAACGAAACAAACGATTGCTTTACAAGCCTACCCAATTGCTCAACCTGAAAAAATAGATTCACAGAGTGAAGCATGGCTTAATCAGATTAAAGCCATTGTGGATGCCTGTCGTAATCTGCGCGGTGAAATGCAAGTTTCACCCGCCCAGAAAGTTCCTCTTTGGATTTGTGGGCCCGAGGCCTTCCTCAAACAAGCCACCCCTTACCTGCTCGCCTTAGCTAAATTATCTGAAGTGAAGATCTACCAAGACGAAGCATCTATGGAAAAAGAGGCTGCTGGAGCACCTATGGCCCTTGTGGGTGATCTCAAACTCCTCTTAAAGATTGAGGTTGATGTCGGCGCAGAGCGCATTCGCCTGGGTAAAGAAATTGATCGCCTAGCCAATGAAATTCAAAAAGCCCGCAGCAAACTTTCCAACGAAAGCTTTGTGGCAAGAGCCCCTGAAGAGGTAGTTGCCCAGGAAAAACAACGTCTTACAGGATTTGAGCAAAATCATGAGAAGCTTGTTGCACAATTAGAGCGTCTGAAATAACTCACTCATTAATGACTACTGCGATATGACCACCACGAATAAACCCGTTACCAAGGCTGTTTTCCCAGTTGCTGGTTTAGGCACCCGCTTTTTGCCCGCCACCAAGGCGAGCCCTAAGGAGATGCTCAATGTCGTCGATAAGCCTTTAATTCAATATGCGGTTGAGGAAGCTATTGCAGCCGGCATCACCGAGATGATTTTTGTAACCGGTCGCAGCAAACGCGCTATTGAAGATCACTTTGATAAAGCCTACGAATTAGAGGCTGAGCTAGAAGCCAAGAATAAACAAGCGCTATTAGAGATAGTGCGCAATGTCAAACCCAGCCATGTCGACTGTGTATATGTTCGCCAACCTGAAGCGCTAGGTTTAGGTCATGCTGTTTTATGTGCAGAGAAGCTTGTTCGTGATGAGCCCTTTGCCATCATCCTAGCGGATGACTTATTGGACGGTCAGCCAGCTGTTCTCAAGCAAATGCTCGCTGTGCATGATGCTCAAAAGGGTTCAGTGCTAGCAGTAGAAAAAATTGATCCCGCTAAGAGCAGTTCTTATGGAATTATTTCAGGGCCAGAAGTGAGCAAGGGGATATATCGTCTCGATGGCATTGTTGAGAAACCCCAACCTAAGGATGCGCCATCCAATCTGGCTGTAGTGGGCCGCTATGTTCTCTCATCAAATATTTTTCAACATATCCGCAACCTCAAGCCTGGTGCCGGCGGTGAAATTCAGCTTACCGATGCGATTGCTTCGCTACTCAAGGAGGAGCCGGTATTCGGTTATGAGTACAGCGGGGTTCGTTATGACTGTGGCAGTAAATTGGGTTATCTGAAAGCTTCGATCGAATTTGCTTTGCGTCATCCAGAAGTGGGTGATGATTTTGCTGCCTACCTCAAGAGTCGCTCACTGAGCT
>DAISKI010000018.1:0-20775 GCA_036821065.1 Polynucleobacter sp. | reverse complement strand
AGGACTTGAACCTGGGACCAAAGGATTATGAGAGCAGACATCCAAAGAAAACCATCAGGATTTCAGGAGTCTACAGCACCCAAGGAATTACTTAATCGATTTTGAAAATTAATCCAGCTTAATCTTCGCCTTTTCTATAACTACCTTCCACCGAGCAATATCGGAGAAGTATAGATCTGAAAACTGCTGGGTATTCATCGGTGCAATCTGAACGCCCGCCTTCTGAAATCGCTCTTTCATCTCTGGTGTTTCTAAGATTTTCAGAGTGGAAGCATTAAGTTGCTTAACTATGTCAGGCGAAGTGCCTGTCGCTACAAAGACTCCTTGCCACAAGGCCATGTCATAACCTTTCACGCCAGCCTGCTGCATTGTCACTAATTCAGGCGCGCCACTAAAGCGCCCCTTACTAGTAACCGCCAAGCCTCTGACCTTATCGCCTTTATACAAAGGAAGACCGACCGGCATACCAGCAAAGTAAAAATCAATCTGCCCGCCCATTAAATCCGTAGCAGCTGGAGACCCACCCTTATATGGGACATGAATAGCTTGCAAGCCAGTTGTAGCCAAAAATAATTCACCCGCCATGTGATCTGAATTTCCAATTCCGGAAGATCCAAAGCTTAACTTCCCAGGATCTGCTTTTAGCATAGCAATCAGATCTGCTACAGACTTAGCAGGTGAATTGTTGTTCACAATCAATATGTGCGGTGTAGCTGCGACTCCAACTACAGGAAGCAAATCTTTTTGACCATTAAATGGCAACTTTGGATTAGCTGCCACGTTAATTGCTAAGCCGTTTTGTGCAAATAAGATGGTGTAACCATCGGGATTGCTTTTAGCAACAGCCTCGGCAGCCAAGCTACCTGCAGCACCGCCGCGATTCTCAACAATAATCGGTTGCTTCAGAGCAATACTGAGATCATTGGCAATCATTCTGCCAACAATATCCGTTGAGCTGCCTGGTGCATAGCCAATCATCATCTTGATGGGCTTATCTGGGTATGCAGCCAAGGCTGAACCCATTAATACTGGGACCACTACAACACTTATTGCTATGTTTTTTATTAATTTTTTAAACATATTGTCTCCTCCAGTAATTCTATAAACTCAATTGCGCTATGCCACACTCCTTAGCGCAAGTATTTAATGCCTCAAGCAGTTCGGGAGCTACAGGAATTCCTGAAGCCATTCTCTCCACCATTTTCTTTGCTGCACCCTCACCTGGCACACGAATTTCTTTCACACCAGGAAGGGTTGATGAATTTTTCAAGTCATTTACCAAAGCAATGACGCGCTTTAAAAACTCTTCTTTATTACCAAATGCACTTGGATCAACTGCAATAATGGTTTGACCTGTATTAGTAATCAGATCATGATGCGCATTGAAATCAATAGTTCCTTTACCAACCGCCGCATTATTGAGAGCACCAGCAAGTAAACCAATCATTACTGCCAAGCCATAACCTTTATAACCACCAATAGGTAATAAGGAGCCTTCTGCGGATCTCTTTGGGTCAGTAATCGGTTTTCCCTGGCGATCAATCATCCAATCATCGGGAATGGATTCACCCTTCTGAGCCGCTACCTTGACTTTTCCATATGCGGCTACTGAAGTGGCAATGTCCAAGAGTACCATTGGATCATTGCCAGCAGGAACCGCAATCGCAATAGGATTGGTAGATAACAATAAATCGATTCCACCCCAAGGAGCCATGTGGTTTGCATTACCTACAGCCATATAAATGCCGATATAACCCTGCTCGGCCAACTTGCGAACATACACTGATGCTGCACCAGAGTGGTTGCCATAGTGACTTCCAATCCAGCACACGCTATGTTCTTTTACTTTTTCGATTGCTAAATCAACCGCTCTATTCATGACCAAATGGCCCAGAGCGTTATCGCCATTAATCAGCGCTGTTGCACCCTGCTCACGTTCAATATGAATATTAGGATTGAGATTGACGCCACCTGCACGAATTCTTTTTAGGTAAGCCGGTAAGCGAAAGATGCCATGCCCATCGGCACCAACCATATCAGACTTCACCATTAAATTAGCAATGATGTCCGCATCGGCAGCTGGAACCTTTTCGGATTGGAGTGCCTTTGATATAAACGCTTCAGCTTGGGCTATAGATAAATATTTCATAGTGAGTTAAACCTCGGAGCTCGCTTTAAATTCCATGCTGTACACATATTTATTTTCAGGATGATGCGTTACCGTAGTCTCAAAGAGCTTGTCTTGATCATCAAAATAGCGACGTACAATCACCAAGCAAGAATCGTGAGGTCTAAGATTTAACTTAACAGCAATTTTTGCTGATGCGGGAGCCGCATAAACATCTACTTCCGCCCTCTCAATTCTGGCGCCGTATTTTTTCTCGATTTGCTCGTAGACCATCACCTGAGTATGCTCCGGATCTTTTGTCAGCGAAGCAAACTGCGGCAAAATATAGATATCCGTCCAAGCAATCACATCCTCAGACTCTTGTCGCTTACGCATCCCCCCAATGTGATACCAAGATGATCCGACTGGGGCGCCAACCATTTGACTAAGGGGTTGATCTAACTCAATAAACTCCTCAACCATATTGATACGATAAGTATCTCTTGAGTAACTCAAGATATCAATTGGCGAGTTGAAACTCTGCGTGAAACGTCTCAAGCGCTGCCTTGAAACTACTTGTGTTGGAGCTCCTTGGCGACGGAAGATCAAACCATTGGACTCCAGAATCTGCAGCGCATGCCGCAAAGTGTGTCTACTGGAGTGAAAACTTTTGCATAGATCTGCCTCAGCAGGCAAGACAGAACCAACAGGCCAATCGCCGTTATAAATATGCTGCTCTAGCGCATTGGCTAGAGTCTTATATAACGGCAATCGGTCCGCCAACTCAGGACTGTCCAAACATCTTCTTACCAGCAACAGGAAGGCGTGCCTTCAGGATATCGCCAGACAAAGACTCGGTGATGTATAAATCCTTTCCATCAGCACCACCAAAACACATATTAGCCAGATGATGATGATGTGAATTTTCAGAGTAGATCAAGTGGGTTGGGAGCATATTGTTATCAAATCTCCAGATACCGATACCCAAATGGCAAACTAATAATCCATTTTCTGAGTCCATTTCAATTCCATCTGGACCTGCTACACCGCCAGTTAATTGAATAGCTACACCGGTCTTAGACACAGAGCCATCAGCCATCAATGGCAATCTCCAAATTTGCTGCGATCTTGTAGCTGCAACAAAAACATGCTTTTCTTGAGTATTCAAGGTAATACCGTTTGGACTGGGCACATTCAGCGCTAAGCGATCCAATTGGCCATTGGCTCGCAAACGAAATACACGGCCAGTAGGATCGGCAATACCAGTTTGTCCTTGGTCAGTGAAATACAAATCGCCATTAGAAGCAAAGTGCAAATCGTTCAGGCCTTTGAAGTTCTCGCTATACATAGAACCCAAGATGGTTTCAATCTTTCCAGTCTTTGGATCCAAAGCAAGCAAGCCTGCCTTGTAGTCACAAATAAAGGCGCGACCATCTTTGTGAAACTTCATGCCGTTTGGCCAGCCATCATATTGAGTAATGAGCTCCCACTCACCCTTAGTGTCAATCCGGAAAATACGACCAAAAGGAATATCAACGAACCATAAGTTTCCTTCGCGGTCAAAGGATGGGCCCTCTAAAAAACACTCTACTTCCGCGCCTTGGCGGTTAGGATCAGACCAACCGGTGCGAGATTTTTTTCTAAATTTCTCAGGCATGGTTGAGAAAACTTCAGTTTTGATTTTTTCAACTGGCTGAAAGGGGTTATGCATGGTCATATATCAATCTCCTAGGGTAAGTTATACGGATAAGTAATTTTTATTATTTAACTATTAAACCATAAATAATGATAACCTTACGCAGTTATTGATTTAATTCGATCATATGTTATTTTTACTTAACCGTACAGGTTTATAAATCATGAAATCAGTTGTAGTTATTGGAAGCGGAATCATGGGCGCTGGCATTGCTGCAGGCTTTATCGCCCAAAACATACCCGTAGTGATATTGGGTCGATCCAAAGAAAAGGCTGAAGACTGCTTAGATAAAGCCATTAGTCTTGCAAAGAAAATTGGCGTGGTACGAGACAATGCCACCAAAGAGGAAGCTGACATCAAGAAACAGCAATTTGTTGGCGTATTAGAAGATTGGCAAGACTGGAATAAATGCTCATGGGTCATCGAGACAGTGGCAGAGAACCTAGAGCTAAAAAAAAAGGTATTCAAATATCTTGATCAAGTTGTACCGGGAGATATTCCAATCGGAAGCAACAGCTCTGGTTTCCCAATTAGCATAATTACAGAGGGGCTGAAAACTGCCAATCGCATGATGGGTGCACACTACTTCATGCCTGCTGAAGTAGTTCCTCTTGTAGAAATTGTCATGGGACAAAATACTCAGCTCAAATATGCTGAACAAGCTTGCGAGCTATATAGAGCTATTGATAAAAAACCAGTGCTAGTTAAAAAAGATATCCCTGGATTCTTAGCCAACCGCATTCAACATGCCTTGATGAGAGAGGCACTATCACTAGTTCAAGAGGGCATTGCCACTCCAGCAGATATTGATGACGCTGTGAGATATAGCTTTGGTTTTCGCTATGCTGCAGTAGGCCCCATGACCCAAAAGGAAATTTCTGGCTGGGATGGCATGGCTAACGCTGCTAAAGAAATCTATCCATCGCTTTCTAATATCACTACCCTGCCGCCAAAAGTCTTGCAATTAATGGCTGATGGAAAAACGGGTATGAAAGCAGGTGAAGGCTTCCGAAAGTGGACTCCAGAAGAAATCAAAACGGTTTCAGACTCCTACTCTCGCAGATTAAAAGCAGCTTTCGACGTGCTTAATATTGAGTAATTGGATAACCTTGGGCTACAGCATCTTTCACGCGATCCATGTTTGGTGTCACGCCAACACCCGTGGGGTTCAATTGGGTGACATCAAGATAGCCATGCTTCCCGCTTAATGGTCTATCGCAAATATCAAACTGTAGATATTGATTTGACATGCTAAATCCCCAAGGAACATTACCAATAGCAAAGCCAATCGAAGCTGTAGCAGCTCCCGATAGTGATGTCTCCGCAACCTTGCAAGCTAAGTTCACACTCAAATTATTGCTTTGCAATATTTGCGCGCAATTCCAAGCTTCGAGTACGCCACCAGTCTTAATGAGTTTTAAGCTAGCGCCGTCTAGAGCACTTACCTCCATGAACTCCTCAATCTCATTAGATCCGTGGATAGATTCATCTAATCCTATAGGAATGGGGGATCGCTGCTTAAGCAAAACAAAATCCGCTAAAGCTGAATTGGCATTAATTAATTGCTCTGCAAAGGACAATTTAGCAGCCTGTGAAGATCTGCAAAACTGTATTGCATTATCCAAAGACATCGCTCCGTTTGCATCTACAGATACAACATCACCCTCAAGTAAATTAGTAAGCACTTGGACACGATGCAAATCCTCTTCAAGCGATAAAGAGCCAATCTTGATCTTCCAATGCTTAAAGCCAGCATCACGAAAGGATTTAGCATCAGTCATTTCCTTATCTAAGGTACCACCGAGCATACGTAATAAAGGAATTTCAGTGGTCGCCGAGCCTTTAATCTTGTTGTTAAGAGTGCGTAAATACCTCCATAAAGGAATCGATTCTCTCTGGGTATACAGGTCCAGCAATGCCATCTGCAGGCAAGATTTTGCTGAGGGGTTGTCATACAAAATGCCATCGCAAGCACTGGAAAAATCTTTTGGATCATTCCACTCTATGGCGCATGCCTTTTCAACTAAATACCTTAGACTTGCAACTAAGCTATCCAAAGTTTCGCCTGTCATGAGTGGCGCAGTAGACGCCTCACCCCACCCTTGGCGACCTTGCTCATCAGTTAAGCAAAGTAACACTGTTTTGGCATCGGTAATGAACTCTTTTGCCATCTTGATTGGCTCAATGAGCGGGATTGAAAGAGGAAAGATGCTTACCTGAGTAATTTTCATTTTTACGAAGTATTGAAATCGAAATTAAATAACAATAATGATGCAGAATAAGGAGAACATTACATGAGAAAAATCTTTTTAGCATTGTCGCTTGTCAGCACCTGCCTTGTTGCAAGCGCACAGGCTCAAAACTATCCTACTCAGCCTATTAAGCTAATTGTCCCATTTGCTGCTGGGGGTCCCTCTGATGTATTGGCTAGAGGCTTCGCCCCAAAACTAGGAGATAGCCTGGGCCAACCCATCATCATTGACAATAAGCCTGGGGCTGGAGCGAACCTTGCTGCAGAATATGTTGCCAATGCTAAGCCTGATGGCTACACCCTTTTTCTAATGATGGTCGGCACCCAAGCAATCAATGAAACCTTATACAAAAAACTGAACTACAACCTCATTAAGGACTTTGCGCCAGTCAGCTTGGTTGCATCGTCATCGCTCTTATTTGTTGCTACTCCTTCTGCGCCATTCAAGACTATTCCTGAGCTAATTACTTACGCCAAAGCCAATCCTAATAAAGTTAGCTTTGCCTCATCAGGATCCGGCACACCTCTTCACCTAGGCGGCGAACTCTTTAATACTCAGGCAGGCACAGATATCCTTCATGTTCCGTACAAAGGTGCTGCGCCAGCATTAACCGATGTACTTGGTGGCCAAATTGAAACTGCCCTCGTTGGCACTCCAGCCGCTTTGCCGTATGTTCGTTCTGGAAAATTAATTCCTTTAGGCATCACCAGTCTTAAACGCTCACCCAACGCTCCAGAGATTCCTGCAATCTCGGAATTCTTACCAAAATATGAAGTTGAGCTTGTCTATGCGATTGTTGCGCCAGCCAATACACCAAAAGCCATTATTGATAAACTCAACTCTCAACTTACTAGTGTATTAAATAATCCAGAAATCAAAAGGCAAATCAACAGCAAAGGCTTTGAAGTGGCCACTAGCACCCCAACTCAACTCGGCGATTACATCAAATCCGAAGTGGCTAAGTGGCGTCCTATTGTCAAAAAATCTGGTGCTACTGCCGAATAATTTAACTATTTATACGAAAGAAATCCATGATTGAAATCTCCGAAAAACGCTTAATAGGTCCTATTATTCGCTTGCATCCAAATGACAACATTGTTGTTGCACGAGTTGATGTTGGAATTGGAACGGAAGTGCCTAGTGAAAACTTCACCAGTCGCAGCCAAGTTCCTGCTGGATACAAAATTGCAACCAAGAAAATTCTCAGGGGTGAGCCGATCCTGAAGTACAACGTAACTGTCGGTTTTGCTAGTGTCGATATTGAACCAGGCACCTTGGTTCACAGTCATAACACCGAGTTTCGCGAATTTGATCGTGACTATGCGTATGCAAGTGAATTCAAACCTACCCAAATGTTGCCAGAGTCAGAGCGCGCCACTTTCCAGGGTTATGTGAGACCGAACGGCAAAGTGGGAACTCGAAACTTTATTGGCATTCTGTCTACTGTGAACTGCTCAGCGACAGTAGTGAACAAGATTGCTGATTGGTTCACGCCTGAAAGATTAAAAGATTTTCCGAATGTGGATGGTGTAGTGGCATTTAGCCACGATATCGGTTGCGGCATGGAAATGAGTGGTGAGCCAATGCAACTGCTTCGCCGTACTATGGCTGGTTATGCGCGCCACCCTAACTTAGCTGCTGCACTCATCGTTGGCTTGGGCTGCGAACGAAATCAACTCAAAGGTTTGATGGAACAAGAAGACCTTCAGGCAGGAACTAACTTACATACCTTCATCATGCAAGAGTCTGGCGGCACTCGCAAAACGATTGAAGCAGGTATTGAGGCGGTAAAAGCTTTATTGCCAGAAGCAAATAAAGCGATGCGAGAAACCGTATCCGCAAGTCATCTAACTGTTGGTCTGCAATGCGGCGGCTCTGATGGCTTCTCTTCCATCACTGCCAACCCAGCTTTAGGTGCTGCGGTTGATATTTTATCTCGTCATGGCGGCACCGGAATTTTGTCTGAGACCCCAGAAATCTATGGTGTTGAACACACCCTCACCCGTCGTGCAGCGAATAAGGAGATTGGTGAAAAACTCATCAAACGTATTCGCTGGTGGAAAGACGAATACTCTGTAGGTCGGGATGTTCAGATTAACGGTCAAGTTAGCCCCGGGAATCAAATCGGTGGCCTTGCCAACATCTTTGAAAAATCATTAGGCTCCTCTATGAAAGGTGGCACTGGTCCGCTCATGGAAGTATATAAATATGCAGAACCTGTGAACACCAAAGGTTTCGTATTTATGGATACCCCCGGCTTTGATCCAGTGTCTGCTACTGGTCAAATTGCAGGGGGAGCAAATTTGGTTGCCTTCACTACTGGCCGCGGATCAATGTTCGGGTCAAAGCCTGCACCCTGCATTAAGCTAGCCACTAATACCCCCATGTATCAACGACTGACTGAAGATATGGACATCAACTGCGGAGAGATTTTAGACGGCACCGTCTCCGTTCAGGAGATGGGTCAACGAATTTTTGAACTGTTCCTCAGAACCGCCTCGGGGGAACCGTCCAAGAGCGAGCTTTTGGGTCTTGGTGATTATGAATTTGTACCCTGGCAAATTGGCGTGATGAGCTAATAAGCCTGTAGGATTAACCCGTTACGTATTCGGAACTAATACAGGCTTATTAAATTTAGAAATTACTGGAAACCCCCGATGTTGCCCACACCCATATGGATTTTCTAAGCGTCGCTTAATATAAAGATTGGATTTTTCTGCTGCAAACTGCTTAAAAGAGATAATAGGCTTAATTGAATGATTGAAATTCTGCTTAAGATTTGCTACAGCCCTTATATGCTCAAAAGTATTTGCATTTAAGGCATCCAGGCTTATTTCTTAAGGTCATGATTGCATTATAAAAACCCCAGCTATCTCTAACTGGGGTTAACATTTCTGGTGGGCCCACCAGGACTTGAACCTGGGACCAAAGGATTATGAGAGTAGACATCCAAAGAAAACCACTAGGATTTCAAGAGCTTACGTCTCCTAAATATCGGTGTGTAGCGTTTTGTGTAGTAGATTTAATCTAATTAGAAGAAGTGTGTACTCACTCTTTGGTTTAGAAAACCACAGGAATTTTGGAGCAACCGTTTCGCACTTGATTGCTCCAAAGTTATTTTTGGTGAACGAGCGTTACTTTAAGTAACGCATGATAGATTGGTAGCCCGGGTCCAAAAAAACCGGATGGGCTATCTGCTATCTATTAAATTTATAAAACTGTCTATTTAAATAGGCGACTACATCTTCCTCGTCTTCAGGGAAAAGATCCAATCGTAATTCCGTATTACATACGGAAACCATAGAGCGGAGTCTAGCTAGATTCTTAACTTTGCCATCTGTTCGGGTGTAAATCATATCGCCATTACCCAATCCAGATTTATTTGAATGGCATGAATAGCACTTAGAGTCATCAATACTCTTTCCATTTTCAATATTAGGCGAGGCAAAAGTAACTCCTATAAACCCAAGAGAAATTAGAGCGGCTAAGATCCAGCTATGAAAGTTCATCTTCTATTCGCTTTGGATGGAGAGATACACATTGTATGCATTCATTCTATTTGCAGATCTAAATAACGGCATACCTTCATACTCACTCCAATCTGTCTTGGCATAGACATCGTCAAAAGAATCCATATTCCTAGCTGCGTCACCCATTGAGTCTCGCAAGTAGATTAAGTAGCCCCTGGTAAATTCAATGTCATGCGCAGGATCAGGTGAGTAAGCTCCATGACCAGGAATGATTATTTTTGGCTTCAGAGCGCTAATCTTATCTAAAGAAACTAGCCAACCCTTACTATCAGCATTGCCAACAAATGGAATGCGCCCCTTAAAGACTAAATCCCCTACAAATAACACTTCATCACTTGGCACATAAATCATTAAGTCCTCTGCTGTATGAGCAGGACCAACCTTTGAAATGAAAAAATTTACCCCGCCAATGTTTACTTTACTTTCACCCTGAATCCAATAATCAGCAGGGGTGAGGACAGTTTCTTGATTGATCCATGGGGCAAAATCAATTTTGGATGCCTCAAGACGCTGACGTGCTGTATCTGAATTTAAATAATCTTTGCTTAGCTCTTGTGCATATATTTTTGCACCTAATTTTTTAAAAACCTGCAGCCCATAGATATGGTCAGCATGGTAATGCGTAACAATTACAGCAATAATTTTTTGAGCTGTCAGTCTATTAATCTCGTGAACCAGCTTTTGAGCAAGAGCCGGCGAACCAAGAGCATCAATCACCACCACCCCCTTAGGGGTAATTACGAATCCAGCATTAGAGATGAAATTTTGATTCTTGCTTGAGCCAATCTCTGGGAATCCCTGAACAAAATATGTATTGGGGGCAACCTTTATAGGCTTGAGCTCAACAGGGCCTAAGGAATCAGCAAACGCGAACTCAGACAACAGAAGGCTGATAAGTGCAATAAAAAAATATTTCATTGCTATAAATTAATCACAAAAAAAAGTTTTGACTAAGGCTTAATATATGCGAAGTGATCTTTAGCCTGTAAATCAGCAATTCGTACAACACCCGAAGGGGTAAAGTCGGCATCTAAGATGAATGCATCTTTTTTAAGACCTCTAGTTTTAATTGTGATTTCACACACCTCAAAACGAACGCCACGTGATTTAAGTGCGCCGATCAGCGGAGCATATTCAACATTATTTTTTTTATCTCTCGCACCCTCAAGCAGCATGTCAATTCCATTTGCATGAGTAACAACGATAATTTGCGTACTTGGCGATACGTCCAGGTGATTTCGGACATTTCTCAGCCCTTTTAAACCTTGTGATTCAGCGTCATCAATGTGATAAACCACTTTAGTTGGAGGAGAGGTATTTTGCCCTTGAGCTATTTGAGACAAACCCATAAAAGCAAATAAAAGCACAGCCGAATGTACGGCTAGTTTCCTTATAACTTTCATTTCTACTTTCCTCAGATATGAGAACTTTAAATCGGAGCGATTCCTTGATTTCCAGAAACACCCTTAATTACAGGCTCGTTTAGTTTAATTGCCTTAACGGTTTTAATATCCTTAAGATGGCGTGCAACAACATCCCAAATAGGCTCACCACCAAGGTTTTTCGCAGCCTCACTCACAGGCGCCCAACCAGCAACTTTATAGCTCTTATCAGCATCTAATAGTTTGCCATTAAGGCGCATTTCGGTAATACGCTTACCCATTGATGCGGCTGGATCAATCGTGTATTGCAAGCCGCCCACACGAACCATATCGCCACCCTGCTGATAATAAGGATCGGGATTGAACAAATTATCGGCAACATCTTCAAGGATAGTCTTTATCGTTTCGCCCGACATCATATTCACAGTTGTATATGGATAGGTAATTGCTGTTTGGTCTAATAAATTTTCCATCGTTATGGCCTGACCAGGCAACAAGGTGGTACCCCACCTAAAGCCAGGAGAAAATGCAATTTCAGCATTTTTTTGCGCCATTAATCCATCTAATATGACCTGATCAAAACTACCATTGAAATTCCCGCGACGATATAGCAGGCTATCAGTTACAGCCAGTTGTTCTTGGAGCTTTGATTCAAATGGCTTTCTGATCTTTTGAATTAAGGCCGTCATCGACTTATCTTCTGGAATTAGATTGGAGAAAATTGGCATTAACTTATATCTAAAGTCGACAGGCTTACCCCCTTTGACATCAAAATCAAGCACGCCTAGATACTTACCATTGGAGCCGGCATTCGTTACCAAAGTCATTCCACCAGGATTTTTGACCTGAACAGGTATCGGAACACCATCATGAGTATGACCGCCAAGAATGGCATGCAGGCCACTAACCCGAGAAGCCAGCTTCAAATCTACATCCATGCCGTTATGAGACAAAAGAACAATAACCTTGGCGCCCTTGGCTTTGGCTTCATTAATTGTTTTTTGTAGATTTTCTTCTTGAATACCAAACGTCCAATTAGGAACCATATACCCAGGGTTTGCAATTGGAGTATATGGAAATGCCTGACCAATAATTGCGACAGGAATACCGTTCATTTTGCGAATTGTGTAGGCCGGGAATACGGCATCACCAAAATCAGCAGTTTTAATATTTTGCGCAAGAAATTCAATTTTTCCTTTGAAGTCTTTATTGACGATTTCCATAACACGCTCTTCGCCAAGCGTCATTTCCCAATGCGCCGTCATAATGTCAACACCCAGAGCTATTGCAGCATCTGCCATATCTTGACCATTTGTCCAAAGAGCAGTTCCGGAGCCTTGCCAAGTATCACCACCATCCAATAATAGAGCGCCTGGCCGTGAGGCCTTCATCTGCTTAACGATAGTAGATAGGTGCGCGAAACCACCTACGCGACCATAAGTTTTTGCCGCTTCAGTAAAGTTCAAATAGGTAAAAGCATGAGCCTCTCTTGTACCAGCTGGAATCCCATTGGCTTTTAAAAAATATTCACCAACTAGGTGTGGCGTCTTACCCTCTTGAGCTCCAATACCAAGATTAACGCTAGGCTCACGAAAATATATTGGCAATAATTGCGCATGGCAATCAGTAAAGTGCAATAAATGTACATTACCAAATTTAGGCAGGTCATAGAACTTTCTTGCAGATTCTTGAGCTAGAGCAAAACTTGAATTTAGACCAAATCCTCCAGCCGAAGCCACTGCTAGAGTTTGTAAAAACTCTCTACGATTAATTGACATAATTTGAATCCCTATTGGTTAACTGGTGAAGCAGGGTCAAGCAATAAAGCCATTAAGTCCTGAATTTGCTGCTCGTTTAAAAGCTTAAAATGAGCAAACCTAGGCATGTTGCTGCATGCGTTGTAAGCTTTAGAATTATTGATTCGGTTCCAGGTATACACAATCAACTCCTGAGAGTTACCTCGGATCTTCCCGTAATTCCATAGGGAGGGGCCAATAGTTCCATAAGAAATTTCTTTCTTATCAATTTGATGACAGTTATAGCAACCGCCTCCAATTGGAGTATCGGCCTTATCGGTCCAAGTTGCACCGCGACCACTCTGCGCAATTGCTTCGCCCTTTTTCCAGTCGCCAATATACTTTCCATCAGAAGGTTGCCTAATGCTATCCATATTAATTTTCTGAATCTTTTCACGCATTGCTTGGCCTTTTTCGCTGCCTGCGAATACGGGATCTGAACAAAACTTTTGTGTTTCATCTTGCTGAATGCGATCCAAACCGGCAATACCTTCAGCCCTAAATCCCTCCTTCATCATCTTGTTGAACTTAGGATCATTTTGTTGCTGAGCCATAACGTCGCTAGCGGGGAGAGCTGCCGCTATTAGAAAACTCGCGCAGGCTAAGAGGGATTTAATGTTTTTATTTTTCATTTTGTCTGTCTCTTATCTATTAACGCTTTAATCCTGGTGTCTCGACAGTGCCGCCGTTAGCATTCTTTGCCATGTACATAGACAAGGCAACAGTTAAATCAGATCCATATATGGGAAATGGGAAACGCTGTTGACGATAACAATCATTAAGGCGTTGCTGCATAGTCCAAAATTGACCACTTGAAACGCGGTATGCTGGCCAGTAACCCCAACCCAAGGTAGCTCCCTTTTGGGTTGTTAAGTTAGGGAGGTCCTGTAAACGTATTCGCTTGCCATCTTCACCGTGGCAAGAGGCGCATGAGAAATCCATTGGACCACCTTGGAAATAAAATGCACGCTTACCAAGCTCGTACATCTCCTTCTCCTTTGGGTGATTGGTGCTAACCTTAATTTTCTCACCCTTAGACGCGGTCACAATATAAGCAACGATCGCCTCTATATCTTTCTTGGGTCCACCTTGAAATGGAGCATCCACCATCTCCTTTGGATTTCTGCCTTGCAAGGTCTGCATACAAGTCATTAAGCGAGACTCAAGATCTTGAACCTTATTGGTATCTTTAAAGTAGCGTGGCAACTGCGCAGCAGCGCCTTTTACAACACCCGGCCCAAGACCTAGATCACACTTTTCAAGCGTGGCGTTCTTTGGACCGGCAGGTTTTTTCCAAAGATCCTCGCCAGCTGCCTCATATAGCTCTGAAGGGTTTCCATCAGCGATCATCTCGCGGTATTTTGCGATCTCATCTGAGGGAGTTTGTGAGAATACCGAAGATGAAAATGACAAGCTCACCGTTAATATTCCTATGGCAGAGCCAAAGGCGAATTTACGTTGCATTTGTTTCCCTTTCAAAGCTATAAGGTAATATTGATAGGCATTAATTAGGAGGCAGTTGCCTCATCAGTGCGCTTATCACCTTTGTTGTCGACCCAACTAACAACAATTTTGTCGCCTTTGGCACCTTTGTATTTGAAATTCAAAAATGGATCCTTCGAAACTGCTGGACCAAATTGACCATTTAATACATCTCTACCATTAGCTTTTACATTAACTGTAGTGATGTGCCATGCAGGGACTAATTTTCCAGCTGCATCTTTTCGCTGACCTGACTCCATATCATGCTTCATCAAAATTTTTACATCTACAATTCCACCATTTTCGGCTGCTCTTACACGCATTGGATCTGACATATGTTCCTCTTGTAATCTAGTAGTTAGTTAAATATTTTGCTCAGACAAGTTGGGCTTAACCGCCACAACCGCCTAAGGTCACCTTTACTTCTTTAACAGCCATGCTCCACTTACCATCAGCCTTAACTAAGGCGTAAATATTGGAGGTTTGCCCCATCTTGATACGAGTAGTTATAAAAGGTTCGGTACCGGCAGGAATAAAAAATTGGGCAGCCAATGAACTTGGATTCTTTTCGACCAAGATTGCCATCTGCTCAGCCTTGAGACTGGTTGTCATGCCAACAGGAACTACAGCCCCGTTTTCTGCAATATCCGGCGCATTTAAAGTAATGGCGCCTGATTTATCTGGACTACCGGCACCCAATATTTTAAAAACATCATCCAAACTTTTACCTTCAAAAGCGGCTTTATTCCATTCCTCCGCTTGAGCCAAACTTATAAGCCCAGTAGAAGCCATCAAACCAAAAACGGCTGAGTACTTTAATATGCTGCGTCGCTGCTGATTCATACAAACTCCTTTATTAAGCTTTTTACGTAACTACATTAACTTTTCAACAAACTAAATATTGCGTTTATGAATTTATTCTTATTTGCCTCCAGAAAGCACCCAAGTGACTAAGGTCTTACGATCTTCATCAGACAGCTGAGATTGTGCAGGCATAGGAATTTGCCCCCACACCCCAGAGCCACCATTCTTTACTTTTGCCATTAGCTTATCTAACGCACCGCTTTGTCCTTGATACTTTGCAGCGATATCTGCAACCGATGGACCAACTAACTTAGCGTTCATTGCATGACAAGCAGAACAATTCTCACTTTTAAACATTGCCGATGGACCTTTGCTGATTGCATGTGTCTCGGAGGCATGCGCCAATCCCTCACCTGAAGTACCAGGTAACTTGGTCAAAGGGGGCTTGGTTGAGTCAGAACCACGGAAAGGGCCATATTGACGATTCTGCTCTGCAATATTGCCGTGCGCATTTCTTGCATAGTCAGGAAGTTCAGAGCCAATTTGCACAAATTGGACGCAATTATTCATACAAGCGGTTGCATGAACATCTGGGGTGCCCTTTGCACTCCACATTCCGTGCTTCAAAGTCATGCCGTTCCGATTCGGCATACGCTTTTGTACTTCCGCAATATTGGTGTTACTCAGTACAAAATCATCCGGCACCACTTCAGCCATGCTGAGTAAATAAGCTACCAGCGCAAAAGTATCATCCGGTGTGAGTGAACGAGGAGCATTCCATGGCATTGCTCGGTAAATGTAATCCCACAATGAAGATACCGTAGCCACCTTCATAATAGTCGTTCTTTGAGGCTGCTTTCTATCCGACAAGGAGGCAACTCTTCCAGTCTTAATATCGTCAGCTGTTGTGCCGCCGATGATCGGAGTAAAGATCTCATTTGACTCACCAAATGTTCCATGGCAAACAGAACATTTTGCTTCCCACAGTTGCTGACCTTTTTCTACCGAACCAGAGCCTTTAGGTAAACCTTTAAAGTCCGGCCGAACATCGATATCCCAAGCTGCAACCTCTGCAGTTGTTGCATCTCTTCCTATGCCAGGAAATCGTGTGCTTGAATTTTGCGCACACACAGAACCAGCTACTAGAAATGTTGCGCCCACTAACAAGGCAGAGTTTGCAAATTTAGCCAACTTGAACATTGCTAACCTCCCCGTTTGTGCCTACTTTCCAAGATTGGATTGCATTATTGTGATAAATGGATCGAGTGCCGCGAGCATCTCTAAGCATCTTAATAGGCGGCTGAACATATCCCGTGTCATCGATAGCACGCGACTGCAAAATTGCCGGGGAGCCGTCCCACACCCAATCAATATTGAATCGAGTAAGCGCTTTGCTTAAAACAGGGGTTTCAAGACGAGCAGTTTTCCAGTTATTGCCGCCATCAAATGAGACGTCAACTCGCTTAATCTTTCCTCTTCCTGACCAAGCTAATCCGCTAACGTTATAAAAACCTTTATCGAGTAATTGCTGACCGCCAGATGGAGTTGTAATAACTGATTTACATTCCTGAATCGATGTGTACTGACGCGCCATACCATCTGGCATCAAATCGTTATAGTGCACAGCCTCATCCTTCGTTGCATATGGCATGTCACCGACCTCTAGGCGACGGAGCCATTTAACCCAGCTAACACCCTGAACACCTGGAACAACCAAACGTAATGGGAAGCCATTCTCGGGACGCAACATTTCACCGTTCATGCCCCAAGCAACAATTGCTTCATTAAGAACGTCGCTTAAATTGATAGTTCTGGTCATTCCGGATCCATCCCCACCCTCAGCCAACAAATATTTACCTTTTTTAAGGTCTGCTCCGCACTCTTCTAAAAGCACCGCCAGAGGCACGCCAGTAAATTCACAGCAAGAAAGCATGCCATGTGTGTATTGCACTGTTGGAACTGCAACGTTACCCCATTCCAATCCAGTATTTGCACCACATTCAATAAAGTGAATGCGCGACACCGATGGCAAACGCATTAAATCATTCATTGTGAAGACGCGGTTATGTTTAACTAAACCATTCACCATCAAGCGATGCTTTTCAGGGTCAACGTTGTACCAGCCCTGATGCTGTCTTTCAAAATGCAGGCCATTGGGTGTAATGATTCCGAACAAGCCCTGCAATGGCGTGAAGGCGACAGATGCCGCCGATACCCTTGTTAGACCGGGAGATTCGCGGCGAATTAAATTTGCCTCATAGATCGATGGCGTTCCATAGGGCATCGTAGCGACATTTTTTCCCAGTGTTGTTTGCCATACTTGCTTCTCTAAAATAGCAGGATCTCCTTCACCAGCTGCCAAAGCATTTAGAGATGAGCCCAAACCAACCGTCCCACCAAGTGCAGCCATAAACCCTGAGCGCATAAAGCCACGACGGGCATCATCCATGCCATTTTGATTAAGATCAGCAATCAGATCTTGAGAAATAAAGTTCTCAGGCGCTTGCTTGATTTGACCTCTACGTTTTTGATCTGCCATTACAACGACGCTCCTTCAATTGAATTCTTGCTTACATTCTTAAACCGCGTTCACTGGTATCTTGAGATATGCAATTCCGTTTTCTTCTTTTGGCGGAAACTCTCCGGCGCGAATATTGACCTGAATCGCAGGAAGAATCAAAACGGGCATCTCTAAAGTTGCATCACGCTTTGTGCGCATTTCAATGAATTGCCCTTCAGTAATTCCATCATGCATATGAATATTTGACTTTTTTTGTTCCGCAACGGTAGTTTCAAATTGAACCGGACGATTATTAGGGGGGTAGTCGTGACACATGAATAAACGAGTTTGAGGCGGAAAACTCAAAATTTTCTTCATCGATTGATAAAGGACATGGGCATCTCCGCCGGGGAAATCGCAACGGGCCGTTCCGACGTCTGGCATAAACATAGTGTCGCCCACAAAAATTGCATCGCCGACTTGATACGCCATACAGGCTGGGGTGTGGCCGGGCACAAAGATCGCCTTGAAACTCAAATTGCCAAAATGAATCTCCTCGCCATCTTTGAGAAGATGATCAAATTGAGATCCATCTATTGGAAATGCGTTTTCCAAGTTAAATATACCTTTGAAAACGCCCTGCACTACTGAAATGTGGTCACCAATGGCAACCTTACCGCCCAGTTTAGACTTTAGATAGGGCGCTGCAGTAACGTGATCTGCATGAGCATGCGTTTCTAGAATCCACTCGGTTTTCAGATCATTCTGTTTTACAAATTCAATGACCTGATCCGCCATCTTGGTATGCGTCCGCCCAGATTTGGGGTCATAGCTCAATACTGAATCGATGATGATGCATTTTGAACCCGCTTTCTCGTAAACAACATAAGTAACCGTCCAAGTATCTGGATCAAAAAAGCCTTTTACAACTGGGTTCATCTTTCATTCGCCTAAGTAATTTTTCTAGGTGCAATTATTTAATAATGCTGGTAAAAAGACACTTATTACTAACCCTTATATGTGTATTACTTTTAGTTATATAGAGAAGTGAGCTATATAACCATAGGATAGAAAGAGAGAAAAGATGAGTCATCAGCCGCAGAATACTGTCTATGATGTCCTGATCGCTGGAGGCGGAGCGGCAGGATTAGGGCTTGCTGCAAGCTTGAAAAATCGAGATCAAACGCTAAAAGTCGGCGTCATAGAGCCATCAGAAGTTCACTACTATCAACCCTCTTGGACCTTGGTCGGTGGGGGCGCATTTAATGTCAGGGATAGCAAGAAAAATACTAAAGACGTTATACCGAAAGGCGTCACTTGGATTAAGGACAAAATCACTGGCTTTAATCCAGATGTCAATGAAGTTAACGTTGCACGTGGCGAGCATATCAAATATAAATATCTTGCTGTAGCAACTGGATTGAAAACAAACTGGGATGCTATCCCTGGTTTGATAGACACTATTGGAAAAAATGGTGTGACATCAAACTACAGTTATGACTACTCTCCCTATACATGGGAACTAGTCATGAATATGAAATCTGGCAAAGCTATCTTTACTCAACCACCAATGCCAATTAAATGTCCGGGCGCCCCACAAAAAGCAATGTATCTATCTTGCTATGAGTGGGAACAACAAGGCAAACTCAAAAATATAGAAGTTGAGCTCAATAATGCTGGCGCAGCTCTATTTGGTGTAGCAGATTTTGTACCACCGCTAATGGAGTACGTTAAAAAATATAACGCCACATTGAATTTCAATTGCAATCTCATCTCAATTGATGGGCCAAACAAAAAGGCAACATTTGCCGTGAAGGATGCCGATGGCAATTCTACGCAAATAGAAAAATCATTCGACATGCTGCACGTTGTTCCGCCACAAGGACCACAAGACTGTGTCAAAGGTAGCCCAATTGCTGACTCGGCAGGTTGGGTAGAGGTTGATCAATTCACCTTACAGCACACACGTTATCCAAATGTATTTGGTCTAGGTGACTGCTGCTCATCACCTAATTCGAAAACAGCTGCCGCCGCTAGAAAACAAGTTGTTGTGGTTGCTGAAAACTTATTGGCCCACAAAAATCAACAAGCAATGCCTCTTAAATATGACGGTTATGGGTCTTGCCCCCTCACTGTTGAAAGAGGAAAAATTGTGCTTGCGGAATTTGGTTTTGGGGGCAAACTTTTACCTACCTTCCCATGGTTAATCAATCCTTTAAAGGCGACTAAGCTTGCGTGGATCTTGAAAAAAGATGTGCTTCCTTGGCTCTATTGGAATGCCATGCTCAAGGGTAGAGAATGGTTAGCTAGACCATTTGAAAACTAAGTAATGGAGCATTTTTTTCTCGCTCCAGCCTTAGGCATTTTTATTGGTGTCTTGATGGGGTTAACCGGCGCAGGCGGTGGAATACTTTCGGTTCCATTGCTGGTATTTGCTTTTCATATGCCGATTTCTGAGGCTGGTCCAATTGCTCTTAGTGCCATAGCCCTGTCAGCGGGCGTCGGAGCCCTGATTGGCTTAAAAGAAAAGGTGTTGCGCTATAAAGCAGCAATGTTTATGGCTGTATTTGGCCTTATTCTTTCCCCTATTGGATTATGGGTGGCGCAACGCGCGCCAAACACTCCGATGCTATTAATGTTTAGCGCCGTATTAATTTACGTTTCCACGAGAATGTTTATACAAGCAACGCAGACTATCGCTGGAAATGCGCCTGTTTTACAAAAGCCTCCTCCATGTCAATTGGACATGTCAATCGGTAAATTAATCTGGACCGTTCCCTGCGCTAGGTCTCTCATGTTTGCTGGTGCATGCGCTGGATTCCTGTCAGGGTTACTGGGTGTTGGTGGGGGCTTTATCATTGTTCCTTCCCTCAAAAAATTTACCGACCTTCCGATGAAGGCGATAGTGGCAACATCATTAGGAGTACTTGCTATTGTCTCGACTGGAGGTGCATTTGTATCTTTAGCCACTGGTATATTAGATTTATCAATTGCTATCCCCTTTGCGTTTGGCTCACTAATGGGTTTATTAATTGGCAAGGTATTAGAGAAAAAAATTAGTGGGCCAAGAGTCCAGCAAATTTTTTCTGTCTTTACATTTTTAGTAGCACTTAGTCTTATCTATAAATGTTTTATTTAATTTGGAGAAATATATGAAATCAACCCGTCGTCAATTTATGATTTTGTCTGCTGCTGGCGCCTGCACCTTAGCCTTGAACGGTAAAGT
>DAISKI010000017.1:0-21043 GCA_036821065.1 Polynucleobacter sp. | reverse complement strand
GGAATACAAAGCGGGCATTAGATATTCACTTTACGATTTGGGCTAATTCACCACTACGATAGCGCTCAGCCATCTTCTCTAGTGAAATAGGTTTGATTTTTGCAGCTTGCCCAGCAGAGCCAAAGGCTTCAAAGCGAGCAATACAAACTTGTTTAGCTGCTTCACGAGCGGGCTTCAAATAGTCACGTGGGTCAAACTTACTGGGATTTTCAAACAAGTAACGACGAATTGCACCAGTCATCGCCAAACGAATATCGGTATCAATATTAATTTTTCGTACGCCATTCTTAATACCCTCTTGAATTTCCTCAACTGGAACGCCATAGGTTTCTTTCATATCGCCGCCAAACTCACGAATCTCAGCTAACAATTCTTGAGGTACGCTAGATGAACCGTGCATTACTAAATGCGTATTTGGAATACGGGTATGAATTTCTTTAATGCGCTCAATTGCTAAGATATCCCCAGTTGGCTTCTTAGTAAATTTATAAGCACCATGACTAGTTCCAATCGCGATTGCTAAAGCATCACACTGTGTCGCTTTTACAAAATCAGCGGCTTGCTCAACATCAGTCAATAACTGCTCGCGAGTCATCATTCCGTCTGCGCCGTGTCCATCTTCTTTATCGCCCTTCATGGTTTCTAAAGAGCCTAAGACGCCCAATTCTGCCTCTACTGTTATGCCGATCGAATGGGAAAACTTCACCACCTCTTTTGAAACATCGACATTGTATTCATAGCTGGCAACGGACTTGCCATCCGCCTCAAGAGAGCCATCCATCATCACACTAGTAAAGCCACTCTTAATAGCAGCCATACAGACAGCAGGACTTTGTCCATGATCTTGATGCATGACAACTGGAATATGGGGATAAGCCTCTACTGCAGCCGAAATGAGGTGGCGTAAGAATGCTTCACCAGCATATTTTCTGGCGCCAGCTGAAGCTTGCATAATGACTGGAGAGCCAACTTCATTGGCGGCCTCCATAATGGCTTGAACTTGCTCAAGATTGTTCACGTTAAAGGCAGGTAGACCATAGCCATTTTCTGCAGCGTGATCCAAGAGTTGGCGCATTGATACAAGGGACATATTTTTCTCTTAATCTGAGGTTAAGGGTTAATTTAATTGCTTACTTTACGTGAATAATTTTCAGGGTATTAGTGCCACCAGGCTCTCCCATCGGCTCACCGGAGGTGAGCACTACAGTATCACCCTCCTTAACAGCCCCCATTTTCTTTAAGCAAGATTCAACTTCTTTCAAAGCAGTTTCACGATCCTTGCTGTAATTAAGGCTAAGTGGAATGACATTACGGTAAGTGCTTAGAGCGCGTTGAGTCGAAATCTTTGAAGTAAGCGCATAGATAGGCACATGAATATTGTGACGACTCATCCAGATCGGAGTAGACCCAGAATCAGTTAGGGCAGCAATGGCTTTTGCGTTGAGATGATGTGCGGTGAATAAGGCTCCAAGCGCAATGGTCTGATCAATACGGGTAAAAGTTTGATCTAAAAAGTCTGTATCCAACTTCACATTATCTGATTTCTCCGCTTCAATACAAATCTCGGACATTGCTTTAATTGTTTGGACTGGATACATTCCCGCCGCGGATTCTGCAGATAGCATGACAGCGTCAGTTCCATCTAAAACGGCATTAGCTACATCACTTACCTCTGCACGTGTTGGAACAGGAGCATTAATCATTGACTCCATCATTTGCGTTGCGGTGATTGTGAACTTATCTGCCTCAAGTGCCAATGCGATCATACGTTTTTGTAATGCCGGTACCGCAGGGTTACCAACCTCAATGGCCAAGTCTCCCCGAGCAACCATGATCCCATCACTCTCCCGAATAATGCCTAGTAGTGCATCAGTCTCAATCGCTTCAGCGCGTTCTACCTTGGCAATCGTTTTAACTCTACCGACTTTATGTTTAACGCTAGCGGCATCTGCTAGCTTGCGGGCATAGGCCATATCGCTACCATCTTTTGGAAAACTAATCGCTAGGAAATCTACGCCCATAGCGATAGCTGCATCTAGATCAACGATATCTTTTTCAGTCAATGCGGGAGCAGTGAGGCCGCCACCAGCACGGTTAATGCCCTTGTTATTAGATAGTGGGCCACCTTGCTCAACGCGGGTGAAGATTTCACCGCCCTTAACACTTTGTACCCTCAATACAACCAAGCCATCGTTTAACAACAGTCGATCATTAGGCTGTACGTCAGTAGGCAGCTCCTTGTAATCAAGGCCAACACGCTCTTGGTTACCCAGCTGACAATTAACATCCAAAATAAAGTCAGCGCCCTCTTTGAGTTGAATTTTATTTTCTGCAAACTTACCAACCCGAATCTTGGGGCCCTGAAGGTCAGCCATGATGCCGACCTCTTTACCAAGCTCAGCGGAGATACTGCGTACTAAATCGTGACGCGCTTTATGGTCAGCAATTGTGCCGTGTGAGAAATTCATTCTCACAACGTCTACGCCAGCAATAATCATCTCTCTCAGGACTTCTGGCTTTTCGGAGGCCGGTCCTAAGGTGGCGATGATTTTGGTTGCTCTTAACATGATTACCCTTTCGCTCTTTCAGCTAAAACCTCAAAGGCAGGCAAGGTTTTGCCCTCTAGGAACTCCAAGAAAGCCCCGCCTCCAGTAGAAATGTAGTCAACTTGGTTCTCAATGCCATACTTTGCAATCGCTGCCAGAGTGTCACCTCCGCCTGCAATTGAAAAAGCCGGAGAGTGCGCAATTGCTGCAGCCAACATTTTTGTGCCACCGCCAAATTGATCAATCTCAAAAACACCGAGTGGCCCATTCCAGACAATCGTACCTGCATGCGCCAACATAGTAGAAAGTCTTGCTGCAGTCTTGGGCCCAATATCTAAAATCATGTCATCTTCAGCAACCTGATCAGCGGGCACTCGATTAGCCCGAGCTAAAGGAGAGAGCTCATTAGCAACAACGACGTCCTCAGGAATGGGTACATGCGCGCCACGCTTTTCCATTAGATCCATGATTTCTTTAGCTTCATTAACTAAGTCTGGCTCAGCTAATGATTTACCAATCGGCAACCCTTTTGCCAACATAAAGGTATTCGCAATTCCACCACCCACAATTAGCTCATCAACTTTTGCAGACAAGGCTTTGAGAATGGTTAACTTAGAGGAGACTTTTGAACCAGCAACAATTGCGACTAAGGGCCGCTTTGGATCAGCTAAGGCACGACTGAGCGCATCTAGCTCTGCCGCCATCAGCGGACCTGCACAAGCAACGGGTGCAAATTTAGCGACACCATACGTTGTAGCTTCAGCTCGGTGTGCAGTTCCAAACGCATCATTTACATAGACATCACACAGTGCTGCAATCTTTTTAGATAACGCATCGGTATTTTTCTTCTCGCCTACATTCAAACGACAGTTTTCCAGTAACACCAAATCACCAGGCGCCAGTTCAAAATCGCCATCAACCCAATCGCTAATTAAAGGCACCTTTCGGTTCAATAATTCAGCAATGCGATGGGCTACAGGAGCCAAACTATCTTCGGGTTTAAATTCACCCTCCGTTGGGCGCCCGAGATGTGAAGTCACCATCACTGCGGCCCCAGCATCCAAACAAATCTGGACTGCAGGCATAGATGCTTTGATCCGAGTGTCTTCAGTAATATTGCCAGCCTCATCTTGGGGAACGTTGAGATCGGAGCGAATCAGGACCCGTTTTCCCTTTAGCAAACCGGCGGCGGCCAAGTCACTTAAGCGTTTCACTTTAAAAAGGGTGTCTGACATAGAAAATAAAGGCTGTATTTAAGGGATTTATGGGTAGTTCTCCATTCTAAATCCTCCAAGTTCCTACCCGCCCAGAGATTTGGCCTACCTGCTCTACAATAGGTCTCGAAGGCATTCCAAATCCGGGCATTGACCCATTTAGCGCGCCTTTCACTTAACCTAGACTGATCTGGAATAAAAGGTAGAAAACATGTCGATGTCTGACCGCGATGGCTTTATTTGGTCCGATGGGAAGCTAATCCCTTGGCGCGAGGCTAATATTCATGTGCTAACCCATAGTCTGCACTATGGCATGGGCATTTTTGAAGGGATTCGGGCCTATAAAACCCCCCAAGGCACCGCCATTTTTAGACTTCCAGAGCACGTCAAACGTCTATTTAACGGTACAAAAATTTTTCAGATGGCAATGCGCTTTTCTCAAGAAGAGATTAGCAAGGCCATTGTTGAGGTAGTTAAGAGCAACAAACTTGAGGCCTGCTACATTCGCCCCATCATCTTTATTGGGTCAGAAAAACTGGGTATCTCCCCCAAGGGAAATACTATCCACACCTCTATTGCTGCTTGGGAATGGGGCGCGTACTTAGGTGAGGATGGCCTCAATAAAGGCATTCGTGTCAAAACCTCTTCATTTACGCGTCACTTTGTAAATTCTTCCCTGGTGCGTGCCAAGGCTTCTGGTTACTACATCAACTCTATTTTGGCCAATCAAGAAGTCACTGCAAATGGCTATGATGAGGCTTTGTTGCTCGATACTGAAGGCTATGTTTCAGAAGGTGCCGGAGAAAATATCTTTATCGTTAGCGATGGCATCGTCTACACGCCTGACCTAGCCTCATGTTTGGACGGTATTACCCGAGACTCAATCATTGAAATTGTTAAAGACCTGGGTCTTGAGTTACGAGAAAAGCGCATTACGCGTGATGAGGTCTACTCGGCCGATGAAGCGTTCTTCACTGGAACTGCTGCTGAAGTAACTCCTATTAGAGAGCTTGATGATCGCAGTATCGGCGACGGCAAAAGAGGTCCTATTACTGCCAAAATTCAAGAAACCTATTTCTCGGCTGTGTATGGAAAGAATGAGCGTTATCAATCTTGGCTTACTTACGTAAAGTAATCATTTAGTAATTAGGAAAGCATATGAGCGAAGTCAATGTGGTGATGGTTAATGGTAAGGACCTGCCTTTACACTGCCCAACCAATAAAACACCTAGCTGGAACTCTCATCCGCGGGTTTTTTTAGATATCACCGATACAGGTGAAGCTAAGTGCCCCTACTGCGGCACTGATTACAAACTCATTCCTGGAACAGCGCCCCACGGGCATTAAATCCATTGGCATCTCAAGCTTTTTGAGATGCGTAATCGGGATACCCTCTTATGCACCGTATTCTGATCATTGCCCCCAACTGGATTGGCGACGCTGTTATGTCGCAACCTTTTTTGGTGAAGCTTCAGCTCAATAATCCTAAAGCACAAATTGATGTTCTCGCAACACCTTGGGTCGCACCAATATATCGAGCATGCGAGCAAATTCATGAAGTCATTGAAGCTCCACTTGAGCATAAAAAATTACAGTGGTCATTGCGCAAACAATTAGCGCAACGCTTAAAAGCAAAGTCCTATCAGGCCTGCTTTGTATTGCCTAATAGTTTTAAATCTGCACTGATTCCTTGGCTGGCGGATATCCCATTTCGACTTGGATATCGTGGTGAGGCGCGCTTTGGTCTCATTAATTTTGCACTCCCAAACCTGAGCAAAATGCAGCGCCCTCCCATGGTCGAACGCTATTTAGCTTTAGCTAACATTCTCAATCATGGGGAGCCAGAAGATGCCGGACATTCTCGGGCTCCCAGCCTAAATATCTCTCTCGGAATTATTCGCTCTATTCACGATAAGTTAGAGAGTACGAATATTAATCAAGACTCACTATATGTATTCTGTCCGGGTGCGGAGTATGGTGTAACTAAGCGCTGGCCAGCTGAGCATTTCTCAGAACTTGCCAAGAAAGTATTAGCGCAGAATGCGCGGACTCAAATTATTTTATTGGGCAGCCAAAATGATCACCCCCTCGGTCAAATGATTGCTGGCCAAGACAATGAAAGAATACATAACTGGTGCGGACAGACTTCGCTGGATGAAGCAATGGCAATCATTAGCCTATGTAAAACTGTGGTTAGCAATGATTCTGGTTTAATGCATATTGCAGCAGCGCTACACAAGCCCCAAATTGCTATCTTTGGATCTAGCGATCCTCAACATACCCCACCTCTATCAGATAAGGCTAAAGTCATTTGGCTCAATTTACCTTGTAGCCCTTGTCACCATAGAGAATGTCCTTTGGGGCATCTAAAATGTCTCAACGAAATTTCACCAGAACAAGTGTTTAATAGTCTCACCGCTTAAGCACTCAGTCAGAAAGTAATCATGTCTAAACTTGCCAGACTTTTTCACAATGCAGATGATGTGGTGGATGCTTGGCGCGAAGCTCTCAGAAATCGCGATATACAAACAGCTCTCGATATTTGGTTGGATGATGACTCTATCACTTGCGTTCTACCCGAGGGCCAGCGCCTAACGGGTCATGCAGAAATTCGGAATGGGCTTGAGAGATTGTTATCTAAGCAGCCTTTATTTCTTGAGCCTATTGCCTGCATTAGCCACACTATTCTTGGCGCAGCAATTTATGACACGACGGAAGCGGTTCACCTGAAAGCAGATCAAATTGAAGCAGCTTTCTTTTTAAACATTACCTTAGTGTTGCTCCAGGATAGTCAAGGTTGGCGAATTGCTCATCTTCACGCTAGCCATTCGACTGAAGATACTTTTGAAGCTCCAAGCACTCTACATGGTTTGCACTAATACTCCATTAATTTTTACTAGAAGTTCTACCTAGATCTTTTTGCTCTTCCTGAAAGCGTCTTTGCATGTCTCTTAAGCGAGCATCAATCGTAGAGGCTTGATAGAAGTCAGAGCCACCTAAAGATCGAGCAATTTTGAGTTGTTCAATCGCTGCATTCCAAGATCCTTCCAAAGCATATTTTTCTCCTAAAGCGTAATGGCGCATTGGATCATTTTTTGCTTGATCATAAGCTTGAGATAAAAGACCCCACCACAGAACTTCATTTGGCTGCGCTTTAGTTCTCGCCTTTAACCATGCTATAGCCTCATTGGTCCGCCCCATTTTGAGGTCGGCATTGATGATTGCAGCGCCTGCGGCATAAGACATTGGATATGCCTTCAAGGTTGCCTGGGCAATCTGAAGCGCCTCCTCATTTTTTCCTTTTGCAAGCGCTAGCTCAGAAGCAGTAATATCTAAAGAGAGACTTTGTCTTTGAAGAGCAGAGTTAGGCGCAATTTCTGCATGGGCAACTTTGCGAGCATCCTGAAGGTAGGCTTCAGCTTGATCAATTTTGCCCTGACGTTGTGCAATCAGGGCAAGCCCATATAGCCCTTCCATTTGCTTTCCTGGCTGAGGCTGCTTACTGAGGCTATCAAAAGTATTTTTCAGATCATAAAGCCCACTGGTAGTTCCAGACTGCTCTAATCGGGCTCGGGCTTTGATAAAGTAAAACTCAATAGCAGTTGGAACAGTACGATTTGGCATTGATCGAACGCGATCTTGCATATCTGCAATCCGCTCTGTTGTCAGCGGGTGGGTTCGAACATAGGCTGGTACACCACTATCCATGATGCCTGTCGACTTTTGTAGTCGCTGAAAGAAATCTGGCGCTCCATGAACGTCATAACCACTGCCACTCAAAATCTGAAAGCCAACCCGATCTGCCTCGCGCTCTGCATCTCGAGAATATGAAAGTTGATTATTAACAGCAATGGCTTGACCCCCTTGCATCAATCCAGCAGCTGCACTGGGATTATGAGATGCTGCCAGAGCACCCAGAACAAAACCTGCGAGTGCAATCATCGTATTAGTTGATTGCTTATCTAACTGACGAGCCATATGACGCTGTAAAACGTGGCCAGTCTCGTGACCCATCACCGAGGCTACCTCTGAATCCGTTTCTGCATTCACAATCAAGCCCGTATGAAATCCGATAAATCCACCAGGTAATGCAAACGCATTGATCGAACTATCTTTGACAGCAAAGATCTCGTATTGATAGGCGCCACTGCCTTGTTCATTAGCTCCACCTAATTGCAAACGTTTAGCAGACTGCAATAGACGTCTCTCCATCTCGTTCAAATAATCGTAGAGCGGTAAATCATTAGAATAATCTGGGTCAGGTCGAATTTCTCGCATGATCATTTCGCCATACTTACGTTCATCGACCCGACTTAAAGCATCTCCACCTGGGTCGCCCATATCTGGAAGAATAATATTGGGCTGGGTTGGAGCCACTGAACGGGTTGGTAAATTTGCAGAGCGCGCATCAGGCGATTGCATGGCCCGCCCAATATTTTGGATTGCTGCGGAGTTGCCCTCAACAGAGACATCCCCAGAAGGTGCTGTTGAGGTAGGATTGGCCGACCATGCCAATTGCGTATTACTCGACATTATCAGGGCGATGACTAAAAAATAGCTCAAATAAGGTCGAGCACGGGATGCGAAATACGATATTTTTATATCATCCATTCCTATATGGTAAAACTATTCTATGAACAAACTTACCCATTTTGATGAGAGTGGCCAAGCCCATATGGTGAATGTTGGTAATAAGGCCAATACCCATCGTATTGCCATTGCATCTGGCCAAATCTCAATGCAAACGCAAACCCTAGGAATGATCCTTGCCGGCAGCCATAAAAAGGGGGATGTTTTAGGAATCGCTAGAATCGCAGGCATACAAGCCTCCAAGAAAACCGCTGATCTGATTCCGCTCTGTCATCCCCTTGCTTTAACACATGTGAGTCTTGAATTTGGCACAGATCACAGCACGAATAGCATCTGCTGTACAGTCAGAACGGAAACCACTGGACCTACTGGAGTCGAAATAGAAGCCCTCACCGCGGTCCAAGTGGCCCTCCTCACAATCTACGATATGTGTAAAGCACTAGACCGAGGCATGATCATGAGTGATATTAAATTACTTGAGAAGAGTGGTGGGAAGTCTGGGGATTGGAAAGTCAATAAGTAAATTGAGGCCGCATCTAGCGACCTCATGACTTATTTAGACGTTCTGCACTCGGAAGGTAGTAACTGAGGCAATAGATTCGTTTCCGTTGATCTACAGCTCCAACCACCAGCCCACGTTGCACCCTCTGGTTTTGATAAATCAATTGGCTTGGGTATGTTTGCATCCGGATCATTTGTTGGCACTAATTGCAAAGTATTTTTTCCGATGGGCGCAACACTGACTTGGTAATCAATGGCAATTGCTCCAGAGCGAGTAATTTCGATCTCTTTAACACTTCTCGTTGGGTTAAATGAGAATGAACCCTGCGTTGCTTCATCCATCGAGACGGTACCACGACTTGCAAAAGCTTCTGTTACTGCCAGTTTTGCACTCGAGGCTAAGTTCATGCCCTCAACAACGCGACTACGCGCAATATAGTCTTGATACTGAGGTACCGCAATTGCAACTAAGATACCAATGATGGCAACAACTACCATTACCTCAATCAAGGTAAATCCTTTTTCTTGATCCTGAACTAATTGCTCTTCTAATGGAACTATTTTTTGCATATCAAACACTCCTGAGGTGAAAAGCAAGATCTTCTACTCTATGCTGAGAAATTACCACCCTTGCTAAAGTCAGAAAAGCCAGCATTTAGGGCTGGCTTTTCTGAAAATGATGCACTTTAGCTGAAGGATATCTAAGCTGCCGTCTTATTTGCTTCTTTCCTCTTAAGATAGTTCCCAAGCAGGATCACAATCACGATACCAAGCCCCTCAAAAATCATGTGAGCATCTGCCATAGCTGCTTGGAGAGAGTCTTTGATAGCGGGATCCTCAACTAACATTCCACCAGCAAGTAAGCCTAAAAGACCTGCACCAACAGTAATGATGATTGGGAAACGATCCATTACTTTCAGCAATAGAGTGCTACCAAAAATGATCAAGGGGATTGAAAGTCCTAATCCGACGATTAATAAAATGAGGCGGGTTTCTTCGGGGCCTTTTTGGGCAGCAGCCGCTACAGCAATCACATTATCCAGACTCATCACTAGATCAGCAACTAAGATTGTCCGAATCGCAGCCCAAATATTGGAGTGCCCATGTAGCTCGTCTTCCTCACCGCTATCGGCCAAGAGCTGCACGCCAATGTAGAGTAATAGTACTGCACCAATAATTTTTAAATATGGAAGGGTTAAAAGCTGGACAGCCGTGATAGTTAGAATCACGCGCAAAATAATAGCTGCGGCACTTCCCCAGAAGATAGCTTGCTTTTGTTGATTAGGGGCAAGATTGCGAGATGCCATAGCAATCACTACTGCGTTATCTCCCGATAACAAAATGTTTGCAACAATGATAGAAAGCAGAGCCGTCCAGAACGGTGCTTCTGATAAAAATGCAAAGTCCATAATGTCTCCTACATTATTTTTATTTATGCACTACAACATGGGGTAGGCTTTTTTGTCTACCCCATGCGATCACAAAATCTTTACAGCATTGCCTTTAATAAAGCTGCCATCTCAGATGGATTCTTAGTGACCTTGAAGCCGCACTCTTCCATCACTGCTAGTTTGGCATCTGCTGTATCGGCTCCACCAGAAATCAACGCACCGGCATGGCCCATTCGTTTTCCGGGAGGCGCTGTTACACCAGCAATGAAGCCAACAACTGGCTTTTTCATATTATCTTTACACCAACGCGCTGCTTCCGCCTCGTCAGGCCCACCAATTTCGCCGATCATGATTACCGCATCCGTATCTGGATCTTCGTTAAACATTCGCATGATGTCGATATGCTTGAGACCATTAATAGGATCGCCACCAATACCAACCGCCGTGGATTGACCTAAGCCAATCGCTGTGAGCTGACCCACCGCTTCATAGGTCAAGGTTCCAGAGCGGCTTACAACTCCAATACGCCCTTTTTTATGAATATGTCCTGGCATGATGC
Organism: Polynucleobacter sp.; assembly: GCA_036821065.1. Classification (GTDB taxonomy): domain Bacteria; phylum Pseudomonadota; class Gammaproteobacteria; order Burkholderiales; family Burkholderiaceae; genus Polynucleobacter. The sequence continues at coordinate 10,242 of DAISKI010000017.1, read as the reverse complement.
CAATCTTGATTTCATCAGGAGTGATGATGCCTGGGCAGTTAGGCCCAAGTAATAAGGTCTTCTTACCGCCAGCCGCCTCTTTAGCCTTCATCTTATTTCGCACTTCCAACATATCCCTAACCGGAATACCTTCTGTAATACAGATCACAAAATCAAGGTCTGCCTCTACTGCTTCCCAAATCGCAGCGGCTGCGCCTGGAGGGGGCACATAAATGACAGAGGTCGTAGCGCCTGTTTGCTGAGCTGCTTCTTTGACTGTTCCAAAAATTGGGATGTTGAAAATCGACTCGCCTGCTTTTTTAGGATTTACACCAGCAACAAAACAGTTTTTACCGTTTGCGTATTCCTGACATTTTTCAGTATGAAATTGACCGGTCTTACCAGTAATTCCTTGCGTAATAACTTTAGTATTTTTATTAACTAATATAGACATTTCAGAATTCCCTGATTATTTATTTTTAGCAACAGCGGCAACAACTTTAGTTGCAGCTTCAGCCATAGAGTCAGCACTGATGATTGGCAAACCAGAGTCAGCCAGAATCTTCTTGCCCAAATCTTCATTAGTACCCTTCATGCGCACTACTAAAGGTACTGTCAAGTTAACTGCCTTACAGGCTGTTACTACGCCTTCAGCAATCACATCACAGCGCATAATCCCACCAAAAATATTGACCAAGATTGCTTGAACATGTTTGTTCTTCAGCATGATCTTAAAAGCTTCAGTTACTTTCTCGGCTGTAGCACCACCGCCAACGTCCAAGAAGTTAGCAGGCTCGCCTCCGAATAACTTAATCGTGTCCATAGTTGCCATTGCCAGACCAGCGCCATTAACTAAGCAACCAATGTTGCCGTCTAAGGAAATGTATGCCAGATCAAACTTTGAGGCTTCAATCTCAGCAGCATCCTCTTCATCGATATCGCGATAGGCAACGATCTCTGGATGACGATATAGGGCATTAGGATCAAAATTAAATTTAGCATCCAAAGCTTTAATCTTGCCATTACCTTCCAAAATCAATGGATTAATTTCTACTAAGGAAGCATCGGTATCCCAATAAGTCTTGTAGAGATTCTTAAATACATCGCGTGCCATCGGAATCGATGCATCAGGAATACCAATTCCCTTTGCTACCGTATCGCACTGAGCGTCTGTCAAACCAACTAGTGGATCAACAAATACCTTAATAATTTTTTCAGGGTGCGTTGCGGCTACCTCTTCGATATCCATACCGCCTTCGCTAGATGCCATGATCACATTCTTTTGTGTACCACGGTCAGTCACGATGCTGAAGTAATACTCTTTCTTGATATCTGCACCATCTTCAATCAATAGGCGATTGACCTTCTGACCTTCTGGGCCAGTTTGATGAGTCTTTAATTGCATGCCCAAAATTTCTGAGCTGTATTTTTTCACTTCATCCATGCTCTTAGCTAGCTTCACACCACCACCCTTGCCGCGTCCACCCGCATGAATTTGAGCCTTCACCACCCAAACTGGTCCACCCAATTTCTGAGCTGCTGCCATAGCCTCGTCAACACTAAATGCAGGGATGCCATTGGGTACTGGCACATTGAATTGGCGCAAAAGTTCTTTGCCTTGGTACTCGTGAATTTTCATAATGACTCCGGAAACGGTATCTTTTGATGCAAGTGGTATGGATTAGTAAGGCCAACTTCACCTTCTAGTCAGAGATTTTCACTCATGCTTGTGACAAGCAAATTGAATAAATCTGTCAGGCTTTATCGACCCCCGAAGTCTATCATGCTGCAACGCGTCAACAGAGCCTGATCTATCCGTAATTGCCCTAGTCTTGGGGTCGGCCGCCAACAATCTTGCCGACAACCTCGGCACTAAAGCCTTTTGAAGCCAGAAAGCGATACTGTCTGGCACGCTCTTTTTGGTCTTGAGCCAGCACTCCAAACTTTCTCTGCCAGAGCTCTTGGGCCCGCTCTCGCTCAGTCTCCCTTAAGCCCTGTAATAAGCCTGCAGTTTTTTTGCCATCTACGCCTGCTTTGAGGAGTTCCTCTTGAATTTTGCGGGCTCCATAGCGCTCGCTACGACGTCTCACTAGAGCTTCAGCAAAGCGCTCATCAGAGAGCCAACCTCGTGCCTCAAAATCATCGAGAACCGCTTCTATCTGTTTGGTTATTTCAGTTGCGGCCAGTTTGGGCTCAGCATCATTTGCTAATAGATCTTTTTTCAATGATCGCGCCATCGACTCTTCAAGCTTACTAGCCAAGTTCTTACGGCTATATTCTCTAGAAGATAAAAGGCGCAAAGCCCGAGCTTTTAGACTCGGGCCTTGTTTGGCTTTACTACTTAATTCAGACATCGAATTATTCGACTTCCTCTTCTTCGCCTATTACATCTGCTACTACTGCTGTACCGGCTTTGACGCCTAACTTCTCACGTATTTTGCCTTCAATGTCTTTGGCAATTTCTGGATTCTCTTTCAAGAAATCACGGACATTATCTTTACCTTGACCAATACGCTCACCGTTGTAGCTATACCAGGATCCAGATTTTTCAACGAGATCCGCTTCTACACCCATATCGATAATTTCACCTTCTCTGGAGATACCGGCGCCGTACATGATGTCGAAAATAGCTTCGCGGAATGGCGGGGAAACCTTATTCTTAACGACCTTGACGCGGGTTTCATTACCAACAACCTCATCGCCCTTTTTGATGCTACCGATGCGGCGAATATCTAAACGCATCGATGCATAGAACTTCAGCGCGTTGCCGCCAGTAGTCGTTTCTGGAGAACCAAACATCACACCTATCTTCATACGAATTTGGTTAATGAAAATTACTGTTGTGTTGGTACGCTTAATAGCACCTGTTAATTTACGTAATGCTTGGCTCATCAAACGCGCTTGCAAACCTGGCAGGGAATCACCCATGTCGCCTTCAATCTCCGCTCTTGGTACCAAAGCTGCAACAGAGTCAATCACGATGAGATCAATCGAGCCTGAACGTACTAATGCATCTGCGATTTCTAGAGCTTGTTCTCCAGTATCTGGTTGTGAGATCAAGAGATTGTTTACATCAACACCTAATCGTGATGCATATTGCACATCGAGCGCATGCTCAGCATCGATAAAGGCGCAGGTTCCGCCTAACTTTTGCATTTCTGCAATCGCATGCAAGGTCAAGGTTGTTTTGCCGGAAGATTCTGGGCCATAGATTTCAATAACACGCCCGCGTGCTAAACCGCCTACGCCGAGTGCTATGTCTAAACCGAGCGAACCGCTCGATACGACCTGAATATCTTGGCTAATTTCAGCATCGCCCAATCGCATGATGGAGCCTTTGCCGAACTGTTTTTCAATTTGCGCTAAGGCTGCTGATAGCGCCTTTTGCTTGTCTCCGCTCATCCCTTCGAACTCTGAAGAGGCTGATTTTTTCTTATCATCCAAGGCCATTTTGATTCCTTTTTCGCTATGTTTAGGGCTATTTCCCGTAGATTTACTGGCTGTTTAACAACTTAGAAGTTACTGTATATAAAAACAGTAGTTCTTGCAAGCCCTTATCCTCAGGAATTTACAGATTTTTGTTTAAGGTCCTATTGCTTGTTGTTTTATTCCAATACAGAAAGAGGGGAATGGCAAGCGCCCAAACTAATGAGACTAGGGCAAATCCGATCCATTTATGACTAGAACCCCAATTCCCAGCCCCTAGCTTCATTCCCGCCTCATATGACAAGGGTCCGGCGATAGCGCCTAAGATGGCACCTAAGATGGGTTTGCCCTTTAGCCAAGAAAGCGACCCATTAATCGTGCTGGCTACCAACACCCACAGTGCCCACATCCAGGCGGGGGACAAATATTGACTTGGCCAGACATCATTAAAGCCCAAAAAGCCAAGGTTCATAATAAGTGAGTCAGCACTTACTCCGTATATAAAAGCCTTGAACAATAGAATACTCTCGGTCCTTTTATCCTCAGATTGCCATACATGGAAAAAGACATAGAGGAGCGTGCCCAAAACTGCCCAGAATGCTTGTCCATTTGCGGCGCCCAAAACGCATGCAAACCAGCCCACCTGAAAGAAAACAAAGTTCCAAACTTTAGCCATCATTCATTAAACCCTAGATATGAAAAAGGCCACTGCAAAATGCAATGGCCTTCAATTTGGTGGCGAATCAGGGATTTGAACCCCGGACCTGCGGATTATGATTCCGTCGCTCTAACCAGCTGAGCTAATTCGCCGAACTCATGATTATAAGATGAAAAGGAACTCTTAGCGAGGTCTCAATAGCTCAAAAAGCTGCTCTTGCCCCACCGTGAAGTAATCGCCTGGTCCGCCGGCCCTGAGGATGTGGCCTGCTTTAGCAGTGTCGTAGACACCGTCTTTTAATAAAGACTGGTCAATGTGGATTTTCACTACCTCACCTAAAACTAACCAAGTCTTCACCTTCTCTCCTGAGATCCCTTTGAGCTGAATGATCTCGGTGCACTGACATTCAAATGCAACCTTTGCCTTCGCTACTCTTGGGGGAGTCACCAATGTGGATGAAGCCTTTTCAAGATTGAGAGCATCAAACTCGCTGGTTTCGGGTGGGTAGACAGCTGAAGATTGATTCATCACTTCAGCTAAATCTTTGGTAACCAAATTCCAAACAAACTCACCCGTCTCTTCAATATTTCTGACTGTGTCTTTGTAACCCACGCTAGAGAAGCCAATGATGGGTGGAACATAGTTAAAAGCATTAAAGAAGCTATAAGGAGCAAGATTGGCTACACCTGCTTTGCTTTGCGTAGAAATCCACCCGATCGGCCTAGGGCCAACAATGGCATTAAATGGATCATGGGGTAAGCCATGTCCATTCTTGGGCTCATAGGAATACATCTGCATACGTATTAATTAATGGGAATATAAGTCTGAGGTTTATTCAGGTCGTAATACTTCACCTCTTTAGCATTGAGATCTATTTTCTTCATATCAAATGCCTGCACATTCGTAGTCTCAAACATTTTGACGTAGTACATCATATTTTTGTTATCGGCTACAACAGTCCACTCGGTAATCTCAATTCCACCAGCGCCGCCGCCATAGGCATTGGTTGCTGGCAAGCTAATCGCGCCGGGCGGAATATCGAAGCTACCCAAGATATGCCAAGCCGTATGGGTTTGCTGATCAGTGCTCACATTCGTTGGCGCAGATTTTGATAGAAAGAGTGCTCGAATAAAGCGGCTTGGGCTCAGGTAATCACCGGGCAAACCATGTAAGCCACTACCTGAGCTGGGAGGAACATAAGTTGCTCCATTAATAACCATCGGATCTTTTTCAACTGGAGTCAGGTTTGCATAGTTACCAATGCTATTCAGTTGATCTCTGAAAGCGGGATCATTAGTCATCACAGTCACTGGATTATCAGTAATCACTAGCTCGCCCTTGAGATACTCAATCACAATACTTTTACCGGTCGCATCATGCAAAGTCATGCGTACTGGTGCTGATTGATTATGAAAGGCTGGAATGATCGAGCGATTCACTTTGATCTTTTCAAAGCCGACCTTCACTTCGCTCACAGTCGCAAAATTGGTCAAGGCATACATCAGCATTTGTACTGATGCGATGCTATTGGCAGAATCTGCAGGGCTTACCTTTTGATACTCAGCAGTATTGGGTGCATTAAGCAAACCCCCTACCAAACCTTTTTCATTCATACCATCAACCAGTACTGGCAAGCCTAAGCCATTCATGCCTACAGCAGCATACTTAGTGGTCCAGTTCAAGCCAGTGCCAGGTTTGCTATCTACGCCAACACCCTGCGCTTGGTAATTACGAGGTATCACTGTGAGCTGGGATTTGAGAGGTAAGCCGAATTCCATCGTACGGCCATAGACAAAACCACCATCATTACCCTTCAATAAAAAACTGGTACAGGCATTACCTGTCAACGGGCCTAATGCAAAAGTACCTGCTAGCGCTATGGTGAATATTTTCTTAATCATTTGAATGCCTTATTGAATAAATGGGTGAGTTAACAAATCAATACTAACCATAGTTTATGACCAGCCCCATTGGGATAAGCCATTAGCACAAGCTATCAAATTGCGGTATCTTTAATACATCCCTAACAAAAGGCAAAAGCCAGCATTGCTGGATCGTCTAGAAACGAATTAGCGAAGTAAATGCTGACGCGGTAAAACAATGGCAGCAAGTATTCATAAAAGTAACTCATAGCCCCTATATTAAAGCCCATCTGAAGGTAAGCCCAAAATGACTCAAGCCCGCTCCGGAAAACTCCTCTCCATCTCTATTGGAAAAGTAGGGCAACTATTTACTCAAAATACTAACGAACCCTCCAAAGTAGTATCAGCCATACACAAGCAATCGATTAGCAATCTGGATAATCCTGTCTCAGTAGAAATTACCAGGCTGGGTGTTCAGGGTGACGAGCAGGCTGACCTCGCAGTTCATGGCGGAATTGATATGGCGATCTATGCCTACCCATCCGAACACTACACCTTTTGGAACGAACTCCTCACTCGAGAAACAAAACGTCCCATCAATTTGGCGCCGGGGTCCCTTGGAGAAAACTTCACCATCGAAGGTTTGCTCGAGACTAATGTATATGTTGGCGACATTCTGCTGATTGGCGATCTTGAGTTCACAGTAGTCAAACTGCGTGAACCCTGCTTTAAGTTCAACGCCAAAATGGGTTACAAGGGAGCAGTTAAAGCCATGCTGCAATCGGGTTTCAGCGGCTGGTATCTCAAAGTGAATCGAGTCGGTACACTTGCTGCTGGCGCCCATATGGAACTCATACCCGGCAGCCGCCAAACGTCTATCGCTGATCAAAATATGGCATTACTCAAGCGCAGTAAACAAGCTGATTTGTGGGAATAAAAAACCCGACCATCAGGTCGGGTTCTTATTAAAACTCAGTAAGACTTTATTCAACTACTTAGTCACGTGCGTAAATATCGATATCCTTAGTTTCACGAACGAACAAGGTACCGATAACCAAAGTCATTGCAGCAATGATGATTGGATACCAGAGACCGTAGTAAATATTACCGTTCTGCGCAACCAAGGCAAAGGAGATGGTTGGCAATAAGCCACCGAACCAACCGTTACCAATATGGTATGGCAAGGACATTGAGGTGTAACGAATACGGGTTGGGAACATCTCTACCAACATCGCAGCGATTGGACCGTAAACCATCGTTACTAACAGGACCAAGAAAGCCAAGAGCAAGAAGACAGCGAAATAATTGATGGCAGCTGGATCCGCTTTGACTGGATAACCAGCAGCTGTCAAGTCATCACGAATTGCTTTCTTAAACGCAGCATCTTTTGCTTTCGCATCAGCAGGGTCAAGACCTTTTGCTGAATAGCCTTCAATCTCAGTTTCACCGATCTTGACCTTCGCAACGCTACCTGCTGGACCAGCAACTGTAGTGTAGCTAGCAGAATTGGAAGCCATCACCTGTTTTGCAATATCGCAAGAGCTGGTGAACTTGGCAGTACCGGTTGGATTGAACTGGAAAGTACATTCAGACAAATCAGCAGTAATTGTTGCTGGTGCTGTTGCCATTGCATTTTCTAAAGCAGGATTAGCAAAGTGTGTCAGCCCATTAAATACGGAGACTGGAGTATTTGGAATGTAGGTAATCACAGCCAATAACAAACCACCCATGATGATGACCTTACGACCGATCTTATCTGACAAGCTTCCGAAGACTACAAAGAATGGTGTTGCAACTAACAAGGCAGCAGCGATTAACAGATTGGCTGTCTTAGCATCTACTTTGAGAACTTGAGTGAGGTAGAACAAAGCATAGAACTGGCCTGTATACCAAACCACAGCTTGTCCAGCAACCAAACCAAAGAGAGCCAAGATCACAATCTTCAAGTTCTTCCATTGGCCGAAAGATTCGCCCAAAGGTGACTTAGACAGCTTGCCATCTTCTTTCATTTTCTTAAATGCAGGAGATTCATTCATTGACAAACGGATCCACACTGAAACGCCCAGGAGTGCAATCGAAACAATGAATGGAACACGCCAGCCCCAAACTTCAAAATCAGGGCCAGTCAGTTCACGAGTGAACAAAATCACTAACAAAGAAAGGAAAAGACCCATCGTTGCTGTAGTCTGAATCCAAGCAGTGTAAGCACCACGCTTACCATTAGGGGCATGCTCAGCAACATAGGTTGCAGCGCCACCATACTCACCGCCTAATGCCAAACCTTGAAGCAAACGTAGGGCAATCAGAAGAACTGGGGCAGCCACACCAATCGTTGCATAGTTCGGCAAAATACCGACCACAAAGGTGGATCCACCCATAATCAGAATGGTGACCAAGAAGGTGTACTTACGACCAATCAAATCACCTAAGCGACCAAACACCAAGGCGCCAAAAGGGCGAACAATAAAGCCGGCAGCAAAAGCCAACAAAGCGAAAATGAAAGCAGAGCCTGCATCTAAGCCTGAGAAGAATTGCTTGGCAATAACCGCAGCCAATGAACCGTATAGATAAAAGTCGTACCACTCAAAGACTGTACCGAGTGAAGATGCAAAAATAACCTTGCGTTCTTCAGCAGTCATTGGGGCTGCTTTGGTTGATGTTGACATCAGTAGCTCCTAAATATTTTTATGGAATTAAACAACGAAGCAATTATGCTGTTAAAAAATCGAGATAAATCCATTACTTAGGGTAATTCCTCATCAAAATGGATTGGGGTTTTCCCGCGATCTACAATCGGGTATTCAATAAGGCTAAGACGACATATGCAACAAAAATGGGGTATTCAGGGGATGGCGGTTGCTCCACATTCCCTGGCATCAGAATCTGCAGTTGCTGTTCTACGAGAAGGCGGTAATGCACTGGAGGCCATGATTGCTGCCGCTGCAACTATTGCCGTGGTCTACCCTCATATGAACTCTATTGGCGGAGACTCTTTTTGGGTTATTCACTCCCCCGGTCAAGCCATGGGCGGGATTGATGCTTGCGGGGCCGCCGCCGGCTTAGCCAGCAAAAAATGGTACGCCGAACGCGGCATCACTAAAGCCATTCCATTCCGTGGTGCAGTAGCTGCGAATACGGTTGCGGGAACTATCTCAGGATGGGGAGCTGCACAACAACTTTCTCAGAAAGCGTTGAGAGGAAAAATTCCTCTATCAAGATTATTAGCTGATGCGATTCACTATGCGGAAGCTGGAGTACCAGTGACTTTTAGTCAATCCAGTCTGACTGCCAAGAAACGAGAAGAGCTAAGTCCAATCCCAGGTTTTGCAGAAACCTTTCTTGTTAATGGTCGTGCACCTACAGTAGGCAGCATTTTCAAACAAGAGCGTCTGGCAAAAACCTTAAGGCAGATCGCGAAAAAAGGAACGGAAGATTATTACCGTGGTGATCTAGCTGAATTACTCGCCAAAGAACTGACTGAATTAGGTAGCCCGTTGCGCCTGAGTGACTTGCATCGTCACCATGCCAAACTGATTGACCCGCTAGAGTTAAAGCATAGCTTAGGTCATATTTACAACATGACTCCACCAACCCAAGGTGTGGTCTCTTTGATGATTTTGGGTATTTTGGATCAACTCAATCTCAAGCGCTTCAAAGTGGATAGTGCTGAATATGTTCACCACTGTGTTGAAGCTACTAAGCAAGCCTTTAAAGTACGCGATCAATTTGTGACTGATCCTGCGTATATGAAAAAACATGCGCAATCATTTTTAGCCCCTGCTTTTTTAAAGAAGCTGGCGAAAAATATTGATCCTGAAAAAGCTTTGCCCTGGGGTCAAGGTAAAGGTCCTGCCGATACCATTTGGATGGGCGTGGTTGATAAACACGGCAATAGTGTTTCTTTCATTCAAAGCATTTATCACGAGTTCGGTGCCGGTATTGTGTTGCCAAGTTCAGGCGTTAATTGGCAAAACCGTGGTTGCAGTTTTTCTCTTGATCCCAAGACACTCAATCATCTCGAGCCCTATCGAAAACCATTCCACACCCTCAATCCTGCGCTAGCTTTATTCAAAGATGGGAAAACGATGGTGTACGGAACGATGGGTGGCGATGGACAACCTCAAACCCAATGTGCTGTCTTTACTAGGACTGCGACATACGGTCTTGATCCACAAGATGCCATCAGTCGTCCACGCTGGTTACTCGGGCGTACTTGGGGTCAGACTAGCGACAGCCTCAAACTCGAATCCCGCTTTAGTCCATGGGTTGCCAAAGAATTGCATTCGCTGGGTCATGAAATTGAAATGCTCGACCCCT
>DAISKI010000016.1:0-21951 GCA_036821065.1 Polynucleobacter sp. | reverse complement strand
AGTTCAAAGATGGTGAACATGTTCTGCGACTCAAGATTGATATGGCGCATCCCAATATTGTGATGCGCGACCCAGTCGTTTATCGTATTCGCCATACCGACCATCATCGCACTGGGAATAAGTGGTGTATCTATCCACTTTATGATTTCACACATTGCATCTCAGATGCACTTGAAAATGTTTCTCACTCAATCTGCACCTTAGAGTTTGAGAATAATCGCCCACTCTATGACTGGGTTCTCAACGCATTAAAAGAGGCGGGCGTTTTCAAGGGTCCTCTGCCGCATCAATATGAATTTGCTCGTCTGAACCTGACTTACACCATTACTAGCAAAAGAAAATTGCTTCAATTGGTAGAAGAAAAGCATGTTGATGCTTGGGATGATCCCCGTATGCCTACCATTGTCGGCATACGTCGGCGTGGCTATACCCCAGAAAGTATTCGTTTATTTTGCGAGCGCATCGGCGTCTCTAAGGCTGATAGCTGGATTGATATGAGTACGCTTGAGCAAGCTTTGCGAGATGATCTTGAAATCAGAGCGCCTCGAGCAACCGCAGTCTTAAAGCCTCTTAAGCTCGTGATACAAAACTTTGATCCACAAGCTAGCGAGTCCTGCTCAGCGCCCCGCCACCCTCAACATCCTGAATGGGGCAATCGAGATTTTCATTTCACACGCGAGTTGTGGATTGAAGCAGATGACTTTATGAAAGAGCCGGTCAAAGGCTTCTTCAGACTTTACCCACCCATAGGTGATCAAGTTGGCAGCCGAGTTCGTTTGCGCCATGGCTTTGTGATTGAATGTACTGGCTTTGAGCAAGATGCTGCGGGCAATGTGATTCAGGTCAATGCAAATTACTTCCCAGATAGCAAGAGTGGTACCGCAGGATCGAATAACTACAAAGTTAAAGGGAATATTCATTGGATCAGCGCCAAAGAGGCTGTACCTGCGGAAGTGCGTCTTTATGACCACCTCTTCAATGATCCTCACCCAGACAGTGGGGATAAGAATTTCCTAGACGCAATTAATCCCCACTCCAAGCAAACAATCACTGCTTACTTAGAGCCCTGTATGAAAGAAGTAAAGCCAGAAGAGCGCTATCAGTTTGAGCGTCATGGTTATTTTGTTGCCGATCAAGTCGACTCTAAACCTGGCAAGCCTGTTTTCAATCGTGCGGTAGGGCTTAAGGATTCTTGGAAATAGTTTTCAGGAATGCTGCTACGCTCGGATAGCGCAAAGTCGTTTTTAATTCACTGAGGCGCAGATTCATGACGCGTCGAGACTCTCTCATAAAAGACCAAAGCATAGGACTTACTAAGCCCTCTAATTCTTTTGCGGATAAGCGCGGTGGTCTTGCTAATGCAAATGCATCAGCAACTTGATCAAAGTAATCGCCCATCTTAGTCTCGCCACCATCACAGGCATTAATCACTCTTTGCGGTTTACCGTGATAAACAGCCGCACAAACCAGCCTAGCCAGATCTTCACTATGAATATGATTGGAATAAGCATCCTCCTCAGGCAAGAGTGCTGGCGTCTTTGACTCTATTCGCTCAAGCGGCAAACGATCTAGCGCATAAATTCCTGGGACCCTCAAAATGGTCAATAAGACTCCATGCGCCGGTGCCCATAGTCTCAAGGCTCGCTCAGCATCAACCCGCCGCCATGCCCTTTCACTTTCAGGCTGAACTGGGGTTGTTTCGCTGACTTGAGCTCCAAAATGATTACCGTAGACACCTGTAGTACTAACATAAATCAGGCGTCGGACGTGATTGGGTCTTTGGGATAAAATTCGGATGAGATTGCGAGTGCGCTGGTCCAAACGGCCCATATTTTGTGGGGGTGCTAAATGAATTACGGTTTCAGCGATCGCACTTAAACGCCATAAGCTATTGGGTTCATCCAGATTACCTAAAAGTGGCGTGGCTCCAACTGCTCTAAGCTCAGCAAACCGGCTTGCTTGAGAAGTTAAAGCAAAGACTTTGTAGTGACGAACGAGTTGTTTGGCTACGCGCAGACCAATATCGCCGCAGCCAATAATCAAAATTCGAGGTTTACCAAACGATTGCATAACCGACATCGTAACGATTTATTAAAGGAATGAGTATGTCTTACCAAGTTACCCTCAAAGCGAGTGGTAAACAATTTGAGGTTAGCGCGGATGAAACCCTGCTTGAGGCAGCCCTTCGGCAGAATATTCAGCTACCTTATGGTTGCAAAAATGGTGCTTGCGGTTCCTGTAAAGGAAAGGTTCTTGAAGGTCAAGTGACCCACGGTCAGCATAGCGCTGGCGCCCTACCACCCGCTGAAGAAGCTGCTGGCTCTGCTTTATTTTGCTGCTGCCATCCTCAGTCAGATCTTTTAATTGAGGCTCGAGAGATTCAGGGCAGCGGTGATATTCCAGTGCGCAAGGTACCTTGTCGAGTAGCTTCTCTATCGATGCCAAGCTCAGATGTTGCGATTCTTAAACTCCAGTTGCCCGCTACGGATCGGTTCCAGTATTTAGCAGGTCAATATGTTGAGTTTCTCTTAAAGGATGGGCAAAGACGCGCTTACTCGATCGCTACTGCCCCCACAAATGAGGGCCCACTTGAGTTGCATATCCGCCATCTGCCTGGTGGCCTCTTTACCGATTTTGTCTTTGGTGCAGCCACTCCCGCTTTAAAAGAAAAAGATATTTTGCGATTTGAAGGTCCCTTGGGGAGCTTTTTCCTGAGAGAAGATTCTCAAAAGCCCATCATTTTCGTTGCTGCTGGCACTGGCTTTGCACCGATTAAATCGATCATCGAGCAGATGCAGGCGAAAAAGATCGCGCGCCCAATTCATCTCTATTGGGGTGGACGTCGCCCCACAGATCTTTATCTTGATGAACTATGTCAATCTTGGGCCAAAGATATTCCTCAATTTATTTACACCCCAGTCATCTCCGATGGTCTGCCCGAGGATACTTGGGCTGGTCGCACCGGCTTTGTGCATGCAGCCGTGATGCAAGATCACCCAGACATGTCAGCCTTCCAGGTCTATGCCTGTGGTGCTCCGGTGATGGTAAATGCGGCTCGGCAAGACTTTTCATCAAAATGTCATTTGCCCGAAGAAGAATTTTTTGCAGACTCTTTCACTAGCGCCGCGGATCTGGCTTCTGCGTAATAATGGGGTCTTAAGTAAATCCCTTAATCATCCATGGACATGAGCAAAGTGCCGACTTCTATTGATACCCACTCAGTGATGTTTATCACCCAGCGGCCTGACGTGATCATGGTTGAAGGTGAAGGGTCTTGGTTAACAGACAATAACGGCAAACGCTACCTAGATTTTCTGCAAGGCTGGGCTGTCAACTGCTTGGGTCATGGTAACCCCGGCATGATCTCGGCATTGAATACGCAGGCGAAAAAGTTAATTAATCCTAGTCCAGCTTTTTATAACGAACCGATGATTGGTTTGTCAAACCTGCTAACGAGTAATAGTTGTTTTGACAAAGTCTTTTTTGCCAACAGTGGAGCCGAAGCCAATGAAGGTGCAATTAAATTAGCACGCAAATGGGGTCAACTCCATAAAGGCGGTGCTTTCGAGATCATTACGTTTGATCACAGCTTTCATGGTCGCACCCTTGCCACTATGAGCGCCTCTGGTAAACCGGGTTGGGATACTTTATTTGCGCCCCAAGTTCCTGGTTTTCCTAAAGCAGATCTGAATGATCTCGAATCGGTTAAAAAATTAGTCACTCACAACACGGTTGCGGTGATGCTCGAACCAGTCCAAGGCGAAGGCGGCGTCATACCTGCAGATCCTGAGTTCATGAAGAGCTTGCGTAAGTTCACCAAAGAGCACAACATTCTTTTGATTGTGGATGAAGTGCAAGCAGGATGTGGGCGAACAGGCAAACTCTTTGCACACCAGCTATACGATATTGAGCCCGACATCATGAGTTTAGGCAAAGGTATTGGTGGCGGAGTGCCACTGGCTGCAGTACTGGCAACCGATGCTGTTGCTTGTTTTGTGCCGGGCGATCAGGGTGGTACCTACAACGGTAATCCGCTAATGACCGCTGTGGGTATGAGCGTGATTGAACAACTCCTTGCTCCAGGATTTTTAGATGCAGTCAAAGCGAAGGGCGCTCTCTTACGTGGCGAGCTACTTAAATTAGTCAATGAATTTGGCCTCGAGGGCGAGCGCGGCGAAGGTCTACTCCGAGCATTGATGTTGGGCAAAGATGTTGGCCCTAAATTGGTTGAGCTTGCCCGTGATCGTAGTCCAGAGGGATTATTGATTAATTCTCCAAGACCAAACTTGCTACGTTTTATGCCGGCACTCAATATCGCTGATGAGGAAATCGTGCAGATGTGCAATATGCTGCGCGAGCTATTAAAACAAGTCTAGGCTACTAAATTTTTAGGTAGCGAAAAGGTCACATCCTCGACTACGCCAGGCAGCGGTCTAACACTGCGCGGTCCAAACTCTTGAATACGCGCAACAATCGACTGAGCCAGACTCTCTGGGGCTGACGCACCAGCAGTAAGACCTACACGCTGCTTGCCTGCAAACCATTCTGGCTTGAGCTGATCGGGGGCATCGACCATGTAAGAAGGTACGCCTAACTTTTCAGAAAGTTCACGTAGGCGATTCGAGTTTGAGCTTGCCTGACTTCCCACCACAATCACCACTTCGACTTGCGGTGCCATGAACTTCACAGCATCTTGTCGGTTTTGGGTTGCGTAACAAATATCTTGCTTGCGGGGTTGAACAATATTGGGAAATTTTTCTGTCAGTGCTATGACAATTTCTTTAGTCTCATCAATCGATAAAGTTGTCTGGGTAACAAAAGCTATTTTGGTTTCTACTGGGAAAGATAATTTCGCTACATCGGTCAAGTTTTCAATCAGGAATACGCCCTCCTTAACCTGGCCCATAGTGCCTTCCACCTCAGGATGTCCTGCATGCCCAATCATCAATACTGTGAAGCCCTCTTTGCACAGCTTGATCACTTCGAGATGGACCTTAGTTACTAGGGGACAAGTTGCGTCGTATACCTGTAGGCCACGCTCCTCTGCATCTTTTCTCACTTCTTGAGAAACACCATGCGCACTAAACACCACAATTCCACCCTTGGGCACCTCATGCAACTCTTCAACAAATACAGCACCTTTATCCCGCAGCTCATTAACAACATAAGCGTTATGTACGATTTCATGGCGCACGTAAATCGGCGCACCAAAACGATTGAGAGCTTCATTGACGATATTGATTGCCCGGTCCACCCCTGCACAAAAGCCACGGGGTTGAGCCATCAGAATCTCGGGAAGGTTCGACTCACTCATGCATCACTCTCACATAATTGCCACAATTTGTGCTTCGAAATTGACTGCCACTCCAGCCAGAGGATGATTGAAATCAAACCAAGCGCCCTCTTCATTAATCGACTGCAATACTCCAGCATACTGTGCGCCACTTGGTGCATTGAACTCAATCACATCACCTGGATTAAATTCCACATCCTCATCGCGCCCCTCTTTAAGCGCTTGCAGAGAAACCCACTGCACTAGATCCTCTTTTCGATCACCAAAACTCTCTTCGGGAGATAACAGAGCGCTTCTTTTTTCTCCCACCTCTAAACCCAGTAATACTTTTTCAAAACAAGGTGCAAATTGTCCAGACCCCATCAAAACCGTAGCAGGCCGATCCACAAAGGTATTAATGTAATCAGCCCCATTCGGCAGGGTGAGTCGGTAGTTCAAAGTCAAATAGGAATTGGGCAAAACAGTAAGCTTGGACATTCTCCAATTGTAGCGAGACCCTCGCAATGCGTTGATTCCCCCATCTCTAAATGGCCTAAACCAGAGCAACCCCGCGAAAAATTACGTTCACTAGGGGCAAGCACCTTAAGCAATGCAGAACTTCTGGCTATTTTTCTTCGGGTTGGGGTAAAGGGGAAAACTGCCGTTGAGTTAGCAGAAGATCTTTTGGCTCAATTCGGCAGTCTGCCAAAGCTCCTGAACAGCAGTCCTGAGGAGCTGACCGCGATTCATGGGATGGGCTGGTCTAAATGGTCTCAAATTCAGGCAGCTTATGAGCTAGTGAAACGCAGTCTTGAAGAGAAACTGGCTCAAGATTCGATCTTTGCATCGCCAAACCATGTGAGGGAGTTCTTGCAGGCTAAGATTGGGCGCCTTCCTCACGAAGTTTTCCTCTGTCTATACCTAGACGCCCGCTGCCGTCTGATTGAGTGCCACGAGCTCTTTAGAGGCTCGATTACCCATACGGCAGTCTACCCTCGGGAGATCCTGAAAGAGGCGCTTGAAAGGAATGCCAGCGCGCTCATCGTTGCGCACAACCATCCCAGCGGCAACCCACTGCCAAGCCAGGCCGATCAGGATCTGACAAAAACCCTTGAGAAAGCCCTGCAGCTGGTAGACATTCCCTTGCTTGACCATTGCATTGTCAGTAGCAGCGGTTTCTTCTCCTTTTCAGATGCAGGGCTTATTCAGAATAGCCAAAAATGATAGTGAACACTAACTTATATGGGTTTTTCAAGGCTTGCTACCCAAAACCAGGCTCAGAGTGCTTAGTCAAAAGCAAATAAGGACTAGCTCAAATAGGCCCTAGCCTGATACAATCTCTTTTTTTCGCAATTATGGAGTCTGTCATGGCAAAAGTTTGCCAAGTCACTGGGAAAAAGCCGATGGTTGGCAATAATGTTTCCCATGCAAACAATAAAACGAAGCGTCGCTTTTTGCCTAATTTGCAAAATCGTCGTTTCTGGGTTGAATCTGAAAACCGTTGGGTTAGCTTGCGCTTGACCAACGCTGGTTTGCGCGTCATCGACAAAAACGGTATTGATGCCGTGTTGTCTGATCTTCGTGCACGTGGCGAAATTTAAGGAGCGCACAAATGGCTAAGGGCGGCAGAGAAAAAATCAAATTAGAGTCATCAGCTGGTACTGGTCACTTCTACACAACTACGAAAAACAAGCGTACCAAGCCTGAGAAAATGGAGATCATGAAGTTTGATCCTACTATTCGCAAGCACGTTGCTTATAAAGAATCCAAGCTGAAGTAATTACTACTTTTCAGTCATTAAAAAACCCGCTCAGTGCGGGTTTTTTAATACCGAGAATTCTCAAACAAATTAAGCGTAGCGACGCAATCTCAATGAGAATTCGCGTAAGCTGGTTAGGCCACTGTCTTCTGCACGCTGACACCAGGCATGCAACTGCGAAACCAATTGCTCACGAGTCGCATTAGAGCGACCCCATAACATCTGTAACTCGCGACGCATCTCAATCATCTTGCGTAACTGCGCATTTGCAGAAATCAACTCTTCAAGCTTAAGCTTCTCTTCCTCGCTAAGGCGAGTCTCATCTTTGCATAACCATGAACGCGCATCACTTAAATGCCCTGCCAAGACTTGCATATGCTGAACTTCGTTACTAAAGAAGCGACGCAAGGTTTTACTGTAGCGAGCCATGATCTCGTAACGATTGGCAATAATAGCCTCTAGGGTTCCTTGATCGGCAGGACGCAAATCACTCATGAAGGGCTTAGGCGAGGTTTTCTTGATCGTTGCTAATCCTACTGCGCTCATCATCTGGATATACAACCAACCAATATCGAATTCATACCACTTGCTGGAGAGCTTTGCACTGGTTGCAAAGGTGTGATGATTATTGTGCAACTCTTCACCACCAATCAAAATGCCCCATGGCATGATGTTGCGCGAAGCATCTTCACAATCGTAGTTTCGGTAACCCCAGAAGTGCCCAATGCCATTAATCACTCCAGCTGCAGTTACTGGAATCCATAACATCTGAACGGCCCAAACGGTCAGTCCGATTGCACCAAACAGAAATACATCGATGATGAGCATCAAAGCAACACCCTGCCAAGAAAACTTGGAGTAGAGGTTGTGCTCAATCCAGTCATCGGGCGTGCCATGACCAAATTTTTCTAAGGTCTCTGAATTTGCCGCTTCTTTTTTGTAAAGCTCGGCGCCTCGAGTTAGCAAGGTTTGAATGCCCAGAACTTGAGGACTATGAGGATCGTCAATGGTCTCGCATTTAGCGTGGTGCTTACGATGGACCGAAGCCCATTCTTTAGTCACCATGCCGGTTGTCAGCCAAAGCCAAAAACGGAAAAAATGAGAAGCGATTGGATGCAAATCTAATGCGCGGTGGGCTTGGCAACGATGCAAAAAAATCGTCACGCCGGCGATCGTGATGTGGGTGACGATCAAAGTAAAGATCACAATTTGCCACCAAGCCCAATTGAGGTAGCCATTTGCTAGCCAATGTAAAAACTGATCAAACCCTGAAACGGTATTCAAAAGGAGTTGTCCTTGTAGATCTACTAAAGCTCTATTTTAGAACCTTCTAAGCACAAGGGTTATTGCTCGGGCTCTTCTTTCAACTTCTTCTTGGAAACCTCTTTAGGAGGCGTAGTGCTGGCTTTTCTTTGGAAAATCGCACCAAAGAAGCCATCGGTCCCATGAATATGGGGCCATAGCTGCCACCAAGGATTCTCCTTGCTGCAACCAATAGGCAAAATATCTTTAGGAAACAGTGGTTTAAGGGCCTCTGCAGCAGGAATAATCTCAAAATCGGGATGGTTGGCCAGAAAATCTTCTGCAATCTGTTGGTTTTCTTGGGGCAAAAGGCTGCAGGTGGCATATACCAAGCGGCCACCTGGCTTAAGCAAGCGACTAGCTGAATGCAAAATGTTGGCCTGCTTTTGATTGAGCTCTAAAACGCCCTGTGGAGTTTGGCGCCATTTCAGATCTGGATTACGGCGCAAAGTTCCCATGCCACTGCAAGGGGCATCTACGAGTACACGATCAATCTTTCCAGCCAAGCGTTTGATCTTGGCATCGTTCTCACTATCAATCCACACAGGATGCACATTAGAGAGGCCGCTACGAGCTTGTCGAGGCTTTAAGTTCGCGAGTCGACGCTCTGAGGTGTCAAAAGCATACAAGCGTCCTGTCGAGCGCATGAGTGCTCCAATAGCTAAAGTTTTACCACCTGCGCCAGCGCAAAAGTCGACCACCATCTCACCACGTTTCGGAGCAAGCAAATAAGCTAACAATTGACTGCCTTCGTCTTGCACTTCAAATGCGCCCGCTTTAAAAGCTACGGTATTTTGTAGGGCAGGCTTACCCATGATGCGGACTCCATCAGGAGCATAGGGAGTTGGAATCGCTTGATAGCGTCCACCTAGCGCATTCATATCCGCCAGTAATTGCTCGCGATTGATTTTCATGGTGTTTGCTCTTAAATCCAGTAATGCTGGATGCATCAAAGCCTTCGCCAAGTCTTCGCGCGCATCCTCTCCGGGATATGCTCCAAAAGCGTCCCACAACCATTCTGGTAAGTTGTTACGTACCAATGGATTCAGGGCTTGCGGGTCAACAGTCGAGAAGCGTTGCAACCACTCATACTCACCGGGCTGCAGCACATGTGCCAGATCTGCAATGGCACTCTCAGCACGATTAGCAGAACCTAAACCGCCTTCAGAGAGAGCGGACACCAAACCCAAGAGAGCGAGACGTCTAGCTTGTGAACCGGCACCACTTTCAGCAAACTGAGCAAACTCATTTTTTCTTCGCAGAATGGCAAAGGCGCTCTCTGCAATCAAAGCGCGATCTCGGTTACCCAGTTGTGGCTCTGCACGGAAATATCGGCTCACCACACGATCGGCTGGTTGCTCAAAGCTCAAGAGCTCTGGCAATAAACGTTCTAAGTGAATTGCATGTTGAGGCAAGGCTTTGGCGTTCGAGAAATTCTTTTGGCCTACTGGCGCAATTAAGTTGCCGCTGGCATTGCGTCGCTCTGGACGTTTTAACCCATCTCGATTTTTAGCTGCGTAGCTTTTGGTATTGCTACTTCGTGGGCCAGACCCACGCGATGAACGTTCTTTACTCATATTTAAAAAATTGCGGCTCCGGAGGTGATAACTTCACTTGATTACCTTCAATGCGCAATCGCCCATCAATAAACCATTTTACGGCTCGCGGGTAAATCTGATGCTCAGCCGACAAAACACGTGCAGCTAGCGTGTCTGCACTATCGTCAGTCAAGACTGGAACCGAGGCCTGACAAATGATGGGCCCCTCATCAACCCCCTCAGTCACAAAGTGCACTGTTGCTCCATGCGTTTTGACACCAGCCTCCAATGCCCGCTCATGGGTATGCAAACCAGGGAACTGAGGCAATAGGGCTGGATGAATATTGATCAGGCGCCCCTCAAAATGGCGAATAAATTGGGGCGTCAGAATTCTCATAAAGCCTGCCAAAACCACTAAATCGGCGCCTAATTGGTCGATTTTGTAGATCAGCGCGTCATCAAAAGACTCCCGAGTGGCATGGGCACGATGTTCGACTGTAAAGGCTGGAATGCCCTCTGAGCGAGCAAAATCAAGGCCTTTGGCGGCAGAATGATTGGCAATCACCCCTGAAAAAATGACCGGCCAGGCCTCTTTTTGAGCAGTTTTGACGATGGCCTCGAAGTTCGATCCGCGGCCTGAGATTAAGGTAACGATTGAAAGCATGCCCACAATATAATTGATGGCTACCCTGAAAGCGATTTGTGAACGTATTCCGTGGCCCCACCCAGTTTTCTGCAGGACCGGCTTGTGCCTTAACCATCGGTAATTTTGATGGAGTGCACAGGGGTCATCGCGCCCTGCTAAAACAACTTAAGGATGGCGCCAAGGAAAAAGGCTTAGTCAGCTGCGTGATGACTTTTGAGCCTCACCCCAAAGAATTCTTTTCTCCTGAGCAGGCACCACCCCGCATTCTGAATTTACGCGATAAGCTCTGTGCATTCTCAGATATTGGAGTCGACCGCGTAGTAGTGGAGCATTTTGATAATGCCTTTGCCAAACTCACCCCTGAAGAATTTGTTTCAGAGATTCTAGTTAAGCGTTTAAACGCCAAATGGATTTTGATTGGTGATGACTTTTGCTATGGAGCTAAACGTGCCGGAAATTTTGCAAGCCTGAAAGCTGCAGGCGATCGACTGGGTTTTGAAGTATCCAGTATTGCTACCGTCCTTGAAGATGGTGAACGTATTTCCAGCTCAGCACTGCGTGATGCATTAGCAAGTGGCGATATGCAGCTTGCTGCTAAGTTGCTGGGTCGTCCTTATGGAATTTCTGGGCACGTCATTCATGGTCAAAAGTTAGGCCGAGAGCTTGGCTTTCCAACACTTAATCTTGCTGTCGCAAATCATCTGCACCATCGCAAACCTGCAACCAGCGGAATCTTTGTCGCGCAGGTTCATGGTTTATCAAATAAACCTCTGCCAGCTGTGGCTAGCCTAGGTGTCAGGCCAACCGTTGAAGATGAAGGACGCGTTCTTTTAGAAACACATGTATTTGATTACGATCACGATGCCTATGGCAAAGTCGTTACAGTAGAGCTCTTAGAAAAAATTCGGGATGAGGAAAAATACTCTGACCTCAATACCCTTACCCATGCCATTACGGCAGATGCACAGCACGCTAGAAATTATTTCCAGAAAAAAACTTATGTCTGAAAAAGAAAACGCTTATCCAGTCAACCTGCTAGACACCCCATTTCCGATGCGGGGAGATCTAGCCAAGCGTGAGCCACAATGGGTTGAACAGTGGCAGAAAAATAAGCTCTATGAAAAGATTCGTGCGGCGCATGCTCATCAGCCTAAATTTATTCTGCACGATGGCCCTCCTTATGCCAACGGTGATATTCATATTGGACATGCAGTAAATAAGATTCTAAAAGACATGATTATTAAATCCCGTTGGCTCATGGGTTTTGATTCGGTTTATGTGCCAGGCTGGGACTGTCATGGCATGCCGATTGAGATTCAGATTGAAAAGCAATTTGGCAAAAATCTACCAACTGCCGAAGTGCAATCCAAAGCGCGTGCTTATGCTCAAGTACAAATTGATAAGCAAAAGAAAGATTTTGAGCGTCTAGGGGTGTTGGGCGATTGGAATAATCCCTACCTCACTATGAGCTATCGTAATGAGGCTGATGAAATTCGGGCCTTAGGCAAAATTTGGGAAAAGGGCTATGTCTTCCGCGGTCTCAAGCCTGTGAACTGGTGCTTTGACTGCGGTTCTGCATTGGCTGAAGCCGAGGTTGAATACCAAGACAAGACTGATACTGCCGTTGATGTTGCATTTGCTTTTGATGACGCGCAACTCCCTGCTCTTGCTAAAGCCTTTGGCTTGAATGCACTGCCAAATAAGCCTGGCTTTACTGTGATTTGGACTACCACCCCCTGGACTTTGCCTGCTAATCAAGCCTTAAATGTGCACCCTGAAGTGAACTATGCATTAGTAGATGTAGGTGACAAATTATTGATTCTGGCTAAAGATCGTGTTGAGACTTGCTTAACTGACTATGGTCTTGAAGGCAAAGTGATTGCGACCTGTTTAGGCAGTCAATTAGAAAACATTTCTTTCTGGCATCCTCTGGCAAAACTAGATGAGGGCTATCGTCGCTTATCGCCAATTTATCCTGCCGAGTACGTCACACTCGATACTGGAACTGGGATTGTTCACTCATCACCAGCTTATGGCGAGGAAGACTTTAAGTCTTGCAAAGCCCATGGTCTATCCGACCAAGAGATTCTGAATCCAGTGATGGGTAATGGCGTCTATGCCTCATGGTTACCCCTCTTTGCGAATGAATTTATCTGGAAAGCCAATCCGAAGATTGTTGAAGCTTTGCGTCAAGCTGGGAGCTTACTAAAAGATAAAACCTATACACATTCCTATATGCATTGTTGGCGTCATAAGTCACCCATCATTTACCGTGCAACCTCGCAATGGTTTGCGAGTATGGATAAGAAGCCCAGCGATGGCAAGGCCAGCTTACGTGAAACTGCCTTAGCTGGTATTGAAAACACTGAATTTTTCCCTGCCTGGGGTAAGCAGCGATTGCACAGCATGATTGCCAATCGTCCAGACTGGACTTTGTCACGCCAACGCCAATGGGGCGTACCGATGGCTTTCTTGGTTCATAAAGAGAGTGGTGAGCCACACCCAAGAACCTTAGAGTTATTAGAAGAAATTGCAAAGCGTGTTGAGAAAGACGGTATTGAAGCTTGGCAAAAATTAGAATTGAGCGAACTCATTGGTGATGAAGCAAGTCAATACGAAAAGAATCGGGACACACTGGATGTTTGGTTTGACTCAGGTACTACGCATTGGCACGTGATTCGTGGTTCGCATCGTGATCAACTCTACCGTCCAGAAGCGGAGACACCAAATGGCCGTCTAGCTGACCTGTATCTCGAAGGCTCAGATCAGCATCGCGGTTGGTTCCACTCCTCACTGTTAACCGGCTCTATGCTCGATGGCAAACCGCCCTATAAGGCATTGCTCACGCATGGCTTTACGGTAGATGGTCAAGGTCGCAAGATGAGTAAGTCGGTCGGGAATGTCATTGCGCCTCAGCAGGTTGCCGATAAGTTAGGCGCAGAAATCATCCGTCTGTGGGTTGCCTCCACGGATTACTCTGGAGAGATGACTATCTCCGATGAGATTCTGAAACGCGTTGTAGAAAGTTACCGTCGTATTCGTAATACCCTGCGGTTCTTGTTGGCGAACTTAGCTGACTTTGACCCTAGCAAGCATGCTATGCCAGCAGATCAATGGTTAGAGATTGATCGCTATACAGTGGCTTTAGCGTCCCAACTGCAAGATGAGGTGAAGGCCTCCTATCAAGCTTATGAATTCCAGCCTGCAGTTGTAAAGATGCTCACCTTCTGCTCAGAAGATCTCGGCGGCTTCTATCTCGATATCCTGAAAGATCGGCTCTATACCAGCGCTCCCGATTCGCCAGATCGCCGTGCAGCCCAGAATGCGCTCTTTCACATTACCAAGAATCTACTCAAATGGATCGCACCCTTCCTTTCGTTTACCGCTGAAGAAGCCTGGAAGGTACTGCCACATGCTGCCAACGACAAGACCAAGGCTTCAATCTTTATGGAAGAGTTTGGCAGCTTTCCTGAAATTAACAACGCCAAAGATTTACTCGCTAAATGGAATCGCATTCGGGAGATTCGCTCTGAGGTAACTAAGGCAATTGAAATAGAACGTGAAGCAGGAAATGTTGGCTCATCACTGCAAGCAGAATTAGTAATTAAATTACCTGAGCCTGATTTTGCAATTCTCAATAGTCTAGGCAATGACTTACGCTTTGTCACGATTACCTCTAGCGCTTCGGTTGAACTCCATCAAGATCCTCTTGAAATTATGGTCCGAGCTAGTCAATATAAAAAATGTGGTCGTTGCTGGCACCATACTACTGATGTTGGCAGTGACGCTGAGCATCCTGATTTATGTGGCCGTTGCATCAGTAATCTTTTTGCGAGCGGTGAGCATCGCTTATTTGCTTAAGGTTGATTGAGGAATATGCCACTCTATTCTTCCCTCACCATCGCCACTTTAGTGCTGCTGATAGATCAAGTCACTAAATGGCTAGCCTTAACGCATTTGCAATTAGGCATTCCTCAGCCTGTTCTGCCTTTTCTAAACTGGCTATTACTTTTCAACCCAGGTGCAGCATTTTCTTTCCTGGCACAAGGTAGTGGCTGGCAGCGCTGGTTCTTTACTCTTTTGGGTTTAGTAGCTTCAGCTTATATCGTTTACTTACTGGCACGTACACAACTCAACAAAACAATGGCTTGGGCATTAAGCCTGATTCTAGGTGGTGCCATAGGTAATGTTTTAGATCGACTGATGCTTGGCTTTGTGGTCGACTTTATAGATTGCCACTACGGGAACTGGCATTGGCCAGCCTTCAATATTGCTGATAGCGCTATCTCTGTTGGTGCAACTCTCATTATTTTGGCTGAATTACGTCGGGCATTTGGCAAATCTGCCCAACCCCTTTAAGCTTGCACCATGCAATCACTCTTGAATAAAAAAATTGTCCTCGGTATCTC
Source organism: Polynucleobacter sp. (assembly GCA_036821065.1). Classification (GTDB taxonomy): domain Bacteria; phylum Pseudomonadota; class Gammaproteobacteria; order Burkholderiales; family Burkholderiaceae; genus Polynucleobacter. The sequence goes on along the minus strand of DAISKI010000016.1, from coordinate 7,025 downwards.
CGGGGGAATCGCTGCCTATAAGTCCGCTGAATTAGTGCGTCAACTGATTCAAGAGGGTGCCCAGGTTCAAGTAGTGATGACTAATGCTGCTCAGCAATTCATTACCCCTGTGACCATGCAGGCTTTGAGTGGCAATCCGGTCTTCACTTCTCAGTGGGATCACAGTATTGCCAACAACATGGCACATATCGAGCTCTCTCGTGGTGCGGATGCAATTCTGATTGCGCCAGCCAGCGCAGACCTTATGGCAAAACTCTCGCTTGGTTTAGCTGACGACTTATTAAGTACTCTTTGCCTTGCAAGAGAATGTCCTCTACTCCTGGCACCTGCTATGAATCGTCAGATGTGGGATCACCCAGCAACTCAACGCAGCGTGAAACGACTAGAGTCTGATGGGGTTGATATTCTCGGACCTGCCAGCGGTAGTCAAGCCTGTGGCGAGACTGGTATGGGCAGAATGCTCGAACCTGCTGAAATTACCGAACAACTGATCGCCTTCTTTCAGCCCAAGCCACTCAAGGGTAAACGTGTCTTAATTACCGCTGGCCCAACTTTCGAAGCCATCGATCCCGTCCGGGGTATTACCAATTTAAGCTCCGGCAAAATGGGTTTTGCGATTGCTCGTGCAGCTGTTGAAGCGGGCGCAGAAGTACATCTCATAGCTGGCCCCTGCGAGCTAGCGACTCCCCTACTCAGTAGTGGAAAAATTACTCGGACCAATGTAACCAGCGCAAAAGTAATGCATGCTGCAGCAATACAGTCGAGTGACTGCGATATTTTCTTTGCAGTTGCTGCAGTTGCAGACTGGGGTATTGCTAAACCCTCAAAAGAAAAGATTAAGCGCCTAGGTGGAAAGATTCCTGCATTAGATTTTGTTGCGAACCCAGATATTTTGTTGGATATTGCCAGTACAGTAAAAACCAAAGCAGGCAAACCTCATCCCTACTGTGTCGGCTTTGCAGCAGAATCTTCTGCGCTTGCCGAACATGCAGCTGAGAAACGCAAGCGCAAGGGAATTCCGATGATTGTTGGCAACATTGGTCCCGATACCTTTGGTAGCGATCTCAATCAATTACTCGTCATTGATGCTGCTGGTAGCAAAACACTGAATAAGGCTGATAAGTTACAGCTGGCTCGCCAGCTCGTACAACTTGTCGCCAAAAAGATTTAAACCACACCCCCTCGTTTTAGGAAATCCCATGCAAGCTTTACAAGTCAAAATTCTCGATGAACGGATGCGCTCTCAATTACCCACTTATGGCACACCTGGTAGTGCTGGTCTTGACCTGCGAGCCTGTATTGATGAGGCCATTGAGATTGCTCCCGGCCAGACGATACTCGTACCAACGGGTCTCGCAATCTTTGTCGAAGATCCCGGCTATGCTGCATTGATTCTGCCCCGCTCTGGCTTGGGGCATAAGCATGGGATTGTTCTAGGCAACCTCGTAGGATTAATTGATTCTGACTACCAAGGGCAACTCATGGTGAGCACCTGGAACCGCGGATCCTCTCCCTTCAAACTCGAGCCAATGGAACGTCTGGCGCAACTGGTGATCGTGCCTGTTCAGCAAGTGGAGCTCAAAGTTGTTGAAGAGTTTGCACAGAGCAGCAGAGGAGCAGGTGGTTTTGGTAGCACTGGTAGAGCGTAAGTAGAGCCCCAATTAAAAAAACCACCCGAGGGTGGTTTTTAACGATCACTAAATCTGCTTACTTACGAATATGTGCATGGCGAGCAGCATCTTGTGACATACCTGCGCCTTTGCCTTCGCGAGATTCTTTTTCAGCGGTAATTTCTTTACGACGCTCTTTGCAAGATCCAGCAATTTCTTGTAAAGCCTTACGTGCTCGAGCAGCTGAAGCTTTAATGCCATTACCCATAAACTTTTCGTTTTCAGCCTTATAGGTTTCTAAGGCACTGAGTAATTTATCGTGATGAGACATATTTTCCTTTTGTTATTAGATTGCGAATTTAAATCTCTTCGGCCGGAGCGATATCAGCTTTGGTAGGTGCTTTTGGAATATTTGGTGCATCAAACTCAAGTAGCACTTTGCCATCCGCATCAATGTCAACAGCTACATGACCACCTTGAGCCAATTTACCAAAAAGTAATTCATCAGCAAGAGCTTTGCGAACTGTGTCTTGAATAATCCGCTGCATTGGACGTGCACCCATGAGAGGATCGAAGCCATGCTTAGCCAAATGACTACGTAGCGCAGGACTGAAAGTCGCATCGACTTTTTTCTCGTGCAACTGCTCTTCTAGCTGCATTAGGAATTTATCAACTACCCGCATGATGATGGATTCATCCAGGGCCTTAAAGGAGACAATCGCATCCAAGCGGTTACGGAACTCTGGGGTGAAGAACTTCTTAATATCCGCCATCTCATCGCCAGACTCACGTGCATTTGTGAAACCAATGGTCGACTTCTGCATGGCTTCAGCGCCAGCATTGGTTGTCATGATAATGATGACATTTCTGAAGTCAGTCTTACGGCCATTGTTATCAGTCAGAGTGCCGTGATCCATCACCTGCAAAAGGATGTTGAATATGTCAGGGTGAGCCTTCTCAATCTCATCTAATAACAAGACACAATGAGGCTTCTTATTAACAGCCTCAGTTAGCAAGCCGCCTTGATCGAAACCAACATAACCAGGGGGCGCTCCAATCAAACGGCTGACGGCATGGCGCTCCATGTACTCAGACATATCGAAACGGAGTAATTCAATACCTAAGATATAGGCCAGTTGTTTGGCTACCTCAGTCTTACCTACTCCAGTTGGCCCAGAGAATAAGAACGAACCAATTGGACGATCGATCTTACCCAAGCCGGCACGGGTCATCTTGATCGCGCTAGCTAAAGCCTCGATGGCAGGATCTTGTCCGAACACGACACTCTTGATATCGCGATCCAGGGTTTGTAACTTACTACGGTCATCTACTGTGACTGATTGGGGTGGTATGCGGGCAATCTTTGCCACAATCTCCTCGATCTCAGGACGGCCGATTGTTTTCTTCTGCTTAGACTTTGGCAGGATGCGCTGAGCAGCGCCGGCTTCATCAATCACATCAATTGCCTTATCGGGTAAATGACGATCGTTGATATAGCGAGACGACAACTCTGCAGCAGCCACCAGAGCAGCAGCAGCGTACTTCACACTGTGGTGCTCTTCAAAACGGGATTTGAGGCCACGCAAAATCTGTACAGTTTGGTCAACGGTGGGCTCAACGACATCAACCTTTTGAAAACGGCGTGAAAGTGCTGCGTCTTTTTCAAAAATACCGCGATACTCAGTAAAGGTGGTTGCACCAATACATTTAAGCTGACCGTTTGATAAAGCAGGTTTAAGCAAATTACTTGCATCTAAGGTTCCACCAGAAGCAGCGCCTGCTCCAATCAAAGTATGGATCTCATCAATAAATAGGATGCCATGCGCGCTGTCTTTTAAGGACTTCAGGACACTCTTGAGACGCTGCTCAAAGTCACCACGATATTTTGTTCCAGCGAGCAGCGCACCCATATCAAGAGAGTAGACCGTTGCGTCGGCCAAGATCTCGGGTACATCACCTTTCACAATTCTCCAGGCTAAGCCTTCAGCAATGGCGGTCTTACCAACCCCAGCTTCACCAACGAGTAGCGGATTATTTTTGCGGCGACGGCACAACACTTGAATCACGCGCTCAACCTCACCCTCGCGCCCAATCAGGGGATCAATCTTGCCCTGACGAGCTAAGGTGTTCAGGTTCTGGGTGTACTGATCGAGTGGGCTTTCTTTACCACTTGATGCTGCTTCTTCAGATTCTTGAGCAGGATCAGCAGGCTTAGCTTGCTCACTTTGATCCTTGCGCACACCATGACTAATAAAATTGACCACATCCAAACGGGTCACGCCTTGCTGTTGCAAGAAATACACTGCATGTGAATCTTTTTCACCAAAGATGGCGACCAGAACATTAGCACCAGTCACTTCTTTTTTGCCACTCGAGGTGGATTGAACGTGCATGATGGCACGCTGAATCACACGCTGGAATCCTAAGGTAGGTTGAGTATCGACTTCATCATTGCCCGGCACAATTGGCGTATTGTCATTAATGAAATTCTTAAGCTGCGCACGTAGCTCGGCAATATTGACTGCGCAAGCTTTAAGTACTTCGACTGCAGTGGCGTTATCCAGTAGCGCAGCAAGCAAGTGCTCAACCGTAATAAATTCATGTCGGGCCGCCCTCGCGTCAACAAAGGCCATGTGCAAACTGACTTCTAATTCCTGGGCAATCATATTTCCTCCATGGTGCACTGTAATGGGTGACCCGCTTCGCGGGAGAGCTCGACAACTTGATGAACTTTGGTAGCAGCAACATCGCGTGTGAAAATACCGCACACACCTTTGCCGACTAAATGAACTTGCAACATAATGCGGGTCGCTGTCTCATGATCCTTGTTGAAGTATTCCTGGATCACCATGACGACGAACTCCATCGGTGTGTAATCGTCATTCAACAACAAGACCTTAAACATGGATGGGGCCTTGACCTTCTCAGCTTGCTTTTCAAGAAGAATGGTGTCCTCTACATGAGGATTAACAGGATTTCCAGATATGGGATTTTTGGGTACGCGACTCATGAGATCCATTCTAAACACAGATCAGCAAACTTCAATTTACAGGGGCTTTGGGAAGAAATTTCCTCAATAACTAGCCGATAACCCTATATTGGGGCGTTTTTTGATAAAAAAAGGGGTGTTTTCATGTCTTTATATGCACATAACTCCTTGACACACTTAGGAAAAGGGCAAACAATCGGGGGTAGGCTTCAAAAAGAAGTTCTATTTAGGCGTGTTGTGGAGCGAGACTGATTAAAAAGTATTCACCCTCTTCACGGTTGTTTTAAGTTTATGTAATGGAGTTCGCATGGCGACCGGAATTGTTAAGTGGTTCAATGATGCAAAAGGTTTTGGCTTTATCAAACCTGATGATGGTGAAGAAGAGTTGTTCGCGCACTTCAGCGCGATTACTATGGCGGGTTTTAAAACCCTCAAAGAAGGCCAAAAGGTAACGTTTGACATTACCCAAGGTCCTAAAGGAAAACAAGCTACCAATATTCAAGGTGCTTGATAGACCATAGATCACTACGGAAAACCCAGGACTTGTTCCTGGGTTTTTTTTCGACCACAATTTGCTTGCCATAAAATACTTCCTATCTAAGACATTAGCTGCACTATGAACATGATCCCCCGCATTCGTTTAATTCGATTCTTTTGCATAGTCGCATTTGCTGCGATCGCTTCATCGGCAAATGCGCAATTAAATATTGGCTTACGTACGATCCAAATGAAAGTGGGTATTTATTCTATCCAAGCCGAAGTTGCTGATAACCCGGATCTCAGAGAAGTCGGCCTCATGAACCGCACCAGCCTACCAACCAACTCTGGCATGCTTTTTATCTTCGAACAAAAGGCGGGTAATTGCTTTTGGATGAAGAACACAAAGCTACCCTTATCGATCGCATTCATTGCCGATGATGGCAAGATCGTCAATATCGAAGAGATGCAAGCCGACACCACCAACAACCACTGCCCAAAGGCACCCATTCGTTATGCTCTAGAAATGAATAAAGGATGGTTCTCTGAAAGAGTGATCGTTCCTGGTAACACGATCCAAGGGCTACCCAAGAGATAGTGATTGACTTGGGACAATAAAAAAGCAGACCTCAGTCTGCTTTTTTCTTTAGTGGATCAATCTATTTACTCAAAGTGACAAACATAATGAACGGGTGCTTCAGCACGAATAATGAAGTAACCACCCTTCTCAACAGTCCAGCTCTGTCCTGCTTTGAACTCCTGCTCTGGAGCGCCATTAATACTGACAAAGGCATTGCCGTCCACCACTTCCATTACTTCTTTGGTACTTAGATCAAAACGTAAAGTGCTGGGCAGAACAACGCCAACCGACTTACGAACGCCATTAGCTAGCGTCACAGTATGAGAAACACACTTGCCATCAAAAAAGACATTGGCTTTTTTGCCAACTGAAACTTGATCAAATTGCATCTGAATTCTTTCTAACGAGTTAAATAATTACTTGCCAGCTCTTTTACGCTTGGCAATTTCAGCTATCCGCATCCGTAAAGCATTGAGCTTAATGAAACCACCTGCATCTGCTTGGTTATAAGCGCCGCCATCATCATCGAAAGTGGCAATGTTCTGATCAAACAGAGTATTTGCAGAGTCTCTTGAAATCACCGAAACAGAACCTTTGTAGAGCTTGAGACGTACTACGCCGTTTACTTGTTGCTGAGTATGGTCAATTAGGGTCTGCAGAGCTAGGCGCTCAGGAGACCACCAGAGACCGTTATAGATCAAACTGGCATAGCGAGGCATCAAGTCATCTTTCAAGTGCGCCACTTCGCGATCAAGGGTGATACTTTCGATTCCGCGATGGGCTTTGAGCAAAATAGTACCGCCAGGGGTTTCGTAGCAACCACGACTCTTCATACCAACAAAACGGTTTTCAACCAAATCTAGGCGGCCAATGCCATGCATACCGCCTAAGCGATTGAGCTCAGCCAATAATTCATGAGGCTTATAGGTCTTGCCATCAATAGCAACAGGATCACCGGCACGGAATTCAATCTCAATGACCTGAGCAGCGTCAGGGGCTTTTTCAGGAGAAACTGTCCAACGCCACATTGACTCTTCAGCCTCAGCATTGGGATTTTCAAGATGGCGGCCTTCATAACTGATATGCAAAAGATTGGCATCCATTGAATAGGGTGAGCCACCCTGCTTATGCTTCATCTCGACCGGGATACCATGCTTCTCGGCATAGGCCATCAATTTTTCGCGTGAGAGTAAATCCCACTCACGCCATGGTGCAATCACTTTAATGCCAGGCTCAAGCGCGTAATAACCTAATTCGAAGCGCACTTGATCGTTGCCCTTGCCAGTAGCGCCGTGTGATACCGCATCAGCACCGGTCTTGCGCGCGATCTCAATTTGACGCTTTGCAATGAGCGGTCTTGCAATTGAAG
>DAISKI010000015.1:0-23468 GCA_036821065.1 Polynucleobacter sp. | reverse complement strand
TTGCATCTTTTGATCTGTATTGGTTTTAATTTCTGCTGCAGACATCCGACCTCCTATTAAACGTGTACTAAGGTACCCTCTGCTTCGCCTTGCACAACACGCATCAATGCGCCTGGCTTAAGAATAGAGAATACTTTGATAGGTAGCTTGCGATCACGGCACAGCGCAAAAGCAGTAGCATCCATCACCTGTAAATTCTTGATCAGCGCCTCATCAAAGGTAATTGTTTTATAGAGGGTTGCGCTAGGATCTTTAACAGGATCAGCGCTGTAGATGCCATCGACCTTGGTCGCCTTCAACATCACCTCCACACCCATTTCAGCTCCGCGCAATGCAGCCGCAGTATCTGTAGTGAAGAATGGATTGCCCGTACCAGCAGCAAAAATCACAACCTTACCTTCACTCATTGCCCGAATTGCCCGTGGACGAATATAAGGCTCGACCACCTGATCCATTCTCAGAGCAGATTGCACACGCGCCTCAACCCCTTTTTGCCGTAAAGCGTCTTGCAGAGCTAAGGAGTTCATCATGGTTGCGAGCATGCCCATGTAGTCCGCAGTAGCGCGATCCATGCCAGCCGCTCCACCTGCAACACCACGGAAAATATTACCGCCGCCAATCACAATCGCTAACTCGATACCGCTATTGACCACTTGAGCAATTTCACTAACCATTGCATCAATAGTTGCAGGATTGATGCCGAAAGCATCATCCCCCATCAAGGCTTCACCAGATAGTTTTAAGAGAACTCTTTTGTAGGCTGGCATCTTCTTCTGTTTTCCGTAATCACTAAGTCATTACAGAACTTAGCTTATTGATCTTTAAGTGTTTTTACGACTCGAAAATGATTATAAAGGGCTTGGCAAAGGCCAAAGAAAAGGGCATAGAAACGTGCTTCCTATGCCCTTAGATACAGCTGCTTAGCCAGATCGGCTAAGCCCGATAACTCAGATTAAGCAGTGGCTTTTGCCGCAGCAACCTGAGCTGCTACTTCAGCAGCAAAGTCGTCTTGACGTTTCTCAATGCCCTCGCCTACAACAAACATCGTAAAGCCCTTGATGCTTGTGTTGGCTGCTTTGAGCATTTGCTCAACGGTTTGCTTGTCGTTCTTCACGAAGGTCTGATTCAATAAAGAAACCTCTTTGAGGTACTTCTGAATTGAGCCCTCAACCATCTTTTCTACGATCTCGGGTGGTTTACCAGACTCAGCTGCTTTTTGCACAGCAACGCTACGCTCTACAGCGATCGATTCAGCAGGCACATCCGCCATCGATAAAGCAACTGGTTTCATTGCAGCAATATGCATTGCCACATCTTTGGAGGCAGTTTCATCACCCTCAAACTCAACCATGACACCAATACGAGTGCCGTGGAGATAAGAAACCAATTTACTGCTACCTGCAAAACGCTTAAAGCGACGTGGCATGATATTTTCACCAATCTTACCAATCAAGGCGCTACGCACTTCATCAACCGTAGAGCCATTCATTGGCAATGCTAGTAAAGCCGCAACATCGGCTGGATTTTTCTCAGCAACCAACTTTACGCACTCGTTAGCAAAAGCCAAAAAGTCATCGTTCTTGGAAACGAAATCAGTTTCACAGTTCACTTCAAGCAAAGCACCGGTAGTGCCGTTAATGAATGAAGCAACGATTCCTTCAGCTGTTACACGAGAGGCAGCTTTGCCAGCTTTACTACCGAGTTTGACACGCAGAATTTCTTCTGCCTTAGCCATATCACCATTAGCCTCAGTTAGAGCCTTCTTGCACTCCATCATGGGAGCATCAGTTTTGGCGCGTAATTCGCCAACCATTGCAGCGGTAATAGCGGTCATTATTCTGCTTTCCCTTCTTCAACAAATTCTTCTTCGCCTTCTTTAGCAGCGATTAAAACCTCTTGAACTGCATTCGCTCTACCTTCGAGGATCGCATCAGCTACACCACGTGCATACAAAGTAACGGCTTTGCTAGAGTCATCGTTGCCAGGAATAATGTAATCAATTCCTTCAGGCGAATGGTTAGTATCAACCACAGCAATGACTGGAATACCAAGCTTGTTCGCTTCGGTGATGGCAATTTTGTGATACCCAACGTCCACTACAAAAATGGCATCCGGTACACCGTTGAGATCTTTGATGCCACCCAAGGCTTTTTGTAATTTGTCGAGATCGCGATCATTGGTCAAAGCTTCTTTCTTCGAAAGCTTTTCCCAATCGCCCGCCTCTTTGGCAACTTCCATATCTTTTAAGCGCTTGAGGGAACCTTTAACGGTTTTGAAGTTGGTGAGCGTACCGCCCAACCAACGGCTGTCGATGTAAGGCATACCTGCGCGAGTGGCTTCTTCAGCAATAATTTCGCGGGATTGACGCTTAGTACCAACAAATAAAATGGTGCCACGATTAGCGGAAACTTGTTTGATAAATTTCAGGGCGTCCTGAAACATAGGCAAAGTTTTTTCCAAATTGATAATGTGGATTTTGTTGCGATGGCCAAAAATATAAGGGGCCATCTTGGGGGACCAGAAACGGGTTTGGTGACCAAAATGGCAACCGGCTTCCAGCATTTGACGCATAGTCACTGACATGTAATTCTCCTAAGGGTTGGTTCTAAAGTTAAGTCCTAGCTGCGCTCAAAAGCGCCACCCTGGAAGGCTTAACTCGCTATTTCAGATCACTTTGGACTGTTTTGATTCAGGCCAACATGTACTGAGAACGAAATTATAGCTTAAATATCAAGCATCTAGCAAGGTCTTGCTGGCTCAGAACCATGGCTAGATTGGCTCTGAGCATCAAAATTGGGTAATTTGACCCTGCCAAATTAGGCCAAGTCGTTGATAATCAAGGCATGAACAGCGTATTTACAGCAGATAAAGATATCCAAGGCATGCGGGAAGCGGGCCGTTTAGCGAGTGAAGTGTTAGACCACGTCACCCCACACGTGAAGCCAGGGGTTAGCACGGCAGAACTCGATCGAATTTGTCACGACTACATGCGGGATGTGCAAAAAACGATTCCCGCCCCGCTCAACTATCAACCTCCAGGCTACCCCCCTTTTCCAGCAGCAATCTGCACATCGGTCAATGATGTGATTTGTCATGGCATCCCTGGAGAGAAGATTCTGAAGACTGGTGATGTCGTCAATTTAGACATCACAGTGATTACTCCCGATGGGTACTACGGCGATACGAGCCGCATGTTTATGGTCGGCGAAGTGTCTGTTATGGCAAAACGGTTAACCCAAATTACTTTTGAGTGCATGTGGCTTGGTATTGCTCAAGTAAAACCAGGCGCCTCGCTTGGTGATATTGGTCATGTGATTCAAACACATGCTGAAAACGCTGGCTATTCAGTTGTCAGAGAATATTGTGGTCACGGCATTGGCAAAGTGTTTCATCAAGACCCACAAATCCTGCACTATGGTCGCCCAGGGACTGGAGAGAAATTAGAGCAAGGCATGACCTTCACTATCGAACCAATGATCAATGCAGGGCGTCGCGAGATCCGCACCATGCCAGATCAGTGGACAGTCAAAACCAAGGATCGTAGTTTGTCTGCTCAATGGGAGCACACCTTATTGGTTACTGCAACCGGAGTTGAGGTCTTGACTTGGTCTGCTGGAAGCAATCCTCCCCCAGATTGCGTCAAGGGTCTCGTGTTTAGACCTGAGACTGCTAGCGCTTAGTTTTATCAAGACTCTTGTCATGAATTCTCAAGCCCCTATGATTTTGGATGCAGTGGGCTTTCGTACTGCACGAGATCGAGCATTTGCTAGCTTTAAAAATAATCAGCAAATTCATAAACTCACAAAAGAGTTGTGCAAATTAAGTGACCAACTTCTCACGCATTTATGGCAAGAGAGTGGCCTCAAGAAAGAGGCTGCGCTCGTCGCCGTAGGGGGATTTGGTAGAGGCGCCTTATTTCCTTATTCAGATATTGATATCTTAATTTTGCTACCAGGCAATCCAGATTCTGTTCCAGAGGATCTATCCAGAAAAGTAGAAAAATTTGTTGCCTCTTGCTGGGATACTGGTCTAGAGATTGGCTCTGCAGTGAGAACGGTTAGTGAATGTGTCAGCGAAGCGGAGCAAGACATCACCGTTCGTACCTCTTTATTAGAGGCGCGTTTCATTGATGGACAAAAATCGCTCTTTAAAGAATTTACAGCTTCTTTTAACAAGGCCTTAGATCCTAAAACCTTCTTTCAGGCAAAACTTGCAGAGCAAATTCAACGTCACCACAAGTATCAAGATACCCCCTACTCACTAGAACCTAATTGCAAAGAGAGTCCCGGTGGCCTGAGAGACTTACAAGTCATTTCATGGGTCAGTAAAGCGGCACAACTTGGCAAAACCTTTAAAGATCTCAATACTCAGGGGCTCATTACCAAGCGCGAACTTACTGAGCTCAATCGTAATCAGAGATTTCTTGAGACCTTGCGCGCCAATTTACATCTACTCGCGGGGCGCAGGCAGGATGTGCTGGCTTTTGATTTACAAAATCCTCTTGCAGCTGCAATGGGACTACATGAAGAATCTGCTCGCTTAGGTAGCGAAGCCATCATGCGTCAGTATTATTGGGCCGCCAAAGCGGTAACGCAGCTGAACGATATCTTGCTACAAAATATTGAAGCTTTACTCTTTCCGCAAGAGTCAAAAACGACTCACCCCATTGCTGGCGAAGAAAATCAACACTTTATTGAACGTCAAGGTCTCTTAGATATTGTTGACCCGCTCCTATATGAAAAACATCCTGAACAGATTTTGCGGACCTTCTTGGTTTTTGCGCAAACGCCCAGCGTAACGGGCTTATCTGCCACGATCTTCAGGGCCCTCTATAACGCTCGCCAATTAATGGACCAAAAATGGCGTAGCAATCCCCAGAATCGAGATATTTTCATTGAAATAGTGCAGCAGGCCGAAGGTGTCAGCCGTGCTTTTCAGCTAATGAACCGGACTAGCGTTCTTGGTCGCTACCTACCGGCATTCCGCAGAATCGTTGGCCAAATGCAGCACGACCTATTCCATGTGTATACCGTTGATCAACACATTTTGATGGTCTTACGCAATGTTCGTCGCTTCATGGTGATGGAACATGCCCACGAATTTCCTTTCTGCAGCAGTTTGATTGCGCACTTTGAGAAGCCTTGGTTGCTGGTAATTGCAGCCCTCTTCCATGACATTGCTAAAGGTCGCGGTGGTGATCATTCCAAACTAGGCAAAGCGGATATGCGCAGGTTTGCTAAAGAGCATGGCCTAGATAAGACAGATACAGAGTTACTGGTCTGGTTGGTTGCCGAGCACCTGAATATGAGTCAAGTTGCGCAAAAGCAAGATATTACCGATCCCGATGTCGTTAATGCTTTTGCTAAACACGTCGGCGATGAACGTCATTTAACTGCTTTGTATTTACTTACGGTTGCTGATGTTCGCGGTACCAGCCCAAAAGTATGGAATGCCTGGAAAGGTAAATTACTCGAGGATCTCTACCGTGCCACACTGCGAGTCCTTGGTGGCTCGAAGTCAGACGCCTCTTCTGAGTTAGCCCAACACCAAGAAGAATCACGCGCCAAGCTACGCTTATATGGCTTGGAAGATGCCTCCTATGAGCACTTTTGGAAACAACTCGATGTCCCATTCTTTCTCAGGCAAGATGCTGCTGATATTGCTTGGCTGACACGTTTGCTGTTTACTAAAGTAGATAGTCCTGAGCCAATTGTGCGTGCCAGACTCTCTCCAATCGGTGATGGCTTACAAGTTGCGGTCTACACTAAGGACCAAGCAGACTTATTTGCTCGCATCTGTGCATACTTTGAGCGCCATGGATTTTCGATTTGGGATGCTCGTATTCACACTACTCGCAATGGATATGCGCTGGACACTTTCCAAATTTCTGGCAGTAATTTAGTTAGTGAGGGTGGCAGCTATCGGGACCTGATTCAGTTGGTTGAATATGAACTTACTCAAGCGCTGCAAAGTACCGAGTCATTGCCCCACCCCAGCATGGGTCGCCTGTCGAGACAATCCCGTAGTTTCCCCATTCAGCCTCGAGTCCGTGTTATGCCTGATGAGCGCGGTCAATACTTCGCACTCTCACTATCAGCTAGTGATCGCACAGGCTTACTCTATGCTATTTCCCGCGTGCTAGCTAAACACCAAGTCTCGCTTCATACCGCTCGCATTAATACCCTAGGCGAAAGAGTAGAAGATGTGCTCTTATTAGATGCTGTAAATCTGAGTAAAAATCCTAAATTGCAGATTCAGTTAGAGACTGAATTATTAGAGGTGCTGGGAACGTAGCTTTTTGAGCACAATATCTAAGCGTTCATTTTTAACTTCACCGAACTCAATCCATTGGTACAAAATATCTTCAGAACTTGCATCTCTTTCAATCACATCCAACTTATACATTAGATCTACATGAAGGTGTCCAGGTTCATTTTTAATTGGATTTTCGGGAATCTGGTGAATGTCGATATGTATAGGGGATGCATTTTCCCTATCGAGCTTACAAACATAACCAGTCTCCTCCCAAACCTCCCTAATTGCTGCCTCAGATGGATTTTCATTTGGATCAATATGACCTCCCGGCTGAAACCATCTTTTGATGTAGGGGTGAAAAATAAGCAATACCTTTTTGCTATCAATGACTAAGCCGCTAGCTGTAATGTGTGCAAGGGAGTTTTCGCGAGAAAACGGATTATCACTTTGAACTAAATCAGATATCAAACTAGCGTAATTCGGTGATAGATTTATTCCCATAATTGCTGAAACAATATTATTTTGTAATTTAGGCATAGTTCAAGATCAGAGTTATTGAAGTGGTGAGAACAAAAACTGTTAAAAGTAATAGCAAATCATACTTAGAGAGCTTCTCATCCAAAAAAAAGTATGAGCAGATTGCACCGATAAAAGCTGTGGAATTTAAAATTGGCCAAATTAAAGTCAAATTTTTAGTGTTGATTGCAACAATAAACGATAGTTGTGTAATTGTCGTCAATAAACCTCTTAACCAATATGTTGGCATGGATATAGAGTGATGCGGATAACAAAAAAGATCTGAAAATTTTTTACGTAAAAGTATGAAAAATAAAGAGAGTACAAACCTATAGACCAGGGAAATGTAAGCAAATGCAATTAGTGATACAGGATTGGTTTGAATTAAATCTTTATAGCTGAGTCCAAAGAAAATCATCCCCTGAAGTGTTAGCGCACCAATCAAGAAAAGAATTGATAAATTTGCTTCAAAATGGGATCTAAGTGATAAGGGAAGAACAATTACCAAAATAAGCATCAAGATAACTGTTAGATTCGAATAGGCGGCTAGGTAACCCAAGAATATTAAGCATAGAGGGATCGTGAAGTCTGCTACCTTAGAAATAATCGCAACGTCTACAACCCGTAAAAACTTATATGCATATAAAAATGCATGGGCAACCAGCTGAATCAAGAAAGAAACTAAAATCACCAAAGGTGACAGCAAAAAATCAATCAAAATTTCAAAAGCTACAAAATAAAACACAGTAGGAGTCATTAGAATGATTGGGGGAAAATTATTCCAATAGCCGATAAGAGCCGAAGAGTTATTGGCAGATCTAAACTGCCTTCTATCAAGAACATTAATCCCAGCCCTAGAAACACTAGAGGCCAAGGAGGCCAGCACTGGTATGATTTCCATAATTTAGAGTTTGTTCCTATCTGGATTGATAGTGCTGCATCCATTTACTAGCAATAGTCTTTTTATCTTTTTCAGCCAATGACGATATAGAGTTTTTTGGCGCATCATGGAGGCGCCCTAAGGCGAAAATTATTTCCCCCTGAACTAATTGAATAAAACTACCAACAACGCCACCATGTATAAAATTAACTGGATTGCCATCATTGCAAAGATATATTAGTTTTCCGTCAACTGTAATTGATCGTAAATGAGCGACAACAATTTGAGAATGATTAGTAATTCTATTCATGAGGCACTCTGACAACTCGTCATCAGCAGATGTTGCACAAAAAATGTAAACCTCATTCCTTAAATGATCAATATCATCAATATTTAATGAACGTGATCCCGTGGCGCAGAAGAGGATTTGTGAGGTTTCAAGTAAATCTTTTTTTGAGTTAACTTGAAATCCCATAGATAAAGCAGATGCGGTACGAATCGGATTAGATTCAAGAATATTCACTCTAGCTCCCCTATTGACTAAGGCACAAGCTATTGCTCTACCGATTTTTCCAAACCCAATCACTCCGGCCTGCCTTCCAACTAGGATTAATCCCTGAGAGCGTAAAATTGCTTCAGCAGAAAATACGATAGCCTGCCCAACCAATAGGTCCTCTGGCTCCTTTAAAGCGCTCCTAGCAACCGAAATGATTGGTGGATAATGACTAAAGGGCGGACGAATTTTTAATATATTTTGATATTTTTGATGTCCATTTTCTGTATCCTCAACTACGCCAATTAATTTATCCCCAAATCTATTAACAAGTGTGGGATAAACGGCTGCAAAATATCCGCCAATATCTATAATTGCGAATTTTTGATTTCTTGTTAGGGATGAAATTTCACCTAAAAAAATTTCCTGCTTGGAAATAATCTCAGATCTGGCGTAGTCAAGCACGTGATAGTTTTCAGATACATTTTTTAACGAACCAAATATCTTCGAACTTTGCTTTGGAATAACTCCAGCTACTCTAGTAAAACTAGAAATAGCTTCAAGAAATTGAATGCTACCTCTGCATATATGTAGAACAGCTATGATGCTATCTATTGGGTAGCATTTTGATGACCTAATAATAGAATTGAAATAGTGAGCAGAGTTTTGCATTTATCCTCCCTAAAACGCAAAATACTAGCAATCAACTCTTTTTCAGGCTACCTGAAAATTTATTAGGAAATGAACTACAGAATTTTTTATTTAAGGAGTTAATTTTTTAACCAAGAAGCATCAATAGTTTTTGCTCATCAATGACTGTAATACCTAATTCTTCTGCTTTGCTTAGCTTGCTGCCAGCGTCTGTACCTGCGACAACATAATCTGTTTTTTTGGAGACTGAGCCAGCGACCTTCGCACCTGCTTTCTCAAGTAGATCTTTGGCTTGATCACGACTCAAGCTTGGAAAAGTTCCAGTAAGCACAAATGTTTTTCCTGCTACTGCAGCGCTGATCACTTTCTTTTCAACTGAGAGTTGCATGCCAGAGGCTAGCAGCTGCTCGATTACTTCACGATTATGGGCTTCCTCCATAAAGCTCACGATAGAGTCTGCTACTACTGGGCCTACATCTTTCACAGTGAGCAGATCTTCTAAGCCAGCATCCATTAGAGCGTGCATCGACTGGTAATGATTAGCTAGATCTTTGGCAGTAGTCTCACCGACGTGACGAATACCTAAAGCAAAGATAAATCTGGCCAAAGTCGTGTTGCGTGATTGATTGATCGCCTGAATTAAATTATCGGCGGACTTATCACCCATGCGCTCTAAATTGGCTAAAGCAGAAAAACCCAAACGATACAGATCTGCAGGCGTTCTGACTAAATTCTGATCAACCAATTGATCAACAATCTTTTCACCGAGGCCCTCAATATCGAGTGCCCTTCTGTGAGCAAAATGAATTAATGCCTGCTTACGCTGTGCCCCACAAAATAAGCCACCACTACAGCGCGCCACTGCCTCATCCGCTAAGCGCTCAATATGCGAATCGCACACTGGGCAACGAGTCGGCATTACGAATTCAGCCGCACCTTTAGGGCGGCGCTCCTTAATGACGGACACCACCTCAGGAATAACATCACCTGCTCGTCTTACTGTGACAGTGTCTCCAATACGGACGTCCTTGCGTTTGACCTCATCTTCATTATGTAAGGTAGCATTCGTGACGGTGACGCCCCCCACTTCTACAGGAGCCAATCGCGCGACAGGGGTAATGGCTCCAGTGCGACCCACCTGAACATCAATACCCAAGACGGTTGTTAAGGCCTCTTGAGCCGGAAATTTATGCGCTAGAGCAAAACGGGGTGCTCTTGAAACAAAGCCGAGTGCGTTTTGCTCGGCAATGGAATTGACCTTGTAGACAATGCCATCAATATCGTAAGGCAAAGAATCCCGCTTGGCCTCAATCTCATGATAAAAAGCGAGCATCTCTTCTACTGATTTAAGGACTTTTCGCTCTGAACATACCGGTAGGCCTAAATCAGCATAACGATTCAGTAACTCCGTATGAGTTGCGGGAAGCCAGCTCTGAGGCTCCAAGGCACCCAGACCATAAGCAAAGAAAGAAAGCGGGCGTTTAGCAGTGATCTTCGAATCCAATTGTCTTAGGCTACCTGCAGCGGCGTTACGAGGATTAGCAAACTCTTTCTCACCCTGCGCTGCTGCGAATTGATTCATCTTCTGAAAATCCTCTAAATACATGAAGACTTCGCCGCGTATCTCTAAAACAGCTGGAATATTTTTTCCTAGGAGCCGCAATGGAATCGCACGAACTGTTTTGATATTTGCCGTAACGTCTTCTCCGCTTGCACCATCACCTCTGGTTGCGGCTCGCACTAAAGAGCCATTTTCATAACGTAAGGAGATTGCAAGGCCATCAAACTTCAACTCGCCAGCATAGTTCACTTGTTTTACTTCTAGGCCTTCTCTACAGCGGCGATCAAAAGCAATTAATTCGGCATCTTCAAAAGCATTATTGAGAGAGAGCATCGGTACGACGTGTTCTACCGAATTAAATTCTTTAAGGGCAGCCCCGCCAACCCGCTGGGATAAAGACTCTGAAGTGACCCACTCGGGATGAGCGGCCTCTATCTCCAATAACTCGCGATAGAGTCGATCGTATTCACTGTCGGGCAATAGCGGTGTATCGAGCACATAGTAAGCGTGCTCCAGTCGAGCAAGCTCTTTTTGCAAAAAAGCATAACGATCCGCAAGATTCATCGGCCGATTAGACGACAAAGTACTTCCTTAGCTAAATAATCTGATAGCAGTGGACGACCCAGCAGGAATGCCACTCTGATCCAACTTGGTATAGAGCAGATCCAAATGCTGGCGGATATTGGTAACTGCAGCCTCACTCAAATTCATACCGCTGTCATCAACTAGGCGACCATGAGCGATCTGAGCCACCGCAAGACCCTCCGCTAACATGCGCTCAAAGGCACGTGAGGTCTCAGGGACCAAGGGAAACTCTAGCAACAAGGTAAATTGCTTCACAGATTGATTGGGATCAAGCTCAGCGCTTTTGAATAAGGCGGCTTCAGACCCTCCAAATTCGTAAGATCTACCATTGCGACTTAATTGAAAGCCTCTTTGGCGCAGAATAATAGCCAAATCTTTCCACGAACAAGGCTCGTCGAATGCCACGTTAATACTGAGCTGAATATCACTCTCTGCTGCCATTCGGTCAAGCTCTTCGGCACTTTCTAACATGGCACTGACAGTAGGCATGTCAATTTGTGATCCTAAGGTTTCGGCAAGTAGTTGGACGCGTGAACAAAAATCAGAAAGCTCTAAAACACCAATCGGTCCGCGTCTGCTCGCTAACTGAATCGCTAGTTGTAGTTCAGAATAAATTGCATCACTTTGAATGGGCTCCCAAGTCTCTGCCCCATCCACATTTGCATTAAGACCCTCACACATCCACTGAACCCCTGATGACCCAGGAATATCTTGCCAATCTTCCATTTCTTTGAGAATTTCCTGACCGCTAATTGGGTCATCAAAACGCAAGGAGATAACGCAGTCAATACGGGGATCAATTGCAGCTTTTTGGGTGCTCACAATTGCTGGGGCTTGAACCTGCTCATCCTCAGCCTCATCTTTTATTGGGCTGATATCTGCAAATCCGGGAGCAAAACGTTTCTCTAGTGCACTCTGGGCTTTTGCTTTTTTACGAATGCGAGCGTATCTCAGATTAAGCAGCGCTACCAGTATCAAAATACCCAGACCGATGACTGCTAAAGCAAACTGCAAGTCTGACAAACCCAAGCTTGTCATGATTTGCTCTAAAAACACTTAAGCAGCCTCCACCATCGATACTGCAGAGGAGATATCAACTGCAACAATACGGGACACACCCTGTTCTTGCATAGTGACACCAATCAGTTGATGGGCAATTTCCATGGTGATCTTATTATGTGAGATGAAGACAAACTGCGTCTTATCGGCCATTCTGGCAACCATTTCAGCATAGCGCAAGGTGTTCGCATCATCCAGTGGCGCATCGACCTCATCTAGCAAGCAGAAAGGTGCAGGATTGAGCAGGAATAGCGAGAAGACTAAAGCAATCGCGGTAAGGGCTTTTTCTCCACCAGACAATAAATAGATGGTGCTGTTCTTCTTACCAGGTGGCTGAGCCATCACTTGAACACCAGCATCCAAAATTTCTTCGCCAGTCATTACCAACTCTGCGTGACCACCACCAAATAGCTCTGGGAACAATCTGCCAAAGTGCTTATTCACCTCATCAAAGGTTCCTTGGAGTAAGTCGCGGGTTTCAGCGTCAATCTTTGCAATCGCATCCGTCAAGGTTTGCATTGCTTCATTCAAATCAGCTGACTGAGCATCCAAGAATGACTTACGCTCACGAGAGCTGGCTAACTCATCAAGAGCTGCCATATTGACAGGCCCAAGTGACTGAATTTCAGTATTTAAACGATTGACCTCACTTTGCAAAGCACCAACCTTGAGGTCTGGGCTAAAGCTAGTCTCAAGTGCGATCAAGTCTGCCTCAGCCTCTGACAACAAGGTTGCAAACTGCTCAAAGTTCAAGCGAGCTGCTTGCTCACGCAACTGGAGATCCACCACTTTGTCGCGCATGGGCTGTAAACCACGCTCGATTTGTAAGCGCTCTTCATCGGCTTCACGAAGCTGATGGAGTAATGCGTCTTGCTCGGTTCTTGCAGCCGCGAGTAAAGCTTCTCTCTCGCTGCGGGTCAGTAATAAGCCCTGTAATTGCTCCTGAGCAGCTTCATCACTCAAACTCTTTAGTTCTTCTTCTGCTAGAGCGTATTTATCCTGAATCTCCATAATCTGCGTCCGCGCAGTACTTTGGTCACGCTGTAGGTCAGAGATGCGCTGTTGAAGTGATCGTGTAGCAAAAGCAGCTTCTTGGGCGGCCATCTCTGCGGCACGCAAAGATTCACGGAGCTGATCACGCTGCTGGCTCGTGAGCTCTAATTGCTGATTTGCCTCAGATAGCTTGTGCTGCAGGTCCTGCTTCGCGCTCTCAGAAGTCTGTAATTCTTGAGTCGCTTGATTTTGCGAGCTTGTGAGCTGCTCAAGTTGCTTGGCCAACTCATCTAAATCATTCTGTATTTGTGCGGCTCTTTGGCTATATTGCTCTTCAGCTTGAGTGAGTTGCATTCTCTCAACCTCAAAGCCATGCGCCTCATTCACGGCATGCTCAGCATTGAGGCGCGCTTGTTCTGCAGCCTGATGCGCGGCTTGATAATTAGCAATACATTGATCCATCTCGCCCTGAAGCTCGCTCTGGATCAGTTTTTGTGCACGCAGTTGCTTCTCAAGACTTTCCATCTCTTGCGCACGAGCTAGCATGCCAGCTTGCTCAGAATCTGCTGCATATAACTGAACACCAACACGACTCACTAAATGACCTTGTTGGGTTACCAAGGCACCACCCGCAGGGAGTTTTTCGCGACGACGCAAAGCGTCTTCGAGACTGTCAGCAATATAAATTTTATCTAGCCATTCTTGCAAAACAGAGGACAAGCGTGGAGCGCCTGCACTTTGTACTCGAGAAACCAAAGCAATGAAGTCGGCAGGAACGGGTGAGGATGCTGGCGCGATTTCCTCTGTCAATAAAATAGCTAAGCGACTCGGTGGCGCATCGTTTGCCAATGCTAATGTCTCTTGAACACTCTTTGCAGTAACTGCTGCAAGACGCTCACGCAATACAGACTCTAAGGCAGTTTCCCAGCCTGACTCTACTTTGAGCTCTTGCCAGAGTCGCTTACTTTCTTTGAGGCCCTTACTTTCCAACCAAGGGCCAATCTTGCCTTGCGCTTGTACGCTTGCTTGTAGCGCAGTTAATGCAGTGAGCTTAGCCTCAGTTTGCGCCAGATCTTGATTAGCAGTCTGAATATTTTGTTGGGCAGTATTACGGGCTTCATCAGCGGCAGGCACGCGTTGTTGGGTTTCTAATGCGCGTTGCTTAGATTCTTCTACCTTACGCTGTGCCATCACTTGACGGTCCAAGGCCATTTGTAAAGCCTCAGGATCAGGCTTGCGCATTCCGTCTAACTCATCATGCAATCGGGTCGTGCGACCCTGTAATTCTTCTTGTTGTGATGACAAGGCTTTGGTTCGTTCGCCCAAGCTGGCTAAGCGCTGCTCCATTGCCGCCAAACTATCTCTTGCAACATTGAGTGCTTGTACCGCTGATTGATATGACTCCTCACGCCCAGGTAGCTGCGTTTGCAGCGCGCTCAAATCGGATACCAAAGCTTGCTCTTTTTCTGAGGCGGCAGCTAGCTCATGTTCTGCAGTACGCTGAGCTTGTGCTGCATCGGTTTCTTGCACGGTCCAACGTTGCAGTTGAGCTTGCAAATCCTGAATTTGTTGCGCGAGACGTTGACGCCCTTCCTGCACATAACGAATTTGCGACTCTACTTGACTAATATCAGAGTTAGTTTGATACAGATCGCCTTGTGCTTGAGAAACTTTGTCTTGTAATGCGTATTGTTCAGTACGCATGACTTCTAATTGCGTCTCGGCGTGCCTTAACTTAGCTGTCTGCTCTTCCAATCCGACTTGGGTATCGCGAATCGCATTGGCATGACGTTCTTGCTCTTTACCAGCTTCAGTTTGACGCACAAACCACAATAACTGTTGCTGTGATTTCATTTCTCCAGATAGCTGAGCATGACGTTCAGCAACGGTTGCCTGCTTCTCCAAGCGAGTCAGCTGCTGATCCAGCTCACGCAGAATATCTTCAACGCGAGTAAGGTTCTCTTTGGTATCTTCTAGTCGCGAGGCAGTTTCTTTGCGACGCTCTTTATATTTCGAGACGCCTGCAGCCTCTTCTAGGAAGACTCTCAACTCTTCAGGCTTAGACTCCAAGATACGATTGATCGTTCCTTGACCAATAATGGCATAACCTCTTGGCCCCATACCAGTGCCCAAGAAAATATCTTGAATATCTTTACGACGAACTACTTGATTGTTAATGTAGTAACTTGAATTGCCATCGCGTGTCAAAACGCGTTTGACAGATAACTCTGTAAATGCGCCCCACTGACCTTGTGCACGTCCGTCTGAGTTGTCAAAAATCAATTCAACGCTGGCGCGACCTGCGGGCTTTCGCAAACCGGAGCCATTAAAAATAACATCCTGCATTGACTCACCACGCAACTCACTTGCGCGAGACTCGCCTAAAACCCAACGAACGGCATCAATAATGTTGGACTTTCCGCAACCATTTGGGCCAACCACCCCAATTAACTGACCCGGCATTTCAAAATGGGTTGGATCAACGAATGACTTAAAGCCGGAAAGTTTGATGGATTTCAGATGCACGGCGGACTTTGTAGGATAAAAAGGGGTTTAAATGAGGGGTCAAAATTACAACTAAGGTGGGTTGATGATAGCAAGCTTGGGGCTGTTTACACCCGTTTTTGGCCCATCGATATAATGATAAATCGACATTCAGGGCAAAATCCCTTAACAATCTTATAGTTAACCAAAAAGCATGAGCCAATCCATTCAAAACATCATCGAACAAGCCTGGGAAAACCGCGCTAACCTCTCTCCCCAAGCGGTTTCTGCGGAGATCCGTCAAGCTGTCAACGCGGTCCTAGAGGGCCTTAATTCAGGGACCATTCGCGTGGCTGAGCGTCAAAGCGTCGGCAAATGGGAGGTCAATCAGTGGGTTAAGAAGGCGGTGCTCCTGTCATTCCGACTCGAGGACAACAAACCCATGGCTGCAGGTGGTTATACCCAGTTCTATGACAAGGTTCCTAGCAAGTTTGAAACTTACACAGAGGCTGACTTTGTCGCTGGCGGCTTCCGAGTGGTTCCCCCTGCGATTGCTCGCCGTGGTTCCTTTATTGGCAAGAACGCCGTTCTAATGCCTTCTTATGTCAATATTGGCGCCTATGTTGGCGAAGGCACCATGGTTGATACCTGGGCAACAGTCGGTTCATGCGCTCAAATCGGTAAGAATGTTCATCTCTCAGGTGGTGTTGGTATTGGTGGTGTTTTAGAACCTATTCAAGCTGGTCCCGTCATCATTGAAGATAACTGCTTCATCGGTGCACGCTCTGAAGTAGTTGAGGGTGTTGTCATTGAAGAGAACAGCGTGCTTTCAATGGGTGTCTACATTGGTCAAAGCACCAAGATCTATGATCGCGAAACCGGTGAAGTGCATTACGGTCGTGTGCCAGCTGGTTCAGTAGTAGTCCCCGGCTCCATCCCAGCCAGTAATGGGAAATATAGCCTCTATGCTGCCATCATTGTGAAAAAGGTTGATGCACAGACCCGTGCTAAAACAGCAATCAATGAATTGCTCCGCGACTAACTCACGATGAGTGCAGCCCTTGATCTGACTGAAGCGCTGATTGCTTGCAAATCAGTGACCCCTGCCGACGGTGGTTGTCAGGAGCTGATCGCACAGCGTCTTCAAGCAATAGGCTTTCATACGGAAAGTATTGTGAGCGGCCCAGACGACTTCAGGGTAACCAATCTGTGGGCTATTAAAAAAGGACAGCTTGGTGATCAAGGCAAGGTATTTGTGTTTGCAGGCCATACTGATGTAGTGCCAACTGGCCCTCTCGAAAAATGGACTAACGATCCCTTCACCCCGACGATTCGTGAAGGCCGTCTATATGGTCGCGGTGCTGCTGATATGAAAACCTCGCTTGCGAGCTTTGTCGTTGCTACTGAAGAATTTGTCACCGCTCATCCACAGCATTCTGGTTCGATTGCTTTTTTAATTACCAGTGATGAAGAAGGTCCTGGACACGATGGCACAGTGATTTTGTGTGAACGTCTTAAGCAAGATAAGCAAAATTTGGACTACTGCATCGTTGGTGAGCCTACTTCAGTAAATAAACTCGGTGACATGATTAAAAATGGTCGCCGCGGATCCCTCTCCGGGAAACTCATTGTTAAGGGTGTACAAGCCCATATTGCTTATCCTCATCTAGGTAAAAATCCAATTCACTTAGCAGCAGGCGCAATCCAGAAGTTAAGTGATATGGAATGGGATAAAGGTAATCGATTTTTTCAGCCAACCAGTTTTCAGATCTCTAATATCCATGCTGGCACAGGAGCAAACAATGTGATTCCAGGCGAGTTGAAAATTGATTTCAATTTCCGCTTCTCAACTGAGAGTACTCCAGAGCAACTGCAAGCAATGGTAGAGAAAATTCTTCAATCCGAAAATCTGGACTATGAGATTGATTGGCATGTGGGTGCGAGCCCCTTTCTGACTAGCGACGGCGCCCTAGCCAAGGCTTTGCGGACTGCTATTGAGGAAGAAGTTCACTTAGAAACAGAACTATCGACTACTGGTGGAACTAGTGATGCTCGCTTCATCTCCAAGATCTGCAAAGAAGTGGTTGAGTTTGGCCCTATCAATGCGACGAGTCATAAGATTGATGAGTGCGTCAATATTGATGATATCGAACCACTGAAAAATATCTACCGCAGTACGCTTGAAAAGTTAGTCGCCTAAGCTGCCCTCTTCAATAGACTCTTCATCATGGACCCTGAGCCTCAACCCCAACTGACCGTAGATCAAAGTATTGAGCAAGTTGCTCGGTTACTTGAAAAAGCTAAGCTCCATTTCGGACATGGGGCAAGTGATGCCCATAGTGAAGCGCTTTGGATTGTGAGTAAGCAACTGGACCTCAGTCCCAGCGATGCTCTAGATCAACTAGAGCAAGTCATCGCTCCAGAAAGACATTCAAAAGCACTTCAACTTGCACAACTTCGAATAGATTCACAAAAACCGCTTGCCTATCTCTTAGGCGAAGCTTGGCTAATGGGCATCCCCTTCTATAGCAATGAGCAAAGCATTGTGCCGCGCTCTTGGATCGCAGAATTGATTGTGAACGGTGATCTAGAACCTTGGCTACCTGCCGATGGAAAAGCTCTCGATCTTTGTACCGGTAATGGATCTCTTGCAATTTTGTTGGCATTAGCTTGCCCCGATATTCAAGTCAGCGCATGCGATATTAGTCTTCCAGCATTAGCTTTGGCCTCACGCAATCTAGATCGTCATGGTCTAAGCGAGCAGATTGATTTACTTAATGGCGATCTTTGGGAAGCATTATCTGAGCCCAATGAAGAGAGTCGCTTTGATCTGATCATTTGTAATCCACCCTACGTCAACGCTGAGTCAATGAGCAAGCTCCCCGCAGAATATTTAGCTGAACCTTCGCTTGCGCTAGCGGGTGGTGAAGACGGTATGGATTTAATTAGAAAAATTATTAGGGGTGCGCCAGATTATTTAAGCGAACGTGGCGCACTCTTACTTGAAATCGGCAATGAGTATGAGAACTTCAAGAAAGCTTTCCCGCAAATTCCAGTGATTTGGATGGAAGTCTCAGCAGGCGATCAACAAGTCCTACTGATTCAAGCGGAAGACCTGCACTAGCTCAGCTCATTCGCTGCAGCAATTGCCTGATCAATTCTCTCAACAGGGATTACTTTGAGTCCCGGAATTTTATTTTTAGGCATATTGGCCTTTGGAATGATGGCAAGCTTAAAACCTAATTTAGCAGCCTCCTTAAGTCGTTCCTGACCTCTCGGACAAGGGCGTATCTCCCCGGCTAGCCCCACTTCGCCAAAGACGATCAACTCTTTTGGTAAAGCCCGATTACGAATCGATGATTGAATAGCTAATAAGACAGCTAAGTCAGCAGCAGGCTCAGTGATTTTGACGCCGCCTACTGCATTTAAGAATACGTCCTGATCAAAGCAAGCAACTCCAGCATGACGATGTAAGACAGCTAATAGCATTGCCAAGCGATGCTGCTCCAGACCTACAGCCAATCTTCTTGGATTAGGAATATGAGCGGTATCAACTAAAGCCTGAATCTCAACTAAAAGTGGTCTAGTACCTTCTTGCGTTACCAGAACACAAGCTCCGGGTACCATCTGTTCGTGTTGCGACAAGAAAATCGCCGATGGATTCGATACACCACGTAGACCTTTTTCGGTCATTGCAAAGACACCTAGTTCATTGACAGCGCCAAAGCGATTCTTAATCGAGCGTACCAATCTAAATGAAGAGTGTGTGTCACCTTCAAAATATAAAACCGTATCCACAATATGCTCTAAGACTCGAGGGCCAGCAAGGTGGCCGTCTTTAGTGACATGCCCAACCATCAATACACAGATTCCACTTGACTTAGCAGCTCTCGTGAGTTGTGCAGCACACTCACGCACCTGAGCTACTGATCCTGGCGCAGAACTAAACGCTTCTGAATACAAAGTTTGAATTGAGTCCACCACAAGCACTTGAGGCTTCACAGTTTCCATAATGGAGAGTAGCTTCTCCAGCTGAATCTCTGCCAACACTTCAAGTGCAGGGGCATCCAAGGCAATCCGCTTAGCCCGCAATGCAATTTGTGCGGCTGACTCTTCGCCACTGCTATATAGAACATGCATACCAGCCGAACTCATCTCAGCCAAAGCTTGGAGTAATAAGGTGGATTTACCAATGCCGGGGTCGCCGCCCAGTAACACGACTCCACCAGGAACTAAGCCACCGCCCAAAACACGATCGAATTCTTCAACGCCAGTGGTGAAACGAGGTAAATCTTCTGCAGTAATTGCGGCGAGCTTTTGTCTGGGCAAAGATTGAGCCAAGCCCTGAAAACGCGAGGGCGTGCTCGACTCAGGAAGACCCTCCTCCATCGTGTTCCACGCCTGGCAGGCAGGGCACTGACCCTGCCACTTGGCTGAAGTTCCGCCACAAGATTGACAGATATAAATCGTTTTAGCTTTAGCCAATGAATAACCTAATTAAAAGGGGTAAAAAGAGTTACAGCTTAATCGAGCTGAGTGCCTGACCTGTTTTCTTGAGAGCGTTTAGGTGCATCTTTACGACGCTGCTCTAAATCAGCAGCTCTTTGCGCAGAATCTTTTTGCTTTTGCTCATATTTCTGCTTATTTTCAGCACGTTCAGCCGCTTTTTCAGGGGCGGCGCGATTAGCGATTTTTTCAGCATCTTTTTGATCCTTTAGACTCTCTCGGATCTTTCTTTGCTCTGTGTGCAAGGCAATTTGTTGCGCGCTAATGGGATCGATTGCCTTACGGTAATCAGAGCGAGCCCCGCTTAAACAGTAGCTCACCCAATAATGGGTATAGCATTCGTTTTGTGCTTTTTCCCAGCGATATTTAGCCCAGTCACGTTGAAGCTCAAGTTGTTGATCGATTTTGTTTAGCGACTCAAGCTCAGACTCTTCCTCTGGTGTTGCAAATGCCAAAGGAGTAAGGCAACATGAAGCAAAGAATAAAAACGCAAATATCCTTAAGCGCAGACTAATTAGTAGTGTCAAATCTCAACCTTTGCACCCAACTCAACTACGCGATTAGCTGGAATCTTGAAGAAGTCAGACTGTCTTCCAGCATTCTGATACATCCAGGCAAAAATGACTTCGCGCCAGATAGCCATACCTGGTAAAGACGTTGGAATAATCGTATCTCTTGATAAAAAGAATGAGGTATTCATCTTATCGATCTTCAAGTCGAATTGGCTTTCGAGCAAATCAAGAATTTGATTCGAGTCTGGTGTCTCTTTGAAACCATAGACTGCACGTACAACATAAATATTGGGTCCAAGCTCTTTAAGCGTCAATCTTTGAGCATCATCAACATAAGGCACATCCCAAATACTGACCTTCAAGAAAAATACCCGTTCATGCAAGACATGGTTATGTTTTAGGTTGTGCAAAAACGAGACTGGTAAGTAGTCGACATGGGCGGTCAAGAAAACAGCGGTTCCCTCAACTCGATGAGGCGGGTTTTGTAGAAGGCTGGTCATAAAAGAATCGAGGCGAATACCATCATCCAATACACGCTTACGAACAATTTGACGTCCTTGATACCAGGTCATCATGAGCAAGAAGCAGATTGATGCAATAACTACTGGGAACCAGCCGCCGTCTAAGAGCTTGGTTAGGTTTGCTGTAAAGAATCCAAGGTCCACAATCAGGAAGGAGCCAATGATTAATGTCACCCAAATTGCATTCCACTTCCAAAGGGCTTTCATCACCACTGCAGCAAGCAAAGTAGTCAGCAACATGGTCGTTGAGACTGCAACACCGTATGCCGAAGCCAAGTTATCCGACTTCTTGAAAGCCAAGACGATTCCAACCACGATGAAACACAGCATCCAATTAATGAAGGGAACATAAATCTGCCCTTTTTCTTTGGCAGAAGTAAAAAGGATTTTCATTCTAGGCAAGAAGCCCAACAAAATGGCTTCACTAGTCATGGAGTAAGCGCCTGAGATACAAGCTTGTGAAGCAATAACTGTTGCAATCGTTGCTAGTATCACTAAAGCAAAGGTATATGCATCAGGGACCATTAAAAAGAAGGGATTTGTAATAGTCTCTGGGTGCACCAAGAGCATCGCCCCTTGCCCAAAGTAATTAATGAGCAAGCACGGCATAACCAATCCAAACCAAGCGAACTTAATGGGACGAATACCAAAATGTCCCATATCTGCGTAAAGCGCTTCAGCACCAGTCAACACCAAAAAGATTGATCCAGTAACTGCAAAAGCGATACCTGCATCTTGAGTCATAAATCTAAAGGCATAAATGGGATTCAAGGCAGCAATAATTTGTGGTGCATCCTGAATTTGATATATCCCCATTACTGCTAGAGAGGCAAACCAAACCAACATCACAGGCCCAAAGAGAATGCCCACCACTGAGGTCCCCTTTTTCTCAATCAAAAAGAGGCATAACAAAATTGCAATGGTAATAGGCAGCACATAGGGTATGAAGTCATTCGACACAACTACCGTACCTTCAATAGCGGACAAGACAGAGATTGCTGGGGTAATCACAGCATCGCCATAGAAAAGGCAGGCCCCCAAAACACCGGTAATCATAATGACTACATATCGTTTTGATTTAGTGTCTGCAGTTCTGAGAGCTAACGCCATCAAAGACAGGATGCCGCCCTCGCCATGATTATTGGCCCGCATGACAAATAACAAGTACTTCAGCGAAACCACCATGACAAAAGACCAAAAAATCATCGATATGACCCCAAAGATCGAATCTGGCGTCATCGGAATTCCATTAACTGGGTCGAAGCAAACTTTTAATGCGTAGAGTGGGCTAGTACCGATATCACCAAACACAATGCCAACAGCACCTAAAGCTAAAGCAGCCAAGCCGCCCTTTTGTTGGTGGCTTGCCCCCTCAATCTCAACTGGGCGCAATATCTCTGATTGAGAGAATTCAGGATTACTGACTGACATAAAGCTTCCTTGATGGGTTGATGTTCATCATGCTGCGTGGCGATATATTACTCCTGAAATGTGGCGCCCAAAACACCCTTAATAGCCTTCAATATGACTACGATAAGCCT
This sequence comes from Polynucleobacter sp., assembly GCA_036821065.1. Classification (GTDB taxonomy): domain Bacteria; phylum Pseudomonadota; class Gammaproteobacteria; order Burkholderiales; family Burkholderiaceae; genus Polynucleobacter. Next base: position 911 of record DAISKI010000015.1, on the reverse strand, counting down.
CATGGAAGCCGAGAAGATGGACAAGTGACAGGGAAAAATGGTAGAATCTAAGGCTCAGACGCGGGGTGGAGCAGTCTGGCAGCTCGTCGGGCTCATAACCCGAAGGTCGTAGGTTCAAATCCTGCCCCCGCAACCAAATTAGTCATATAGAACAGAGGGATACGGAAGTATCCCTTTTCTATTGGCGCCCCAAGAGCTCCCTAACATCGATATTTATCTTAGTTTCGTCTAAGATATCCTCAAATAAAAGAGGATCAATTGCTATTCGACTCAACAAGATTGGGGCTGCGATGAAAAAAATTCTACTGTTATCCCTCTTTCTCCTGCTTGCATGCTCAAAGGGCTCGCAAACCACCTACACACTAGATTGCGATGGAAGCTATACGGTGATAACTGCCGCAGGTGCGTCCGTGGACATAGTCAAACAAAAACGTTACTACGAGATTGATCAAAATCAAATGTCTCAGAGAACTTGCTCTAAAGAAGGTTTGGTCCTGAATTGCTATAAAGAGATTGAGTTACCAAACTTCGAGAGGTCTAAAGAGCAATTTATCTACAACACAGGTGATTACAGCCTCAGCGATGTATCAGTAAAAATTGGAATTGATAAAGCTACAGGAAAGCCTGTTTTCCTCAATTCATCCATATTCAGAGCTGTTTGCCCAATGACAGTAAGAAGATCTAAGAAAGAATCTTAATTTTTAAGCTGTCAGTTATTTTCGGTGCCAAATTCTTTTCTCTCTGTGGCGCCAATCAATCTTTGAGAATCTATTAGATTTGAAATCCCAAATCTGAGCTCCCGATTCTGGAGTTTGATAAAACGGAATACCCATATCTTGATAACGTCTGATTACGGTTGGGTGTGGATGCCCATAACGGTTTAGATATCCATTTTGAGCAAATGCTTGACT
>DAISKI010000014.1:9101-23852 GCA_036821065.1 Polynucleobacter sp. | reverse complement strand
GTCTTGCGCGCGATCTCAATTTGACGCTTTGCAATGAGCGGTCTTGCAATTGAAGTACCGAGCAAATATTCGCCTTCGTAAATGGTATTGGCGCGGAACATGGGAAATACGAAATCACGTACAAACTCTTCGCGTAGATCATCGATAAAAATATTCTCAGGCTTGATGCCAAACTGCAAGGCTTTGGTACGCGCTGGCTCAAGCTCTTCACCCTGACCCAAGTCGGCTGTAAAGGTAACGATTTCACATTGATAGGTATCTTGTAGCCACTTCAGAATCACACTGGTATCTAGACCACCCGAGTAGGCTAATACGGCTTTTTTAATATCAGACATAGTTCTATTCAATCTAAAAAAATATTTAATCCAAACGACCGCAGAGCAAATACTCCATCAAGGCTTTTTGAACGTGCAAACGATTTTCTGCTTCTTCCCAAACAACGCTCTGGGGACCATCAATGACCTCTGCCGTTACTTCCTCACCGCGATGAGCAGGTAAGCAGTGCATAAACACTGCATTGGGTTTTGCTAAAGACATCAACTCTTGAGAAACGATCCAATCTTTGAATGCAGTCATACGAGAGGTATTTTCCTCTTCATAGCCCATACTGGTCCAAACATCTGTAGTTACTAGATCAGCTCCCTTACATGCTTCTTTAGGATCAGCACAAACCGTGAGGTGTTTAAGGGCATTACTACTGATACGAGACATATCAAGCTGATAGCCAGCTGGAGCAGAGAAGCGTAATTGAAAATCGAGTTTCTCAGCCGCTTGCAACCAGGTATAAGCCATATTGTTGGCATCACCCACCCATGCAACTGTCTTGCCCTGAATCGATCCACGCGTCTCTACAAAAGTAAAAATATCTGCCAAGACTTGGCAGGGGTGGTACTCATTAGTTAAGCCATTGATTACGGGTACGCGCGAGTTCGCAGCAAAACGCTCAATGATGTCCTGGCCGAAAGTCCGAATCATGATGATGTCAGTCATCCGAGAAATCACTTGAGCCGCATCTTCTACCGGCTCGCCACGACCTAGCTGAGTATCGCGGGTGTTCAGGTAAACCGCATGTCCACCCAATTGATGGATGCCTGCCTCAAAAGAGAGACGGGTACGAGTAGAGTGCTTCTCGAAGATCATGGCAAGTGTGCGATCGTGCAATGGATGCCAAGTCTCATAGCTTTTGAATTTGGCCTTAAGGTAAGCAGCTCTCGACAATAGATAGTCGTACTCTTCGCGAGTTAAATCAGCAAACTGTAAGTAGTGTTTGACCTGCCCTGGGACTTGGGGTTTTGCCAGAGAAGTTTTGGTGGAGCTAGCTACTTCATTTTTAGCTTGCATTTTTTATACCAACATTCATCTACATAAAAATAATTACTAAAGTCATCTTAAGACCACACAGCACTGTTAAGCTTGCAGTCTTAACTACTTTGATTCTTTACTCTAACGCTGACGCAAACTTGAACCACAAAAAGCTTTTTATTCAAGGCATTACAAGCTCTGGCAAGCCGTTTAGACCCAGCGATTGGGCTGAACGCCTTTGCGGTGTGATGGCATCTTTTAGACCCCCCGGTAATTCCGGAGACCCTCGCTTTACCTACTCACCCTATGTAACACCTGTTCTCATCGCGCAAGTCAAATGCGTTGTGATCGATACCCGACTAGGAGACCTCGATCCTCGTGCACTCGACTTTGTCATGAACTTTGCCAAAGACAATGGACTGCCGATTGAAGAGGCTTGTGAGTTCGAACCTCAAACACGCACCTAGTCTTAAAAACAAAAACCCGCTCGGATCAGGAGCGGGCTCGGGCAAGAACACTCCCTTGCCAGCCAGTAAATCTAAAAAACTTACGCTGCCATTGCCTTGATAGCTGCAGACAAGCGGGATTTCTGACGTGCTGCAGTATTTTTATGAGCAATCTTCTTGTCAGCAATCTTATCGATAGTAGCTTGAGTTGCAGCAAAAACTTTTGCAGCAGTTGCTTTATCACCAGCTTCAATTGCTTTACGTACTGTCTTGATAGAAGTACGCAGCTTAGAACGCAAGCTGGAATTGTGCTCATTCTGTTTTACTGCCTGCCGTGCGCGTTTACGCGCTTGTGCGGTATTGGCCATCTCTTTAAACCTTGCCTAAAAAAATACAAACTACGATTTGTTAAAAAATTCTTTTGGGCTGCTACCGTCTGACTTCCTTGAGGGAAGGAGCCCACCGAAACCCAAGATTTTACCCGAAAGGCTCAAAAAAGCCCAGTTGCTTGATAAATAGGGGAAAATCCCCCCATGAACCTGCTTTCTGCTGCTGCCAAAGTCAGTTCTCTGACCATGATTTCCCGTATTACGGGGCTCCTCAGGGAGACCCTGATTGCCCGTAGCTTTGGGGCCTCGGAGTGGACTGACGCCTTTAATGTGGCTTTTCGCCTCCCCAATCTTCTGCGGCGCCTATTTGCAGAAGGGGCTTTTTCCCAGGCATTTGTGCCGATTTTGGGAGAGGTCTCGAGTCAGGGGGATGTCAAACAGTCCCAAATACTCATTAATGCGGTGGCGACCCTCTTATTTTGGGCTTTACTGCTGACAGTCATCTTGGGTGTTCTAGGCGCCCCTATTTTGATTATGGTGATTGCCACTGGCTTTGATGGCGGTCCAGCCTACGAGGCTAGCGTAGTCATGACCCGCATCATGTTTCCCTATATCGGCCTGATCTCGATGGTATCGCTCTCAGCGGGCATCCTCAACACCTTCCAGCGTTTCGCCATACCCGCCTTTACCCCTGTGCTACTCAATCTATCCCTGATTACGGGAGCCATTTTTCTATCCCCTCACTTGGCGCAACCCATTTACGGTCTTGCTTTTGGCGTTCTGTTGGGCGGTGTTCTGCAATTAGCGATTCAGATTCCCGCACTCTCGCGTTTAGGGCTCTTGCCTCGCATTGCGCTATTGCCTGGCGCCATTTTGAATGCGGTTCGCAATCCTGAAGCCAGAAGAGTCCTGCGCCTAATGGGTCCTGCTGTTTTTGCAGTATCGGTGGCGCAAATTTCGCTCATCATCAACACTAATATTGCTTCACGACTTCAAACGGGCAGCGTGTCATGGCTCTCGTATGCCGATCGCCTAATGGAGTTTCCAACTGCATTACTAGGGGTTGCCCTCGGCACAGTTTTACTTCCCAGTTTGAGTAAAGCAAATGCCCAAAAAGATGTAGAGCACGCCGGAGAACTGCTGATCTGGGGGTTGCAGTTAACTTTCCTGCTAGCAGCGCCGTGCGCCATCGCCCTCTTTTTGTTTGGGCAACCAATTGCAGCAGCACTTTATAACTACGGCAAATTTAATGCAGTAGATGTGGTCATGACCCAGCATGCGCTGTCAGCATATGGTGTTGGCCTCATAGGCCTCATCTTGGTGAAAATTTTGGCGCCCGGTTTTTATTCTCGCCAAGACATCCGCACCCCCGTCAAAATTGGACTCATCGTCTTAGTCTGCACTCAGCTGGCTAATTTAATCTTTGTGCCTTGGCTCGGCCATGCTGGCTTGGCACTTTCCGTGGGAGTGGGCGCTTGCCTCAATGCAGCCCTCCTGTGGATAGGGCTCAGTAAGCGCGGCGCCTTGCCATCGCATCCTTGGGGAAAATACTTAAGTCAGTTGTTTTTTGCACTCATTCCCTTTGCTTTGCTGCTGTACTACGCGGCTGGAGCCCATGACTGGATTGAGCTACGCTCGGCACCCTGGACTCGGATTGGCTTATTGGCCGCCTGGTTAATGGCTGCCAGCGTAGTTTATTTTGCGGCTCTAGCTTTAGTTGGAATTCGCTGGCAAAAATTTCTGCGTCATGCAAAATAGGAGTTATGCCAACTCAACAACTCGACTACTTTGCCTCCTTAGTTGCTGAGGATGAACACCTGCCCTTGACTGAAGCGGCAATCGCAGTTGCGCAGCACGCTTACCCTGATCTTGATGTGCAAGGCGTTCTAGATCACATTGATCAAATGGCCGAGAAACTCAAAACTCGAATTACGCCTGAGACCTCTGCGATTCAACGACTACAGATTCTGAAACATTATTTTTATACTGAACTCGGCTTTGGCCCAAACCCAAACGATTTCTACGCGCCTGAAAATTCATATCTCCATCAGATCATCGATAACCGTCGTGGCATTCCTATTTCGCTTGCCATTCTGATGATGGAGTTAGGCAATCAAATTGGCTTGAAGATCCGGGGGGTCTCATTTCCTAATCACTTCATGATGCGCATCTCCTTACAGCAAGGCGAGATCATCATGGATCCACTTACGGGTGCATCCCTCTCGAAAAATGAATTACAAGAGATGCTGGATCCTTATTTAGATGCCAAGGGTTACCGCGGTGAACTGAGCTTGCCCTTGAATATCTTCTTGCGCGCATCGAGCCCAAGAGAAATTCTGTCGCGCTTTCTCAGAAATCTCAAAATGATTTACTCTGAGCATGAGCGCTGGGAGCGACTACTAGGTGTTCAAGAACGTCTTGTGATTTTGCTACCTGATTCTCTTGAAGAAATTCGGGATCGCGGTCTAATCTTTGCCCAGCTAGAGTACTTGCGTCCAGCCCTAGCGGATATGCAGCGTTATTTACGGGAGTCGCCTGAGGCAGAGGATGCAACTGAAATCCGGGATCACATTGCCACCCTCGAGGGCCAAACTAAGCTGCATTAAAGTAACTTAGGATTTGGGCTTGAATATTTTATAGAGGCCCGCCAGAACAATTGGCAGCGCAGCAGCACCAACCCCAATCAAAACAATGATGTTGAGGTTCTGACGAATCACGGGGATATTTCCAAAAAAATACCCTGCTACAACCAAGATGATTACCCACAGTAGCGCGCCCGTTATATTAAATAATTGAAAGCGTGCGAAGTTCATCTGTGAAACACCAGCAACAAAAGGTGCAAAGGTTCGAATAATCGGCAAGAATCGAGCGAGGACAATTGTCTTGCCACCATGCTTTTCATAAAAGCCATGCGTCTTACGCAAAGCCTTTTGATCGATCCAACGGGATTGACTACTAAAGACCCGATGACCTATCCAGCGACCTATCAGATAGTTCACGGTATTACCCAATACTGCAGCAAGTACCAATCCAACTGAAAGCGTAAAGATATTGAAATGACCAGTCGCACAATAGGCCCCTGCAATGAAGAGCAAAGAGTCACCCGGTAGAAAGGGGGCAATTACTAAGCCTGTCTCAGCAAAGACAATTGCAAACAAAAGTCCATACGCCCAATAACCATATTGCGCAATGACTACATCTAGATGGCGATCAATATGTAAAAACAGATCGCCCAATTGCATTAGGGTATCAATCAATGCCCACTCCACTTATTTGCTTGCAAGTGATATTAACAGGCTCTGTCATAGTCTTATTGACCCTATAATTTGGCATGCAAACTGAACTACACATTCAGCCTGAGCATTCACCGGTCCTATGTATTGTTGGCCCGACTGGCTCCGGCAAAACCCATCTAGCGATGAGACTGGCTGAGCAAGCCAAATCCCAAGGACAGAATATTGAAATCATCAGCATGGATTCTGCCTTGGTCTATCGCGGTCTTGATATCGGCAGCGCTAAGCCTACAGTTGCTGAACGCGCTGCAGTAACTCATCATCTGATTGATATTTTGGATCCCACTGAATCGTATTCAGCTGCACGCTTTGCACAAGATGCAAAAAAACTCTGTTTTGCTATTCAAGAGCGAGGAAATATTCCGATTATTGTCGGTGGCACCATGCTTTATTGGCGAGCATGGGCCTTTGGTCTTTCAAGTCTTCCCCCTGCTAATCCAGAAATTCGAGCACGACTGGATGAAGCAGGAAAACAATTAGGTTGGCCAGCGATGCATCAAAAACTGGCTTTGATTGATCCGATCACGGCGCAACGTCTTGAGCCAAACGATTCACAACGGGTGCAACGCGCATTAGAAGTTTATGAAGCGACTGGCAAAACCATGTCAGCATGGTTGGCTGATGCCCCAAGCGAAGATGGTCGTGAAGGCTCCAGTATTCCTCCATGGATCACATTAGTTTCTCTAGAGCCAAGCGATCGTGCAAAACTTCACGCCTTACTTGAGAAGCGTTTTGATCAAATGCTTGAGCAAGGATTTATGGAAGAGGTTGAGGGTTTGCGAAAGAATTCTGCGTTACATGCTGACTTACCAGCAATTCGCTCGGTAGGCTACCGACAAGCATGGGAGCACTTGGATGGGAAAATCACGTGGGACGAGATGCGCTATAAAGCTTTAGCCGCTACTAGACAACTCGGTAAACGTCAGCTGACTTGGCTCAGAGCCATTGCAGGACGCAAAGTATTTGATTCGTTTAATCCTCAAGAGCTCGAGACTGCTCTCGCATATTGCCAAGAAACTCTTCAAATTTAGATCACAATCGTTTGTGGAGCGCCTTTAGGAAGCTCGCGTACCTCACCAACGACCCATGCTCTCAAGCTTTGCTTTGCTAATGACTGAATTGCAGCGTCTGCTTGCTCGGGTGAGACGATCACCACCATACCAATACCGCAGTTAAAGACACGGACCATTTCGGCATCGGCTACACCACCCTTCATTTGCAACCAACGAAAGAGCGCAGGCATTTGCCAGCTGTCGCGATGTAAAACGGCTTGGGTATTTTCTGGAAGTACGCGGGGCACGTTATCCACTAAACCACCGCCAGTGATATGAGCCATACCTTTGACATTCAACTCATCAATTAATTTGAGCAAAGGTTTAACGTAAATTTCTGTGGGGGCCATCACCACATCACCCAGCGGTAAGCCCTCGAGATCATCACTCGGCTTAGCGCCAGCACGCTCAATAATTTTGCGCACCAATGAGTAACCATTAGAGTGCGCACCACTGGAGGCGATCGCGAGAACGACATCGCCAGGGACAATCGTTGAGCCATTAATAATTTTGGATTTTTCAACTGCGCCCACCGCAAATCCTGCGAGGTCATATTCACCAGGAGGATACATGCCTGGCATTTCAGCAGTTTCACCGCCAATTAAGGCGCAGCCTGCTAATTCACAACCCTTAGCAATGCCGCCCACTACTGTTGCAGCAGTGTCCACTGTCAATTTGCCGCAGGCGAAGTAATCCAAGAAAAAGAGGGGTTCTGCCCCCTGCACCAAAATGTCATTAACACTCATAGCTACTAAATCTTGTCCGATGGTGTCGTGACGATTCCATTCAAAAGCCAAACGCAACTTAGTCCCCACCCCATCCGTACCAGAGACCAGTACTGGCTCTTTATAGCGCTTTGGCACCTCAAATAAGGCCCCAAAACCCCCAATTCCGGCCAAAACACCCTCACGCATGGTTTTCTTGGCTAGAGGCTTAATCCGATCGACTAAATCATCCCCAGCGTCAATATCGACGCCTGCATCACGATAAGAAAGGCCTTTAGAGGACTGGGAACTAGATGAAGTCATGTTGGATCTGGAAGATTAGTAAAAAGCAGCACTTGGTCGGTAGAATCATTGCATTCTAGAGGATCGCGCGTAATGGCTGAAATTTTTACCCCTTTTTTAGCAGCATTTATTCTGGCTTACATTCTAAGACCAGTTTGCACATGGCTTGGGCGTCACCGCGTACCCCATCCGATTGCTGCCTTAATCTCTATGGTTACGGGCTTAACAATTTTGTTTTTGATTTTGGTCCTCTTTGGCACCCTCTTAAAACAAGAAATTCCCATGATCCGTGCCCAAGCACCGCATTGGATCCAGGATATCCAAGCTTGGCTTGAGCCTAAGCTCGTCCAACTTCATATTCAACTCGATTGGGTTGGCTTGAAAACGACAGCCACTGAAAAAGTAGCGCAGCACCTCAACGACAACGCTGATGCCTTAGTGAGTTCAACCTTTGATACGGTTTTGATGTCTGGTAGTTCTGTCCTGACTGCTTTTGTGAATTCAGTGCTCATCCTATTTGTGATGTTTTACCTACTACTTGACTGGCATCATTTCTTTCAGTTACTCAAAAAGATTATTCCGGTTCGAGCTCAAGCAACCGTTCAGCAATTAGCAATACAAGCGGATGCCCTCTTGTCGCAGTACCTAAGAGGTATGTTTATTGTCATTGCAATCATGGCCACCTACTATGGCTGCGGCCTCTCTCTTGTGGGCCTGAAAGGCGCAATTCCTCTAGGCGTATTTACGGCGCTAATGATTGTGATTCCATATATTGGTATTGCCTTAGGTTTTAGCTTGGCAGTACTCACGACCTTGTTGCAATTCGGGATAGATATCCATATGGTGGGCGTCCTGGCCGTTTATGGTGGCGGTCAAATGATCGAGGGATTTTTTCTCACGCCCCGCTTGGTCGGGGAGCGGATTGGACTTCATCCAGTAGCAGTATTGTTTGCCTTGCTATTTTTCGGCCAATTATTTGGCTTCTTTGGTGTATTGCTTGCACTACCGATTAGTGCCGTTACTTTGGTCCTCGTTAAGTTTGCTTGGCAACGCTATCAACAGAGTGCCTGGTATCAAAAATAGATTGCAGTAATGATTAATACTTCTCTGCCGAGACAATTTGCTCTCGATCTCAGTCACACCCCTCCTGCAAGCCTTGATAATTTCTTGCCCGGCAAAGACTTGGCCTTAGTGGATGCTCTACGCCTGTCGATACGTCGCTGGCAAGAGCGCGAGCACAGCGTAGAAACCAATGCGCTTGATCAACGATGGATTTACTGGTGGGGACCGCAAGGCTCAGGACGCACGCATCTATTAAAAGCGATGGGTAATGCCGCAGCAGATTTAGATCTTGAGCATTTTTCACTCACGGCTAATGAGCCGATCTCATGGGTCAATCTGGAAGAAAAAATATCGAGTCTGAGCCAAAGTACTCAGCCCTCCGTCATCACCATAGACGATGTGGATCAACTCGATGATCGACAAGTAGCTGCCCTGTTCAGAATTCTGAATCAGGTCCAAGCAAGTCAAAGGATATATATATTTATGGCTGGTAGCGCTGCCCCAAATCACTTACATATACGTGAAGACCTGCGAACCCGGCTTGGCTGGGGTTTGATCTTTCAGACCCAATTACTCAATGATGATGAGAAAATACGAGCACTTGAGACTGCAGCGCGTGATCGAGGCTTAGTTCTATCCGCTGAAGTCTTGCCTTGGTTATTAAATCGGTTTTATCGAGATATGCCAAACTTAATGGCCCTCTTAGATGCTTTAGATGCCTATTCTCTTGAAACAAAACGGGCTGTAACACTGCCGCTAGTGCGAGAGCTTTTACAGTCAGGACAAAGTACTGCATGACCCAATTAGCACTTTTTGATCTTGATCACACACTATTACCCTGCGATAGTGATTATGAGTGGGGACAATTTTTAGCTCGCATTGGAGTGGTAGATGGTCAACACTATGCCGAACAAAATGAACGGTTTTATCAGGACTATAAAGAGGGTAAGTTAGATATCGATCGCTTCTTACGCTTTGCCCTCAAACCCTTAGCAGAACATTCTAGGGCGCAACTCAAAGAGTGGCACGATGCCTTCATGGATGAAGTCATTACTGGTAAGTTACATAAGGCAGCAGTAGATCTCGTAAAACGCCATCAAGATGCTGGCGATATCTGTTGTGTTGTGACGGCTACCAATAGCTTTGTAACACGACCAATCGTCGAACGTTTTGGTATCAAACATCTCGTGGCTACCGAGCCAGCAACCGCTGGTAATCAAGCCGATGCGGTATTTACAGGCGAGGTCTTTGGCATTCCCAGCTTTCGGGAGGGCAAAATACTGAAGGTCAATGAGTGGCTCGCGGGTCAGCGACTTTCTTTAGATCAGATCAAGAAAAGTTATTTTTATTCAGACTCAATTAATGATTTGCCACTCTTGGAAAAAGTAACACACCCAGTAGCAACCAATCCCGATGAACGTTTGCGTCAAGAAGCGAGTAAACGGAATTGGCCTATTATCGATTTATTTTCTGAACAGTGAATTCATGATCACTAAATTTATTAAACGGATCATGCGTCGCGACCCTATGGAGCGTGGTGTGCACATAGGCCCTGCTTATGCACCAAAAAGGATTCCGAAAAAGACCCATCGCATCGATCCCCATTTACTCTCAAAGAATGCTGTCAAAGTTACCCATACTTTGCAACAAGCAGGCTATGAAGCATTTATCGTTGGAGGGGCAGTCCGCGATTTAGTGCTGGGTATTGGCCCTAAAGATTTTGATGTAGCAACCAATGCCACCCCAGATCAGGTACAGCGACTATTTCGCAAGGCACGTTTAATTGGTAGGCGCTTTCAGATTGTTCATGTCACCTTCTTTGGTAAAGCCCATCCTGAAATCATTGAGGTCTCGACATTCCGTGCGCTCCTTGATAACGCTGGCGATCACGTAGCTGAGAGCGGTCGCATTTTGCGAGATAACGTTTGGGGTTCACAAGGTGAAGATGCGGCCCGCCGCGATTTCACAATCAATGCCATGTATTACGACCCTTCCACCGAAACTGTCCTGGACTATCACGGCGGCATGTCCGATATGCAGAAGAAAACTTTGCGTATGATCGGAGATCCCGCTAAACGCTATCGTGAAGATCCGATTCGGATGCTGCGTGCGATTCGGTTCGCCGCTAAAACCGGATTTACTTTAGATTCCGCAACCGCAGCGCCCATTACTGAATTGAGCGCATTAATTCATGATGTTCCAGCAGCGCGCCTGTTTGATGAAATTCTCAAACTCTTAATGTCAGGCTATTCCTGGGCTGCGATTCAAGGTCTGCGGGAAGCGGGACTGCATCATGGTTTACTGCCGCTACTTGATCACATTCTTGATAGCAAAGAGAGCTCTAAGACTGCTAATAATTTTGTCAGGCTGGCTTTAGCTAATACCGATCAACGCATTCAGTCTGGCAAAAGTGTTTCGGCAGGATTTCTCTTTGCCACATTGCTATGGCCCGAGCTTTTAAAGAATTGGCAAAACAATATCGCCAGTGGGATGTCGAATATTCCTGCACTGCATGCTGCGATGGATGACACGATTGCCACACAGAGTAGCGGCATGACGATTCAGCGTCGCTTTGAGAGTGATATGCGTGAGATTTGGTCCATGCAACCCCGCTTTGAAAAGCGCGTCGGTCGTTATCCCTATCGCTTAATCGAATCTCCCCGCTTTAGAGCAGGATATGACTTTATGTTGCTCCGTTGTGCTACAGGTGAGCAAAAAGCCTCTTTAGGAGAGTGGTGGACGAGCTTTATCAGTGCCGACCCCGCCGGACAAGACGCATTAATGGCCTCCGCAAAAAACGAGCTTGGTAACTCGGCTGGCTCCCCTTCCGGAGCCAAAAGACGCCGTCGCAGAAAACCCAAAAGCACCCTACCCACTGATAATGAGACAGGCTCAGCAGAAATATAAAAACTTCAGTAAAGTAGTTTCATTGCAATTTGGGAATAAACATGGCTCAGGCTTTTATCGGATTTGGTGGGAATGTCGGTGACACACGTCAGATCATCACCGATGCCATCGTTTGCCTAGCCTTACGCTGTGAACTTACGATCACCGCCAAAAGCTGTCTTTACCAAAGCGCGCCAGTAGATGCCCTGGGTAGCGACTACATTAATGCCGTTGTAGAAATTGATACTGAACTCAGTCCCTATGGATTGCTGCATGTCTGCCAATCGATAGAGCAACAGTTTGGTCGTGAGCGCCCCTATGCCAATGCTCCGCGGACACTAGATTTGGACATTCTCTTTTTTGAGGGTGTTTCTCAAAATGCGACTGATCTGACTTTGCCGCATCCACGCATCATTGAACGCTCCTTTGTTTTGCTACCCCTCCTAGAAATAGCCCCAGATTTCTTTGACCCCCAGTTTGGGGAACTCAAGAGCTATTTACCCAAAGTTGCTCACCAACGGATCGAAAAACTCTCCTGCCGCAACTGTAATTGTGGCGAAAATACGGTTTATAGCCAATCAGCGTAGTAATTCATTAAACTCACGCCATGGGTTACTTACAAGGCGATAAGCCAATCAATATCTCCACACTTCTCTCGATGCATGCTGAGCGAGAGAAAATCGCTATGCTGACGGCATACGACTCCACCATGTCAGCACTTCTCAATCGCTGCGGTGTCGAAAGTATTTTGATTGGAGACTCTTTAGGTAATGTGATTCAAGGTCAAAGCTCGACTACACCAGTGACCGTGGAACAGATGGTGTATCACACACAGTGCGTCGTTCGCGCTAACACGCACGCTTTTCTGATTGCGGACCTTCCCTTTGCAAGCTATGGGGACCCTATTCAGGCCCTAGATTCTGCTGCGCAATTGATGCGTGCTGGTGCCGATATGGTCAAACTCGAGGGCGGCGGCGATTGGCAACTTGAAATCATTCAATACTTAGTTGAGCGCAGCGTACCTGTTTGCGCGCATCTTGGGCTGTTGCCACAATCGATTCATCTGCTTGGCTCTTTTAAAGTCCAAGGTAAAACCAAAACAGCAGCACAAGTGATGCATGAGCAAGCTGTAGCTTGTGAACAAGTTGGGGCGCAGATGGTTGTACTTGAAGCGATTCCCTCTTCTCTTGGCAAACAAATCACTGAATCAGTGTCGATTCCCACGATCGGTATTGGGGCAGGTCCAGACTGCTCTGGTCAAGTACTGGTGCTACAAGATATGCTCGGTATTAATGCAGGACACCAACCGAAGTTTGTGAAAAACTTTATTGAAGGACATCCTTCAATCGAGGCTGCGATCAAAGCCTACGTCAAAGAAGTGAAATCAGGTAAGTTTCCTGGGCCTGAGCACGGCTACTCAGGCTAAAGCCTGATTAATTAAAAAAGCTTTTCACACTCTCGAACCAACCCTTTTGGTTTGGGTTATGTTTATCACCACCCGACTTGAGACTATCATCAAATTTCTGGAGTAACTTCTTTTGCTCCTCAGAGAGCTTCACGGGAGTTTCTACGACCACGTGAACAAAAAGATCGCCAATCAATGAAGAACGCAGACCCTTCATACCTTTGTGACGTAGTCGGAAAGTTTTACCAGTCTGAGTTCCCTCTGGAATCGGAAACTCCACCCGGCCAGACAGAGTAGGTACTTCAATTTCTCCGCCCATCGTCGCAGTCGCAAAAGAGATTGGCATTTGTACATGGAGATCGCTACCATCTCGTTCAAAGACCTGATGAGGTCTGACGCGCACTTCTACATACAGATCACCCGCTGGACCACCATTAATGCCGGGCTCGCCATTACCAACTGAACGCACGCGCATACCATCATCAATTCCTGCAGGAATTTTGATTTCTAGAGTCTTTTGTTCTTTTAACTTGCCGCTGCCGTGGCAACTCTTACAGGGCTTAGGAATGTATTCACCAGTACCGCGACACTTAGGACAAGTCTGTTGCATCGAGAAAAAGCCCTGCTGAATCCGGACTTGACCATGCCCATCACAAGTAGGGCATTTTTCTGGTTTACTCCCAGGCTCTGCGCCACTGCCATGACAAGTCTTGCAATTACTCCAACTCGGTACTCGAATTTGAGTTGTATAGCCTTCAGCAGCCTGCTCGAGAGTAATGTCCATGTTGTAGCGTAAGTCGGCACCCTTATAGACTTGAGGACCAGCATGACGACCACCAGCTTGTCCAAAGATATCGCCAAAGATGTCACCAAAGGCATCAGCAAATCCACCGCCCCCAAAGCCGCCGCCAAAACCACCCATTGAGGAATCAACTCCAGCATGGCCATATTGATCATAAGCAGCGCGTTTATTAGAGTCACTCAAAGTCTCATAAGCTTCTTTTACTTCTTTGAAGTCGGCTTCAGCACTCTTACTATCAGGATTGCGATCGGGATGATGCTTCATCGCCATCTTGCGATAAGCTTTTTTTAACTCTTCATCCGTAGCGCTTCTAGAGACCCCAAGGACTTCGTAATAATCACGTTTACTTTTAGACACAAACTGTTCCCTTTAACAACCCGAAAGACACAAGTCGGCGCGGGGCCGACTTGGTGTTATTACACTGCAAAATGATTTTGTAATTTCCTATTACTTTTTATCATCAACCTCTTTAAAGTCTGCATCTACGACATCAGCGTCAGGAGCCGCAGCTTGTGCGCCAGGGTTTGCTCCAGGAGCAGCGCCAGCAGCTTTAGCTTGTTCTGCAGCCATTACTTTTTCACCTAGCTTTTGGCTGGCTTTACCCAATGCTTCAGTCTTGGCTTCGATAGTTGCCTTATCGCTACCCTTGATTGCTTCATCAAGCTCTTTCAAGGCAGTTTCAATCGCTTCTTTCTCAGTAGCTTCTAGACCAGCACCATGCTCTTCTAAAGCTTTCTTGGTACTGTGAGCCAAAGCATCAGCAGTATTGCGAACGGTGACCAATTCCAAAGCTTTCTTATCTTCCTCAGCATTGGCCTCAGCATCCTTCACCATGCGCTGAATTTCTTCTTCAGTCAAACCAGAGTTAGCCTTGATGGTGATCTTGTTCTCTTTACCAGTATTTTTATCTTTTGCTGTGACATGCAAAATACCATTGGCATCGATATCAAAAGTTACTTCAATTTGAGGTTGACCACGAGGCGCAGCACCAATGCCTTCGAGATTAAATTCGCCTAAAAGCTTGTTGGCAGCCGCCATTTCACGCTCACCTTGGAAGCACTTAATGGTTACTGCAGGCTGATTATCTTCAGCGGTGGAGTACACCTGTGAATGCTTGGTCGGGATCGTGGTGTTCTTTGGAATCATCTTGGTCATGACACCACCCAA
>DAISKI010000014.1:0-9001 GCA_036821065.1 Polynucleobacter sp. | reverse complement strand
GCTTGGTCGGGATCGTGGTGTTCTTTGGAATCATCTTGGTCATGACACCACCCAAAGTTTCAATACCTAGAGACAATGGAGTAACGTCAAGCAGTAATACGTCTTTACGATCACCAGACAATACGGAACCCTGAATCGCTGCGCCAACGGCAACGGCCTCATCGGGATTCACATCTTTACGTGGCTCTTTACCGAAGATCGATTTCACTTTATCTTGAACTGCTGGCATACGGGTTTGACCACCAACCAGGATCACATCATCAATGTCGCTCACGTTGACACCAGCATCCTTGATTGCTGTTAAGCAAGGGCCTGCAGTTCGGTTGATAAGCTCTTCAACCAAAGATTCGAGCTTCGCGCGGGTCAACTTCAAGTTCAAATGCTTTGGACCACCTGCATCAGCGGTGACATAAGGCAAATTGATTTCAGTTTGCTGAGCAGATGACAATTCGATCTTGGCTTTTTCAGCAGCGTCTTTCAAACGCTGCAACGCCAACACATCTTTACTGAGATCAACGCCTTGCTCTTTTTTGAACTCAGCAATGATCCAATCAATAATGCGCTGGTCAAAGTCTTCGCCGCCTAAGAAGGTATCGCCATTAGTGGATAACACCTCAAATTGCTTCTCGCCATCGACGTTGGCAATTTCGATAATCGATACGTCAAAGGTACCACCGCCCAAGTCATAAACGGCAATCTTACGATCAACTTTATCTTGCTTATCTAAGCCGAATGCTAAAGCAGCTGCTGTTGGCTCATTGATAATGCGCTTGACATCCAAGCCAGCGATACGGCCAGCATCTTTAGTGGCTTGACGTTGGCTGTCATTGAAATAAGCAGGAACTGTAATTACTGCTTCAGTGACTTCTTCACCGAGGTAATCTTCAGCAGTCTTTTTCATCTTACGCAGAACTTCTGCAGACACTTGTTGCGGTGCCATTTTTTTATCGCGTGCAGATACCCAAGCATCTCCGTTATCCGCTTTGATAATGGCGTAAGGCATCAAGCCAATATCTTTTTGAACTTCAGCATCCTCAAACTTGCGGCCCATCAAACGCTTTACTGCGTAAACAGTGTTCTTGGGATTAGTGACTGACTGACGTTTTGCGGGAGCGCCAACCAATACTTCGCCATCCTCAAGGTAGGCGATGATTGAAGGGGTGGTACGAGCGCCTTCGGCATTCTCGATGACTTTAGGTGCATTGTTTTCTACGACTGATACGCACGAGTTCGTGGTTCCCAAGTCGATTCCGATAATCTTTCCCATAATTGCTCCAATAATGAAATGGTTAGGTAATTCGTTTTGCTTGCTACTGGTAATAAATTGATACCCTTTAAATGGGGTTCAATGACTGGAATTCAAGGGGTGGAGATGCAAAAAAGGCAGAAATCTGCCTTTTTCTTGGTATTTCTACTGAAAAACCGCTATTTTGGGGCGCTAACCGTTACTAAAGCAGGTCGCAAAACCCGGTCGGCAATCGAATATCCGCGTTGCAAGACCGAAACCACTGTGTTGGGCTCTTGCTCAGAAGGCACCGAGGCAATTGCTTGGTGGTGGTGAGGGTCAAATTTATCCCCTACAGCAGGATTAATCTCGCTCATCTTGCCCTTTTCAAAGGCACTCAAAAGCTGCTTTAGGGTAATCTCTAGGCCCTCTTTAAATGCCTTGGCATCAACCGCTTCGGCGCTGAGTGCGGCATAGAGGCTATCGGTTACAGGCACCAAATGCTCTGCAAAGCTCTCAATCGCAAACTTATGCGCTTTCGCAATGTCTTCCACTGCACGACGGCGGATATTTTCACCTTCAGCCTTAGCTCTCAAAAAATTGTCTTGGGCTTCCAGTAATTTTTGATTGAGCTCCTCAATGATTTGCTCAGGGGTCTGCATATTAATTTCTGGCTCGCCTGGAGCTTGTACCGGCTGATCGGATTCAGGAGAGGGATTTGGATTTTCAGTTGTCATAGTAGATGATTATTTTCTTTAGCTGGTGCTATCAATGCAATATGGGGGCAAGTTTGCTTATTTCAAGGATGCATTTAAACAGCATGAATTTTGGCTGCCTCTGCGCGCTGATTGCGTAATGCGAGCTCATCGGCAGATTCCGCTCCCAAAGACCAACCCAAGAGGTGCTGTTCAGCAATATCTGCGAGTGCATCAATCCATTCTGGATTGCTATTGAGGCAAGGAATATAGCGATAGTCTCTACCGCCGTGCTCTAGGAAAATTTCACGTGCTTCCATCGCAATCTCTTCTAAGGTTTCAAGACAGTCTGCAGGAAAGCCTGGGCAAAAAATATCAATCCGTGCACATCCCTCTTTGGCCAAGCTCTCAATCGTCGGGGCGGTGTAAGGCTTTAACCACTCTGCTCTACCGAAACGTGATTGGAAGGTGACCAAGTATTGTCCAGGTTCTAAGCCCAACGATTCCCCTAGAAGACGACCTGTTTTTAAACACTCGCAATGATAGGGATCTCCCTTCATGAGATTACGTTTGGGCAAACCATGAAAGGACATGACAAAACGATCGCCTGCAGCAAAATCAGGACGACCATCTTTTTCCCAGGCGCCGAGGACTTGACTACGCAAAGCTTGAATATATGCTGGATGATCGTGATAGTGCTTAACTAAACGCAATTCAGGCTGATCACGCCAGGTTTTCAATACGCGAAATACTTCGTCAAAACTTGATGCACTGGTTGTGGCCGAATACTGTGGGTAGAGTGGCAGTAATAGCAGGCGCTCCATGCCTTGCTCTTTCAGATTCATGAGGGCTTGCTCTGTAGAGGGCTCACCATAACGCATAGCCAGATCCACCAGCACTGTATGCCCTTGATCAGCAAATACTTCTGACAGCTCTTTTGCTTGCAGTCGCGAATAATGCATCAAAGGAGAGCCTAACTTGGGCAACCAAATCGAAGCATATTTTTTTGCAGAAGCTCCACTTCGTATCGGCAGAATAATGCCGTTCAAAATGAACCACCAAATTACGCGAGGAATTTCTACAACCCGAGGATCAGATAAAAATTGCTTAAGATATTCCCTCACAGCTTTTGCTGTAGGAGCGCTGGGTGTGCCTAAGTTAAGCAATAACACTGCAGTCTTAGAAGCACGTAAATGGGGGTTGGTATTCAAGGCAGTTGTCTCATCAAAAGGATGTCATTAGGAGCTTAGAGCACCTGATAATAATTTAGAAGTGATATCCACAATTGGAATCACTCTGTCATAAGCCATGCGGGTCGGACCTATAACACCTAAGGTACCAACGATTTGGCCATCAACACTATAGGGGGCACTGATCACCGCGAGATCTTCATAAGGCAAGAGATCACTCTCACCACCGATGAAGATCTGAATACCGTCAGCGTGGCTAGAAACATCTAGGAGTTGCAGCAAAACAGACTTCTGCTCCAGCAGATCAAACATCTTACGCAGCTTATCCAAATTGGAACTGAGCTCACCCACATTCAGTAAGCGGCGTTCTCCAGACATCACTACATCACTTTGCCCCATACCGTAATCGGTAACACCGCTTTGCAAAGCGAGTGCCATTAACCCTGAAATATCACTTCGTAAATTATCAAGATCAGATTTGAGGTGATTTCTGACTTCGATAAAACTCTTGCCAGCGAACTGACTATTAATGTAATTACTGGCCTCAATGAGTTGGCTTGGGGTGTAGTCCTGGGTTGTTGGCAGAATCCGATTTTGTACATCACCTTCAGGAGTAACCACGATCAACAAAATCTTGCCTTCACCCAAGCGCAGGAATTCGATATGTTTGAAGACTTGGGCTCTTTTGGGCGTCATGACGACCCCCGCAAAATGGGTCAAATTAGACAAAATTTGTGCTGCCGAATTCATAACCCGTTGGGGAGAATCTGGCAAAAGTCCTCTTTCCATCTCACGAGCTGCGATTTCTTCCAAAGGCCTAACGGTAACCATGGTGTCTACAAAAAGGCGATAGCCTCTTGGGGTAGGTATGCGCCCAGCGGAGGTATGGGGGCTAGTCACTAAACCCAAATCTTCTAAATCGGCCATCACATTCCGAATGGTCGCAGCAGAAAGGTCTAGGCCCGAGAAACGGGAAAGCGTCCGGGAGCCAATCGGCTGCCCCTCTTCGATATAGCGCTCGATGAGGGTTTTAAGGAGGGTTCGAGAACGGTCATCCATGGTGGAAGGGATTGAGTGCCTATGGTTTAATCGTTATATGTTAAGCCCATCTGCAAATTCTCCCAAAAAGACCTTCAAGCGGATTGCCTTGGTTGGCAAATACCAGGCCGAAGGGATCCTGGCCCATCTGCAAGACTTGGCAAAACTGATTAAAAGCCTAGGCTGCGAGGTCTTCATCGAGGCTGGAACTGCAAGCCACTTGGGACTCAAAGACTTTCAGAGCAAACAGGTCGCTGAATTTTCTGGATCGATTGATTTAACGGTAGTCCTGGGGGGTGATGGCACTATGTTGGCAATTGGCAGGCAATTGGCTGGCAGTAACGTGCCCTTGGTGGGTATCAATATGGGGCGACTCGGATATATGACCGATATTCCCATTCAAGATGTTGCAACAGTACTACCCAAAATCATTGGGGGTAATTACGAAGCAGACACTAGAACACTCTTGGATGCAGTTGTACTCCGTAATCAAAAAGAAATTAACCGCGCCCTTGCTCTCAACGATGTTGTAGTGAATCGCTCTGGCATCTCCGGGATGGTTGAACTTGCCGTGAGCGTGAATGGTTCCTTTATGTATAACCAACGCTCTGATGGTTTGATTGTTTCTACTCCGACGGGCTCTACTGCCTATGCTTTGTCTGCAGGCGGTCCCATCCTACATCCTCGTGTTGCTGGCATCCTGCTCGTTCCGATTGCACCGCACTCCTTATCAAATCGCCCCATCGTCTTACCCGAAGACGTGATGATTAGCATCAAAGTAGTTGAGGGACATGAGGTGATTGTCAATTTTGATATGCAGTCTCTGACGAATCTGCAATCTGGCGACATCATCGAAGTCAGTCAATCCAAAAAAACCATCAGCCTCTTGCATCCTCTTGGTCATAGTGACTACAAAACCTTGCGTGAGAAGCTGCATTGGAATGAGTATCCCTCTACATTTTGATGTTGCATTTATCAGTACGCTAGACCATGCTTCAAAATCTCGCCCTCCGCGACTTTGTTATTGTTGATCAGTTAGAGCTTGATCTCGCCTCGGGATTTACTGTTCTGACTGGCGAGACAGGGGCGGGCAAATCGATTCTCTTAGATGCCCTAGGTTTAGTCTTAGGCGAACGTGCCGATAGCAGTCAGATTCGCGAGGGCGCTCAACGGGCAGAGATCAGCGCCCTCTTTGAAATTGCTGATGAGCAAATTGCACACTGCAAGCAATGGCTGGACGATCAAGGCTTTCCCATTGATGATGAGGGAAGCACCCTACTTCTAAAACGCACTATCGAAGTTAATGGTCGTAGCCGCGCCTTCATCAATGGTAGCGTCGCAACGCTTGCGCAACTGCGTGAAGCTGGTGATCAGTTAGTCGACATTCATGGTCAACACGCCCATCAACTCCTTTTAAAAAGTGGAGCACAGCGTGAACTACTAGATCGGCACGCTGGTCTTCTGCCTCAGGTCAATGAACTTAGTGAACTGTATAAACAATGGCTTGACTCACGCAAACGATTAAGCCAAGCAGAAAATGCAGGGCAGGATATTGAGCGTGAACGCGAGCGCCTGGAGTGGCAATACGAGGAGCTCAAAGCACTCTCACCACTAGAGGGTGAATGGGACTCTATTCAAGTAGATCATGCTCGTTTGGCCAATGCAGCAAAAATTATTACGGGCTGCCAAGAGGCGCTTGATGGCTTAAGTGAATCTGAGGGCTCGGCAGAATCTATTTTGTCTAAAGCGAGCCTGAGTATCAGTGGTCTTGCAGAGCATGATCCCTCTCTAGGTGAAATCAGCCAAGCACTCGAGTCTGCGCAAATTCAGGTCGATGAGGCTGTACATGGCCTAAACCGCTACCTACAAAAAATAGATTTAGATCCTGAGCGTCTCAGTCAGCTAGAAGAACGTATGCAAGCGCTACATGCTGCTACCAGAAAATATCGTACAGATACCAATCAATTGCCTCAGCTCTTGATTGAGACCTCTGAACGCTTAGATGCACTGAGTGCTTCACAAAATATTGAAGCCCTCCGCAATATGGTGAAAGAGCGAGAGGCAATTTATCTCAAAGCAGCAAAACTCCTCTCCCAGAAGAGAGCTAAGGCTGCCGCTGAATTAAGCAAGCTCGTGACAGCGGCAATGCAGAATTTATCCATGGCTGGCGGACAACTAGAAATTGCCCTCAATCCCCTAGATGAAGGCGCTTCATTTGGACTGGAACAAGTTGAGTTCTTGGTTGCTGGGCATGCAGGAAGTACTCCGCGCCCTCTGGCTAAAGTTGCCTCTGGTGGAGAGCTGGCACGCATCAGCTTGGCGATTAGCGTAATTACTAGCAAAGCTTCCTTCACACCCACGCTGATATTTGACGAAGTCGATGCTGGTATTGGTGGCGCTGTGGCAGAAACCGTTGGCAAACTACTCAGACAACTTGGTGAATCGCATCAAATCTTATGCGTTACTCACTTGCCACAAGTAGCTGCTCAAGGAAACCAGCATTTCAAAGTCAGCAAAACTCAGTCGGGTGACAAGACACTTTCCCAGCTTAATGTGTTGGGTAGAAATGAAAGGGTTGAAGAAATTGCGCGCATGCTAGGTGGCGCCACGATTACCGACACTACCCGTAGACATGCGCGAGAATTACTAGAGCAGAGCTGAGCTTTTAAAAACGTTTGCCCAAAGCTTTAATACAGCAGATCTCGCTTCAATATATTCAGGCTCTAAAGCAATATCGATTCGTGTTTTTTCATGGCCATCTAGACGTAGTCGGTGCTGCCGAGATCTAAAGAGACGATAAGCACTCGAAACTGCTTGGGCAAGATCTTTATCGATCAAGCCTACTTCTGCAGCAATACCCAATAAAGCGATATTTCCGAGATTGTGAATCAGTTGGGAATGCTGAGAAGCATAAGCCAAGATCAGAAACTGAACGGTAAATTCAATATCGACCATCCCACCCGCATCATGCTTTAAATCAAACTCATCAGAAGTATTAGGGTGCCCTGCATGAATTTTCTGACGCATCTCTGAAATTTCTCGGCGTAAGGCATCAACATCGCGCACTTGGGTCAGCACCTCAGCGCGAACGTCATCAAAGAAACTGCCAACTTGCTCGCTACCTGCACAAAAACGTGCCCTTGTTAAAGCCTGATGCTCCCAAACCCAGGCGCTATTGTCACCCTCCCGCAATTGATATTTTTTGAAAGCTTCTGCATTGGTGACCAAGAATCCAGCAGAGCCATTAGGGCGCAGTCGCGTATCGATTTCAAAAAGACTACCTGCAGAGGTATAGGCTGTTAACCAATTAATCATTCTTTTAGCGAGAAGTCCATACATCTCTTGGGCTGCATAGTTCTGTTCCTCTGCTTCAAATAAAAAGACGAGGTCTAAGTCAGAGGCATAACCCAATTCCTTGCCGCCTAATTTCCCATATGCAATCACAGCAAAAGGAGGTAGACCCTCAGGCTGGTCAAACTTCCTAGCAACACTAGGCCAGACCCGCTCCAACGTCGTTTGCACAATGAGGTCGGCCAAAGTAGATAAATGATCACTCACTCTTTCGACAGTTAAAGCTTTTTCTACCCCAATCCCCAAATCGGCTAGAAGTGTAATAAACGTTTCAGTATGGTGGGTGACTCGTAAAACATCCATTGCTTGCTCAACACCATCCGCATGAATCAAGACGTCATCCAAACGTAAATTGAGATTTACCTGAACCTCTCTCCAATATTCGATAGGCTCTTTAGCCAGCGCAACTTCAGCGCGAGGATTCAATAAGTGATCCAGGAGGTGAGGATGCCGAGTCAAATATTGAGCGCCCCATTGGGAGGCAGTTAATAAGCGCAAAACATTCCGAAGCGCTTGCGGATACTCGGCCAGTATCGCTAAATAGGCGGTACGCCCAGCTACAGCCTCCAAGAGATCAAAAAATCGCAAGAGCACCGCATCAGCGTCAGGCGACATTTCCTTATTAACTTCTAAAAAGTCTGCGGCCTTGCGAACTAGTCTTCTAACAATCGATTGACTTTTTTCCGGCAACAGTTTTTGTTTGTGACTTTCTATCCATACCTGCCAACGCTTTGAGGAGGACGGGAAGCTTGAGGATTTCAGCTGCCAATCTGCCTCGATAGACTCTTGCTCTGGACTAGTGCCAGCATCCAAGACAAAGGCTTTTTCAAAGTATCGCGCTACTACACTTTGGTGAGCATCCAAACAAGCCATGAAAGTATGTTCATTTTCGGGAGCTGTTGCGAGATCCATGCTCTTGGCTAAACGTACTCTGGAGCTTGGATCGTCTGGTAAGTAATGGGTCTGCTGATCCTCCCAGATCTGTAGCCGATGTTCTAAGCGACGCAGATAAATATAGGCCTCACTCAGTTGGTCGACCTCTTCCTTTGGCAAGACTCCTTTTTCCGCCAACAAAGCCAGCACCTCTAGGGTCCCTCGAGTTCTAAGTTGTGGATCAGTACCACCGCGCATCAACTGAAACATTTGGGCCAAGAATTCAATTTCACGAATACCGCCGCGGCCCAGCTTAATATCTCGGGACCGCCCCTCATGCTTTAGTGAGCGGCGCTCAGCCTCTTGCTGAATTTGTCTATGAAGCTCACGAATCGCCGAGATCACGCCATAGTCCAAATGACGTCGATATACAAATGGACGAATCAGTTGCTCTAATTTTTTTTCACAATGGATAAACGTATTTGAGGTTGATGATGGTGCAAGCAATCTACCTTTGATCCAGGCATAACGCTCCCACTCGCGACCCTGCACTAACAAATACTCCTCGAGCATGTCTAAACTGCAGACCAGAGGACCAGAGTCGCCATTAGGGCGCAAACGCATATCCA
>DAISKI010000013.1:0-25163 GCA_036821065.1 Polynucleobacter sp. | reverse complement strand
CGGTGAAGTTAGAGCGATCAAGCGCTAAGCCGACATCGCGCCATGCACGATCAAAACCGTTGCTGACATCAATATGAGCTGCATTACCTTCCTGAACTAAATTCGCTTTAGGTGTTTTAGCCACTGCAGGCGAGGCCATTTGAGCCTTGGCCATTTCTTGGGTCATCCCCAAGCGCTCCATCAAACGCTGTAAAAATACAGCTTCCAACTCAGGGTCTGTAGGTCGTGTAGTCCAAATGGTGTAGAGACAAGCGCCCGTAGTATCCGTCACACACTTCTCAATGGCACCCTTCTGCGTGATATAAACCTCAGTCTCATCAGGCTTAACCACCTCAAGACGGGTCTTGTAGCGGTCGCGCTCACCAGTATCAGAAATAGAATCAAGTGCGCTATTCAATAGCGAGCGGAGATAGTCTTGCTCTATTTTGGCGCGATTTTCAGCCCAATCAGTTTCCATGATTCCAGTCGAAGGAGAATCTGTTGTCAACAAAAAGCCATTCTCCTGCCAGAAATCTTTAATTTGAGGATAGAGCTCGGCAGCTGGCTTTTCAATGACTAGCCAGCGACGATCGCCATCACGAGCAATCCGCATTCCTGGAATGCCAGTCATCACATTGGCACGTAATTGCGCTGTTTTCTTGGTTGCCGCAACATACTCCGACATCGTTGCCGTACCATCTTGAACTACATAGCGGCGATCTGCTTGAGCAGTAATCAGATCAGGCGGATAAGAAAGGTTTGGGCCACGGACTTCACCAGAGCTCCTCTTGTAGTCCACTGTATCGCTACTCGTGATGGTCTTACAGGCCACTAAGGCAGAAATAACAACAGCCAGCATGGCCAAACGGGAGATATTACGAGTCAAAAATGGCATAGCGCTCTTCATAGTAAACCGACTTGTTTCAATGCGATCTTTAAAGGTTCACGCAAGGCAACACTCAAAGGAGTTAAAGGTAGACGAATTCCGGGGCCAATTTTGCCCATCTCATGCAAGGCCCATTTAACTGGAATGGGGTTAGCTTCGATGAACATAGCTTTATGCAAGGCAAGTAATTGATACTGCAGATCACGGGCATGAGTGAGCTCGCCAGACATGGCGCACTTGCACAATTCATGCATCAAACGTGGTGCAACGTTAGCTGTGACTGATATATTGCCTTTGCCCCCCATCAACATTAATAAGACGGCACTTAAATCGTCACCTGAAAAAACGGCAAATTGTTCTTGGCCTGCACGTTTTAGATCGGCAATTAAAGTCATGCCGCGCTCCAGATTGCCAGTAGCATCCTTGATGCCAATCATGCCAGGCACTTGTGCCAACCGAACCACAGTTTCACCGGCTAAGTCAGCTACCGTTCTGCCAGGCACGTTGTACAAAATGACAGGCAAATCAACTGACTCTGCAATCTTTTTAAAGTGGGCGTACATGCCATCTTGGGTTGGCTTGTTGTAGTAAGGAACAACCTGAAGACTGGCATCAGCGCCAACTTTCTTAGCGTATTGGGTGAGCTCTATAGCTTCACTAGTCGAATTACCACCCGTGCCGGCAATCACCGGAATTCGGCCGGCAATATGCTGAACGCAAACTTGAATTAACTCGCAATGCTCTTCAACTGAAACGGTTGGTGACTCACCGCTAGTGCCCACGATCACAATGCCATCGGTACCCTCGGTGACATGCCAATCGAGCAAGGAGCGTAAACCTGGGAAATCAAGGCTGCCATCCTCCAGCATGGGCGTAACAATCGCCACCATGCTGCCAGCAATGGGTTTTTTATTAGCTTGATTGGAAGAAGTGCTGCTCACTAGGTAGATGCCGTATAGATAGGTGTTTAACCTCGAAATTGTAACGGAATGTGCCCCTGTAAATCGCCTTTTACAGCGCAAAGCCTCTGAATCATGGCGGGCTTGGGGTCATCAATATAAAGATGCTCATAAGCCAGAACTTTCAGGCCATTCTGGGCAGAAAATGAGAGTAATTCCCCCGTTTTTAGGAGGAAATCGGGGTTAGATGGCTTCCCAAACTCCCCATTGCCCTGAGCAAAGGTTTCATAAAGCAAAACCCCGCCATCTGACAACATTTTGGGCAATTCCGCTATGTGGGGACGATACAGATAATTGGTGACCACAATGCCTGTAAATTGCCTGCCGAGTAATGGCCAGACCTTCCCCTCTAGATCCATGCGCTCCACCTCTAAATGAGGGTGCTTGATTTGAGAAATCGCATCGGTATTTTGATCTACTGCCAGAACGGAGTATCCCGCCTCCACCAAAAATTGGGAGTGTCGACCAGAGCCGCAGGCTAAATCTAAAACGAGACCGTTTTGAGGTATGACAGAACAGAAGCGTCTAATCCAAGGAGACACCGCTTCAAGAGCAGAATGACTGGTACTCAAGTCTAGTCGTAAGCCAAGCCCATGGCTTCTCGAACTTCACGCATGGTTTCTTGAGCAACCTTACGCGCTTTATCAGAACCATCCGCAATAATTGAGCGCAATAAGCTGGGGTCATCCAAGTATTTTTGGGCGCGCTCAAACATCGGTTGTTGTTCGGCCAATATCGCATCAATCACAGGCTGCTTACACTCCAGGCAACCAATTCCTGCACTTTTACAACCCTTCTCAACCCAAGCTTTTGTCTCGTCATCAGAATACACGCTATGAAATTGCCAAACAGGACAACGTGCAGGGTCACCGGGGTCAGTTCTACGAACGCGAGCCGGATCGGTTGGCATCGTGCGCATTGAGCGAATAATTTCTTCAGGCTTTTCACGAATGCTAATCGTGTTGCCATACGACTTCGACATCTTCTGACCATCCAAGCCAGGCATTTTCGAGGCAGAAGTTAATAAGGCCTGAGGTTCAGGCAGAATAATTTTGCGTGCACCTTCCAGAAAACCAAACAGTCTTTCGCGATCTGCCATTGATAAACTTTGCGAATCCTGCAAAAGTGCTTGTGCTTGTTCTAGGGCGCTATCATCTCCCCGCTCTTGGTAAGCAGTGCGGAGTTCTGCATACATCTTGGCGCGTTTGCTACCGAGTTTTTTGACTGCCTCTAGTGCTTTTTCTTCAAAGCCAGCTTCACGACCATAAAGATAATTAAAGCGACGCGCTACTTCGCGGGTCATCTCTACGTGAGGCACCTGATCTTCACCAACAGGTACAAATTGAGCGCGGTAGATCAGAATGTCAGCGGACTGCAATAAAGGGTAGCCCAAGAAACCGTAGGTCTGCAGATCTTTTTCTTTCAGCTTCTCGATCTGGTCTTTATAAGTAGGCACCCTCTCTAGCCAGCCTAGCGGGGTTCCCATTGCTAGCAACAGGAAAAGTTCAGCATGCTCAGGTACTTTGCTTTGAATAAACAAAGTTGCCTGATTCGGATCAACGCCTGCTGCTAACCAATCAATCACCATATCCCAGACTGACTGCTCAATCACCTCCGGGGTTTCATAGTGTGTAGTTAGTGCATGCCAGTCTGCAACGAAAAAGAAACAGGGATACTCCGCTTGTAAACGGACCCAGTTCTTCAAAACGCCATGGTAGTGCCCAAGGTGTAAATTACCCGTTGGGCGCATGCCAGAGAGAACGCGTTCAGCAAACATGGTGATCTTTATTGATAAGGAGATGGATTAGTGAAATACCGACCAAACAGGCGTTAGATTACTCGGTAACAATGGCAATGTCCCTAGGTCGATATGGCTTTCCTTGGGATCATGAAAATCAGAACCACGTGAGGCCATAAAACCGTATTTCTCGGCAATTTTGCCGTAGGTTTGATACTGGTCTGGGCTATGGCTACCGGTAATGACTTCAATCCCAACACCTCCAAAGTCTTTGAAGCGATCGTAGAGCTGATCCATTTGCGTAGCCGTGAAATCATAACGGCCAGGATGAGCAATCACTGCTACACCACCCGCTTGCTTAATCCATGACACAGTGTCTTCTAAATTAGCCCATTGATGTGGCACGAAACCGGGCTTACCTTCAACTAGATAATTCTGAAAAACGGCTTCCGTATTACGACATATACCCCGCTCTACTAAAAATCGAGCAAAGTGAGTACGCGAGATCAAATCGTGATTCCCTGCGAAATGCAAAGCGCCCTCGTAAGCACCCTCAATACCAACTTGGGCTAAGGCATCAGCAATTTGCTGAGCGCGTTTGCCGCGACCATCACGAGTCTGGCGCAAACCCTCTCGCAAGGCAGGGTTTGTGGCATCAATTCCGAGACCGACTATGTGAATGGTTTGCCCCATCCAGGTCACCGAAATCTCTACGCCTCCAACATATTGCATGCCAAGTGCGTTAGCCGCTGCACGCGCACGTTCTTGACCACCCAGTTCATCATGATCTGTCAAAGACCAAAGTCTCACACCGTTTGCGTAGGCGCGCTGCGCTAGATCTTCAGGCGTTAAGGTACCGTCAGAGATCACAGAGTGGCAATGTAAATCAGCATTGAGGTCAGAAATACGGGTCATAGCGCTATTTTAGGTCAAGGCGCTCGAATGGATACGCCTTGGTGCATCTAGGTAGTCTCTAGACTGCATCTCAGTCAATCTAGACACGGTTCTTGAGAATTCAGCAGTAATTTGTCCTTCCGTATATAGCTCTGCGGCTGGCACGTCTGCTGAAATAATCAGCTTATTTTTATTGTCATACAGAACATCTACCAACCAAATAAAGCGACGGGCTTCATTCGTCAAACGGGGTGGCATATAAGGCACCCCAGACAGAATCACTGTATGAAATTGTTTAGCAATCTCTAAATAATCATTTTGAGAGCGTGGTCCGCAACAGAGGGTCTCAAAGTCAAACCACACGACTCCATCACCCATATGAAGAGGCAACAATTCTCGAGACTCAATATATAAAACTGGATTAGGATCTTCTGCTCGATTGCCGATCAAAGCGTAAAACATATTCAAGAGTTTGAGATCCGTCTCCGAAGTAATCGGGGTCAAATAAGCATCGACTTGCTCCATTTGTAAGCGACGATAATCGTTGCCTGCATCGACATTCAAAACATCAAGCATTTCTTCCAACAAACGAATCGCTGGCAAGAGCCGATCGCGATGGAGCCCATCTGGATAAAGTTGATCGGGTCGATAGTTTGAGGTCATCACAAACTGCACACGATCTTCGAACAAAGCCTTAAGTAAACGATAGAGGATCATTGCATCAGCAATATCGTTAATGTGAAACTCGTCGAAACAAATCAGTCGGTAGCGTTTTGAAATCCGTATTGCCAACTCATCGAGTGGATCTGCTAATCCAGATAACTCATGTAATTCACGGTGGACTTCGCGCATAAATTCATGAAAATGGATACGGATCTTTTTTTCTAATGGAGAGGCTGCAAAGAAACAGTCCATTAAAAAAGATTTACCACGGCCTACTCCGCCCCATAAGTAGACACCGCGGGGCAAGGTAGGCTTGAAGAGCTTCTTTTTGAGTTCGTTGCTACGAACATGCTTATAGTCTACCCACTCATCTTCGCATGCTTGCAAACGCTCAATTGCACGAAGCTGCGCGGGATCAGTGTGATACCCGTGCGCTTTTAACTCTTGTTGGTAGTACTCGATTGCTTTCAATTACATGTTTAAGGCGCGTTGATCGGCTGCAAGGGCTGCTTCACGCACCACCTCAGACAAACTTGGGTGTGGATGGCAGATCCGAGCAATATCTTCCGCTGCAGCCTTAAATTCCATAGCAACTGCTGCCTCAGCAATTAAGTCAGAAGCATTAGGGCCAATGATATGAACACCGAGAATTTCATCGGTCTTTGCATCAGCTAAGACTTTCACAAAACCATCCGAGCGCCCCATTCCTAAAGCACGGCCGTTGGCAGCAAATGGAAATTGGCCTGCTTTATAAGCGCGACCTTCGTCTTTGAGTTGCTGCTCATTCTTGCCTACCCAGGCAATTTCAGGATCGGTATAAATCACCCAAGGAATACAGTTGTAATCGATATGGGGTTTTTGACCAGCAATAATCTCAGCAACCAAGACACCTTCATCCTCAGCCTTATGAGCTAGCATAGGACCGCGGACAACGTCACCCACCGCGTAGACACCAGGCGCAGCAGTTGCACAAGTGTGGTCATCAATCGGAATAAAGCCGCGCTCGTCTACCTTCAAACCAATTTTGTCGAGGCCCAATTTATCGGTATTAGGTACGCGTCCAACAGAAACAATTAAACGATCACAGTCTAGCTTTTGAGTCTTACCAGTGTTATCGGTGTATTGAATAGAGACGCCTTTTTTATCAGTCTTCACTTCACCAATCTTTACACCAGTCTGAATATTGAGACCTTGCTTAGCAAATAACTTTTGCGCTTCCTTGGCAATGCCAGGATCGCATGCGCCCAAAAAAGTTGGCATCGCTTCAAGAATCGTGACCTCAGCACCGAGACGGCGCCAGACTGATCCCAACTCAAGGCCGATCACACCAGCACCGATCACGCCTAATTTTTTGGGGGCTACATCAAACTTAAGAGCGCCTTCGTTATCGCAGATCAACTTGTTATCGACAACGATACCTGGCAAATGACGGGCTTTTGAACCCGTAGCGATGATGACATTCTTTGCAGTAACCGTTTCTTTTTCCTTGCCATCAATCTGAATTTGATAGCCGCTAGCATCTTTGCCAGCGAATGAAGCATGGCCTTTTAATAAAGTAATCTTGTTTTTCTTAAAGAGATATTGAATACCACCAGTCATCTTGGTCACGATCTCATCTTTGCGAGAGATCATTTTCTTGGTGTCCATGCTGACCGAGCCAACCTTGATACCATGGTCCGCTGCATGGTGCTCAATCTTTTCCAGCTCTTCAGAAGATGCCAGTAAGGCTTTAGAGGGTATACAACCCACATTAAGACAAGTACCTCCTAAACGAGGCTCACCTTTGGGGTCATCATAGGGGTTGGACTCTGCACAAGCAACATTAAAGCCCAATTGCGCTGCACGAATCGCCGCAATATAGCCACCAGGACCGCCACCAATCACAAGGACATCAAATGCTTTAATCATATATGCCCCGCTTACAGATCAAGTAAAAGGCGTGAAGGATCTTCTAAAGCCTCCTTCATGGCGACTAAGCCGAGTACTGCCTCGCGGCCATCAATAATGCGATGGTCATAAGACAGTGCCAAGTAGTTGATTGGACGAATCACAATTTGTCCATCTTCTACAACAGCGCGATCTTTTGTTGCATGAATACCCAAAATTGCTGATTGGGGAGGATTGATGATTGGGGTTGAGAGCATAGAACCAAACACACCGCCATTGGAGATCGAGAAAGTGCCGCCAGTGAGCTCTTCAATGGTGAGCTTTCCTTCGCGCGCCTTGGCACCATACTCGGCAATTTTCTTCTCAATATCAGCAAGATTCATTTGATCAACATCACGCAGAATGGGTACTACCAAACCCCGTGGTGAGCTCACTGCGATGCCAATATCAAAGTAACCGTGATACACAATATCATTGCCGTCTACTGATGCATTCAGTAGAGGAAACTTCTTTAAAGCATGTGTAGCTGCTTTGACAAAGAAGGACATGAAACCCAACTTCACACCATGGGTTTTTTCAAAGATGTCTTTGTATTTATTGCGCATCGCAATTACTGGCGCCATATTGACTTCATTAAAGGTTGTCAAAATCGCATTATTAGCTTGGGATTCCAGCAAACGCTCAGCAATCCGCGCACGCAAACGGGTCATTGGCACGCGCTCTTCTGGGCGACTACCTAATGGAATCGAAACGCTTGGCAAAGCCGCAGCAACAGACTTGGCGCTACCCCCTGACACAGCGTTCAGTACATCACCCTTAGTAATGCGACCATCCCGGCCTGAGCCGGCTACTTGATCTGAGCTGAGATTGCTCTCAGCCATCAGCTTCGCTGCAGAGGGTGCGGCCGCAGGAGCAGCTGAAGAGGTGCTAGATGCAGCAGGCTTCGCCGCAGGTGTTGCAGCTTTAGGAGCTGCCACTGGGGCTGCACTAGCCACAGCAGTGCTATCAATCTTACCGATTAATTGCTCGGCAACGACTGTGCCGCCATCACCAACCAAAACTTCAGTCAGCACGCCAGCAGATGGTGCAGGAACTTCTAGCACGACCTTGTCAGTCTCAATTTCAATCAAGATTTCGTCTTGGGCAACAGCATCGCCGACTTTCTTTTTCCACTGCAATAAAGTTGCTTCCGCAACAGATTCAGAGAGCTGGGGGACTTTCACTTCAAATATGGCCATGATGATTCCTAGTGGTATGGGTTGAGATTATGTCGACGATTACTTCGTGATCACATAACCTTTAAGTTTGGCAAATGCTGCATTGATTAATGACTTCTGTTGTTCTTGATGGAGGTGTGCGTAGCCCACTGCAGGTGAGGCTGAAGCAGGACGTCCGGCATAAGATAACTTCATACCTTCAGACATGTTCTCCAAAATATTGTGCTGAACAAAGAACCAAGCGCCTTGGTTTTGAGGCTCATCTTGACACCACACCACTTCAGCGAGATTGGGATACTTCTTTAACTCTGTTGTCAGGGCTTTGTGTGGGAATGGATAGAGTTGCTCCAAGCGAATAATCGCTACATCACCAATCTTCTTCTCAGTACGCTCTTTGGCTAAATCATAGTAGACCTTGCCGGAGCAGATCAAAAGACGTGTCACTTTTTGGGGATCAATGCTCTCATCACGTTCGGCAAGAACGGTATGGAACTTACCTTTAGTGAATTCAATTAATGGTGACGATGCTTCTTTATTACGTAGCAATGACTTGGGTGTCATCAGGATCAGCGGTTTACGGAACTGACGAATCATTTGGCGACGCAAGACATGGAAGATCTGTGCCGCAGTCGTTGGTTGAATCACCTGCATATTGGTGTCTGCACACAATTGCATAAAGCGCTCTAAACGGGCAGAAGAATGCTCAGGACCTTGGCCTTCATAACCGTGCGGCAGCATCATGACCAAACCATTGGCACGACCCCACTTCACTTCGCCAGAAGCGATAAATTGATCGATCACTACTTGTGCACCATTAGCAAAGTCACCAAATTGGGCTTCCCAAATGGTTAGGGTATTGGGTTCTGCTGAAGCAAAGCCGTACTCAAAACCGAGCACGGCCTCTTCGGACAGAATCGAGTCAATCACAACGAAAGGAGCCTGATCTTTGGTGACATGCTGAAGCGGAACATAAGTCCCGGTATCCCACTTCTCACGATTTTGGTTATGCAATACAGCATGACGGTGGGTGAAGGTACCGCGACCACTATCTTCACCCGACAGGCGCACGGGATAACCACTGGCTACCAATGAAGCAAAGGCCATATGCTCGCCCATACCCCAATCGACATTCACTTCACCGCGTCCCATAGCGGCACGGTCATTGAGAACCTTTTCCACTAATGGATGTACTTTGAAATCCGTTGGATTTGCAGAAATCTTTTCTGCTAAACGCTTCCACTCTGCTAGAGGAATCGCAGTATCAGCTTCGTCAGTCCATTTCTTATTCAGGAATGGCGACCAATCCACTGCGTATTTACCAACAAAGTTACTCAAAATAGGGTCGGAAGTTTGCTTACCCTCATCCATTGCAGCGCGATACTCTTTGACCATGAGATCGCCAGTACCAGCAGTGAGAACACCTTGCGCTTCTAATTTATCTGCGTATAACTTGCGAGTACCGGGGTGATCGCCAATGATTTTGTACATCAAGGGCTGGGTCATTGCAGGCGAATCTTGCTCGTTATGACCAAGTTTGCGAAAGCAAACAATATCAATTGCCACATCTTTATGAAATTGAGTCCGGAAGTCTAGTGCCAACTTCGTTGCTAGCACGACTGCTTCAGGATCATCACCATTGACATGCAAAACTGGCGCATCGATCACTTTCATAATGTCGGTGCAATAGAGGCTTGAGCGTAAATCGCGTGGGTCAGAGGTTGTAAATCCAATCTGATTATTGATCACGATATGCACTGTGCCGCCTGTGGAATAGCCACGCACTTCAGCCATCGCGAGCGTCTCTTGCACTACACCCTGTCCTGCTACCGCAGCATCACCGTGAACCAGTACTGGCAATACTTGTTTGCCTTGTAGGTCGCCACGACGCTCCATACGTGCCCGAGCCGAGCCCTCTACTACAGGGTTAACGATTTCTAAATGGGAAGGATTAAAAGCTAAAGATAAGTGGACAGGACCACTCGGTGTTGAGATGTCGCTTGAAAAACCCTGATGGTATTTGACATCACCAGAAGGCAGATTTTCTGGGCTGGTGTGCTCAAACTCAGCAAAGAGATCTTTTGGCATCTTGCCCAGCACATTGACCAAGACATTCAGACGTCCACGATGGGCCATACCAATCACAATCTCTTGCACGCCCTCTGCACCCGCCTGACGAATCAATTGATCCATACAAGGAATAAAGCTGTCTCCACCTTCCAGTGAAAACCGTTTTTGACCGACATATTTAGCGGAGAGATAGCGCTCTAAACCTTCTGCTGCAGTTAAGCGATCCAAGATTTGGCGCTTTTCATCCACATTAAATTGAGGTGCCGAACGAATCGACTCCAACTGTTCTTGCCACCACTTCTTAATTTTTTGATCGGCAATGAACATGAACTCGACACCGATAGTGCCGCAGTAGGTTTCACGCAGGGCCTGCAACAAGTTGCGTAAAGTCATTTCTGACTTGCCGAAGAAGGTATTGCTAGTATTGAAGACGATATCCATATCGCCATCAGTAAAGCCATAAAACGCAGGATCTAATTCTGGGATATCGGGACGCTCAGAACGCTTTAATGGATCTAAGTCCGCCCAACGGTTACCCACATTTCGATAGGCAGCAATCAGCTGTTGAACAGCGACACGCTTACGACCCATCTCGGAGTCGGCTGAATCGGAAACCGTTCTAATCGGACCTTGCTTGGCACGCTCGGCAAAGGAGGCCACGATGGGTGCATGAGCAATATCCTTCATGGATGAGCCATCCACGGCGGGCACTTGCTTCACGCTGTCAAAATAATTTCGCCAGTGATCCTCAACAGAGCCGGGATCTAGCAAATATGATTCATAGAGTTCTTCTACATAGGGGGCATTTCCCCCGAAGAGATACGAGCTCTCTCTCTGGTCCTGCATCATGATGCTCACCTTTCATCGGGTTTCCCGAATAAAAACTGTGGTTATAACCATCCGTTTTCTGGCTTCACCAGTCCACGAATTGATCTGTGCAATTACTGTTACTACAGTAGTAATTTAACACGATTGACCGCCTAAACACTAGGGCCTTTCCCTATTTCCTGCTGATGAATCAGAACTTTCCTACTTGCTATTCAAGCGTGGATGACAGATTCAAATGAAATTGATTTTTATTCTTTAAATCTTTAAATCACACCTTAGATGAAGGAAATATGAAAGAAATCACCCCTGGAATGGAATACCTCAGCACCCGTCAAAGCGCAAAAGTTCTTCAAGTATCGCTGGGCACAGTCCAAAAAATGGTGGAATTAGGAGAATTAATTGCCTGGAAAACCCGGGGCGGCCATCGTCGTATTTTGGCAAGCTCGCTTGAGCAGCAGCTTCAGCGCCGAAAACGGGCCATGCGGCAAAAGTCCACCCAGAAGTGCATCGCAATGGGTATTTTTAGACGAACTGAAAATAGTCTAGAACTCTTAGAGGCTCTGCAGACCTGGCAGCTTAGGGTGGAGATGGAGATTTCAATCGATAGCCTAGAGGGGTTGATGAAATCCGTCTCCCTGGCGCCTGACCTGATCTTTTTAGATGCTTTGATACCCCCGGTAGAGCAAGTTCACCTTATTCACTACCTCAGTAAAAACAAAGATACCCAACGCACCCCGATTTTGGTCGATGAGGGATTTATCAAGCTGCACCCCGGGGTGATGAGCCTAGCCGAAGAAAATGTCAGCGCCAGTTCATCGCTTCATCCAAAAGATGCTCAAGACCTACAAAAAGAGCTGGAGAATGGATTAATAGAGCAGAACCCTCTGATTGTTCCTTATCCAGCGACTGACGGGGATGTTGATAATACTTTTGCTAATAAATCGAGGCTGGAATGCTTAGAAACGATATTTATGGAGGCTTTAGCAAGAAAATGCCACTAAAACTGCTATACCTATAAGGAATCCAATAAAAAAGCCATCAACCTCAGGGGCGATGGCTTTTATCTACTAAATTATCAATTAAATGATTTAATTCAATTACTTATATCAGATAGCTCGAGCGATCTCTACCTTCGATCCACTTGGGAGCCTTACCCCTGCCGGTCCAAGTTTCTCCATTAACTGGATTGCGATATTTTGGGGCTACCTTGCCACCACTTTTGGGGCCAGAACCCGCTTTTCGACTAAATAGATCGGATGCGCTGAGGTGGTACTGATCAATAATGGCTTTAGCTTTGGCTATCCCGTCTGCTTTTTCTCGGGCAATGGCTTCTTTGATTTGCTTATCTAATTGCTCGCGTTGAGCTAATAACTCTTTATAAGAGGACATATTGATGGCTTTCCAGTTAATAAATAGGAAGCCACATTATAAGTTAATTAACTAAATAATCAATTATTAGGGTTTATCGATTTAACCAATACAACTAATATGGTTTTATATTAATAATATATATTATTAATATTATAGATATTACATATTTAATATCTGGCTCTAATCCCTACTCTACTTGGCTCTGAGCATAAAGCTGCCACTACTTTTGGCAGTAATCTCACCAGCGGCATTGATGACAACCGCTTCGCAGTATTGAATGGATTTGCCAGACTTCAGAACAGTGCCCTCTACCATGAGCTTTCCACGACTTGGGCGTAGAAAGCTGGTTGTCATATCGACAGTGGTGGCCCCGAGCGGATGATTAAAGGTGCTACGGGCTGCCGCAGACATTGCAAAATCCAAAATGGCCATGATTACCCCGCCCTGAGCAACCTGGAAACTATTGAGGTGC
Organism: Polynucleobacter sp.; assembly: GCA_036821065.1. Taxonomy (GTDB): domain Bacteria; phylum Pseudomonadota; class Gammaproteobacteria; order Burkholderiales; family Burkholderiaceae; genus Polynucleobacter. The sequence goes on along the minus strand of DAISKI010000013.1, from coordinate 12,202 downwards.
TCGGGTTTGAGGTCTAAGCTAATCAGCGCCTTGCCTTCTTTGGCATATTCAGGAACCACGCCTAAATGGGCTAGAAAAGGAATGTCCAAGCCAAAGTAATCTACTGAAGGGATGGAAGTGTGAGATGAATTGCTTGTGCTCATTGCGTGTGTCTTTGGAAAGTCGGCCTAGAAATGTGGTCGGGGCGAGAGGATTTGAACCTCCGACCACTTGCACCCCATGCAAGTACGCTACCAGGCTGCGCTACGCCCCGACGAAAGACAAAATTGTATCAGTTCAGAATTTTTTGAAATGGGGCTTATTTAGCCAGAATCTGCAAAACAGCCTGTAATTCTTCGCGGAGTTGCAATTCACCGCGTGCTTCTTCTAAGCGATTGCGAGCACCACTGATCGTAAAGCCCTCTTCGTACAAGAGTGCACGAATTCTGCGAATCAGGACAACCTCATGGTGCTGGTAGTAGCGACGATTACCACGGCGCTTTTGAGGGCTCAATTGCGAGAACTCTTGCTCCCAATAGCGCAAGACGTGTGAACGCACTCCACACAAGTCTGCCACTTCTCCGATTGTGAAATACCGCTTAGCAGGAATCGGGGGCAGCTGAGCACTGGTTAGCGTTGCGCCACCGGCGCTAGCATCAAACTCTGTTTTCTCGAGCATGCGACTCCACTACATCCTTAAGCTTTTGACTGGCATGAAAGGTTACTACCCGGCGAGCTGCAATCGGAATCATCTGACCAGTCTTTGGATTGCGCCCTGGGCGTGCAGACTTGTTGCGAAGTTGAAAGTTACCGAATCCCGAAATTTTGACCTCTACACCGGTTTCAAGGGACTGACCAATGCGATCGAAAAAGGCATCAATCATATCTTTTGCTTCACGCTTATTCAGACCAACCTGATCAAATAAGGCTTCAGAGAGCTCATTCTTGGTAACGGTATCGTTGCTATTTACACTGTTCATTGCAAGATTCTTTCGCAATACTTTTATTAAATTTTCTCAGAACTTGTAATACTAAACCTAGCGCAAGCGCGCAGCACAATTTTTTTCTAGGGCGGTCAATAAACCACTCATCACGCCCTCAATTTGTGCATCCTGCAATGTATCCTCAGGATTAAACAATGTGACACGGAATGCTAAGCTCTTTTCATCTTCTGCCATCGATGCAGATCCTGCTTTAGGGCGGAACTCATCAAATAGTTCAATTGATCTGACAAAATGGGCTTTGCTTGCGTGCATTGCATCTAGCAATACTTGGGCTGCAATGTTTTGCTTCACCACAACCGCTAGATCGCGTTGTACCGCAGGAAATTTACTCAGCTCTTCTGGTTGTGGCAAGCCGATATTACGCAAGGGCTCCAAATCAAGCTCGAATAAGATCGGCGCTTGCGGCAACTCATAAGACTGTTGTAAACCTGGATGCAATTCGCCGATCCAGCCCAGTTTGACAAGGCCCTCAGGGGTTTTCATCATGACTTGTGCAGAGCGTCCTGGATGCAAGGCAGACTGCTGTGCAGCTTCAGTTATCAGATGCAGAGGGTCAAACACCCGCTCAAGATCACCCTTCACATCGAAGAAATCCACTAAGCGATTTGTATTAGCCCACTGCTCAGGAACAAAACTGCCATAAGCCAAACCGCCGATGCGCTGTGGCTGATCAAAACCGGCTACTTTGCCAGGCTGCTCAGTCACACCTGTATCTCGCCTGAATACCCTGCCCGTCTCAAATAAGCGCACTCGGGTTGCACCTCGGTTGAGATTGGCTTTGAGGTTATTGAGTAAGCCGCCCCATAAATTACTGCGCATCACGCCGTATTGGCTTGCGATAGGGTTAAGTACTTTAATCAGGTTGGCATCACCTGCACCTCCCAGACGCTTTTCACTATCTGCATCAATGAAGCCAAAATTCACTGCCTCTTGATAACCCTGTAGAGCGAAGCGCTGACGCAATAAATGTACTGCTCTCTTTGCCTCAGGCTTGGCACTCATTTTTAAGCTAGCAACCGGTGGATGGTCAGGGATGTTCTCAAAACCATACATACGCGCAACTTCTTCAATCAAGTCTTCTTCGATCGCGATATCAAAGCGATAGCTCGGGGGCATCACAATGAAGACATCATTCTCGACCTTAAAGTCAAAGTTCAGGCCTTTAAATACTTCGCTCACAATTTGAGTCGTCAAAGGTATGCCAATCACCTTGCTAGCTCTGTCTAGGCGCATCGTGACGGGCTTGCGCTCAGGTGTAGCTAAAACTTGATCATCGATAGGGCCGGCTTTTCCACCGCATACCTGAATAATCAGAGCAGATAAGTACTCGAGACAATCGACAGTCGCTTGAGGATCAACGCCACGTTCAAAGCGATGGGCAGCGTCGGTACTAAAGTTAAAGCGACGGGCACGGCCCTGAATAGCGTTAGGCTGCCAATAAGCTGCTTCTACATAGATGTTTGTAGTGTCATCGCTGACAGCACAATGATTACCGCCCATGATGCCGGCTAAAGCTACTGGGCCATTTTGATCAGCCACTACACCAATAGGGAGTGCCTTGGGGTTATTTGGTTCCGTCAACTGCACAGTCTGACCATTGAGAAGCGCTAATTGTTCACCCGCTTTAGCCCAACGCACAATGATGTCGCCAGTGACTTTATCCAAATCAAATACATGACTGGGTTGACCCATCTCCAGCATCACGTAATTGGAGAGGTCTACTAAAGCAGAAATACTTCTTTGACCCGCTCTGGCCAAGCGTTGCACGATCCAATCCGGTGTTTTGGCTTTTGCATTGACACCGTGAATCACACGACCAGCAAAGCGGCCACACAGGTCTGTATTTGTAACGGTAACTTGACGCTGTTCTTGAATGGATACAGGTACAGCTTTCCACTCAGGCTTTTTGAGGCTAGCCCCGGTAATCGCTGAAACTTCTCTAGCCATACCAACTAAAGATAAGCAGTCCGCTTTGTTGGGGGTGAGCTTAATAACAAAAATCTGATCGTCTAAATCCAGATACTGGCGAATATCTTTACCTACTGGGGCATCAGCAGGCAACTCTAGAATGCCTTCGTGATCATCGCCTAAGCCCAGCTCTTTACCAGAGCACAACATGCCTTGGCTTTCAACGCCGCGTAACTTGCCGACTTTAATCTGAAATGGTTTACCGCCAGCTTCTGCAGGGGGTAGTTGCGCTCCAACTAAGGCACAGGGAATTTTGATACCAGCACGCGCATTGGGAGCGCCGCAAACGATTTGTAACTCTTGACCAGTACCAGCGTTCACTTTACAGACTCTTAAGCGATCTGCATCTGGGTGTTGCTCGGCTGACAAAATCTCGGCAACTACGATCTGGGTGAATGCAGGTGCAACAGAGTGCTGCTCTTCCACTTCAAGACCAGCCATAGTCATAGCATGGCCTAAGGCTGCGCTATCAAGCTCAGGGTTGACGTATTGTCTTAACCAGGATTCAGAAAATTGCATACTGTGTCCTGTCCTTAAGCGGGGAACTGTTCTAGAAAACGCAAATCGTTTTCAAAGAAGAGGCGTAAGTCATCAATGCCATAACGCAACATCGTTAGGCGTTCTAAGCCAGAGCCAAAAGCAAAGCCGGTATAACGCTCGGGATCAATACCCATATTACGCAATACATTAGGATGCACTTGCCCTGCTCCAGAAATCTCCAACCAGCGTCCTGCTAACTTGCCTGCACCAAAGGCCATATCGATTTCTGCTGAAGGCTCGGTAAAGGGGAAATAGGAAGGACGAAAACGGACTTGTAATGCATTCGTTTCAAAGAAGGTTCTCAAGAAATCGGTATAGACGCCTTTGAGATCAGCAAAAGAAACGCTCTCTGCAATCCATAAGCCTTCAACCTGATGAAACATCGGGGAATGGGTTGCATCACTATCAACGCGATAGGTTCTACCAGGAGCAATGACCTTGATGGGTGGCATGACCTTGTCATTGGCATAGCGTTTGACATGCTCACTAGCGTAACGAACTTGAATTGGGCTGGTATGGGTGCGCAATAGCAGAGGTTTGCCTTGCTCATCTTGACCATCGATATAAAAAGTATCTTGCATCGAACGAGCAGGATGATTCTCTGGACTATTTAATGCAGTGAAATTAAACCAATCGGTTTCAATTTCAGGGCCATCTGCTACATCAAAGCCAATCGAGCGGAAGATCTCTTCAACACGCTCCCAAGTCCGCATCACAGGATGCAAACTTCCAACAGCCTGGCCACGACCTGGCAAGGAGACATCAATCGACTCAGCAGCAAGACGCTCAAGCAAAACCCCATCAGCCAATGCTTGGCGACGCGCTTGCAACGCTTCTTCTACTTGGGTCTTGATTTGATTAATTTGGGCGCCGGCACTCTTGCGCTCTTCAGGCGACATTCCACCAAGCGCCTTGAGACGCTCAGTGAGAACACCTGATTTACCGAGATACCTAGCTTTGGCGTCCTCTAGAGCTGCCGCATCGGCAGCTCCGAGGAAATCACGTTTGGCATCCTCGACAATGTGGTCGAGAGAAACCATTGCGGCTGAATTCTATTAGTAAAGAATTAAGCTGCAGTGCTGACTACGGATTTAATCCGAGTAACTAAAGCAGCAAAAGCCGCTTTGTCAGCAATGGCCATATCTGAAAGCACTTTACGATCGAGATCGATAGATGCTTTCTTCATACCATTCATGAATACGCTGTAGTTCATGCCATGCTCACGCACAGCCGCATTGATACGAGCGATCCACAAAGCGCGGAACACCCGTTTCTTATTACGACGGTCACGATAAGCATATTGACCAGCACGCATAACCGCTTGCTTAGCAATCCGGAATACATTTTTACGACGACCACGATAGCCTGTTGCAGCATCGGTGATTTTTTTATGACGGGCTCTTGCGGTAACCCCACGTTTGACTCTTGGCATTGAATTCTCCTAATCTAGTCTGAGGTTAAGCGTAAGGAAGCATGGAGCGAATAGACTTCACGTCTGCTTTCGCAACTTCGGTGGAACCACGCAAATGACGCTTGTTCTTAGTGGTTTTCTTAGTGAGGATGTGGCGTTTGAATGCCTGTCCTCGTTTAATCGATCCGCCTGCGCGAACCGTGAAGCGCTTCTTAGCGCTACTCTTGCTCTTCATCTTGGGCATAAAGCACCCCTTCTTATTTTGCGCAACATAGGTGGTAACCGACGGTTACTCTTCCTGTACCCAGAAGCACATCACTTCCTAAACCACAAGTTGCAATAACTTGTTACTTAGCCTTACGAATGGGAGCCAGCACCATCACCATCTGCCGACCCTCCATCTTTGGAAACTGTTCAACTTGACCAAACTCTTCTAGGTCTAACTTCAAACGTTCCAACATTCTGGCTCCGATTTCTTGATGGGCCATTTCACGACCCCGAAACCGCAGCGTAATCTTTGTCTTATCGCCATCTTCCAAAAAGCGGATTAGATTTCGTAGCTTCACACCATAGTCACCATCATCTGTGCCGGGACGGAATTTGACTTCCTTCACCTGAATCACTTTTTGCTTCAGCTTGGCTTCATGCTGACGCTTGGCTTCCTGGTACTTGAATTTGCCAAAGTCCATGATCCGGACTACTGGAGGTTCAGCTGTCGGAGCAATTTCCACCAGATCGGTTTCTTTCTCTTCCGCTAAAGCCAGGGCTTCACTCAACTTAACTACACCGATGGCTTCACCATCGATTCCAATCAAACGCACTTCAGGAGCAGTTATTTCCCGATTAATGCGCTGCAATTTTTCAGTAGCGATCTTCTAATTCCTCTAAAAAAACAATAAAGACCATTCCACCCCTAGCTAGGCTCGGGTCCGACTTTCTGGGATATATCCTGCTGGAGTCGGGCAACGAAGGCATCAAGAGGCATTACACCTAAATCCACTCCGCCACGGGCACGAACGGCCACCGTATTACTTTCACGCTCTTTATCGCCAACAACTAGCAAAAATGGGAGCTTCTGTAATGCGTGCTCGCGTATTTTATACGTAATTTTCTCATTCCGCAAATCCGATTCGACTCTAAACCCTTGTTTTTTCAGAGATTGCTGGACTTCTTTGGCATAAGCCGCTGAATTTTCCGAGATATTGAGGACTACAGCTTGGGTCGGAGCAAGCCAAACTGGCATGTTTCCAGCGTGGTTTTCGATCAAAATCCCGATAAAACGCTCTAAAGAACCCACAATTGCCCGATGAAGCATGACTGGGGTCTTGCGACTGTTGTCTTCTGCCACATATTCAGCCCCTAAACGGGCTGGCATCGAGAAATCGACCTGAATCGTGCCACATTGCCAGGTTCTACCAATCGAGTCTTTGAGGTGATATTCGATCTTGGGGCCATAAAAAGCCCCTTCACCAGGTAATTCTTCCCACTCTTGACCGGAAGCCTTCAGGGCTCCTCGCAGCGCAGCTTCGGCCTTATCCCAAATTGCGTCATCACCCACCCGCTTGGCTGGGCGTAATGCCAGCTTGACTGCGACCTCAGTGAAGCCAAAATCTTGATACACATGACGCACTGCCTTATCAAAAGCAGCTACTTCTGACTGTATTTGATCTTCCGTACAGAAAATATGACCATCGTCTTGGGTAAATCCACGCACGCGCATCAAGCCATGCAAGGCACCAGAGGGTTCATTGCGATGACATTGTCCAAACTCGCCATAACGCAATGGCAATTCACGATAGCTATGTAAGCCAGCATTAAAAATTTGCACATGACCAGGACAGTTCATCGGCTTTAATGCATAAGCCCGATTCTCTGACTCGGTAGTGAACATATTTTCTTTGTAGTTATCCCAGTGCCCAGATTTTTCCCAAAGACCGCGATCCAAAATTTGTGGGGCTTTAACTTCTTGATAGCCTTCCTGCTGGTACACACGTCGCATGTACTGCTCAACTTCTTGCCAAATTGACCAGCCCTTGGGGTGCCAAAAGATTAAGCCTGGTGCTTCTTCTTGAAAATGGAATAAATCAAGCAACTTACCCAAGCGCCGATGATCGCGCTTCTCAGCTTCTTCCAGCATATGCAAGTACTGATCTTGATCTTCTTTCTTGAGCCAAGCCGTACCGTAGATGCGCTGGAGCATTTCATTCTTGCTGTCACCGCGCCAGTAAGCGCCAGCCAGCTTCATGAGCTTGAAGACTTTGAGCTTACCCGTCGACGGTACGTGGGGTCCACGGCATAAGTCAGTGAACTTACCTTCGGTATAGAGCGAGACATCCTCGCCTTGCGGAATGCTGCTAATAATTTCAGCTTTGTAGTGCTCGCCTTGATCTTTAAAGAACTTGACAGCTTCATCGCGAGGCAGGACTTGGCGAACAACAGGCTCATCTTTCTTAGCGAGCTCCGCCATTTTCTTCTCTAGTGCTACTAGATCGTCTGGAGTAAATGGACGGTGATAAGAAAAGTCATAGTAAAAGCCGTTCTCGACGACAGGACCAATCGTCACTTGCGCTTCAGGAAAAAGTTCTTTCACTGCATAAGCCAGTAAGTGTGCTGTCGAGTGACGGACGATCTCAAGGGCCTCTGAGCTTTTGTCGGTCACGATTGCTAACTGAGCATCTTGTTCAATCAGATGACTTAAGTCGACCATCTTGCCATCAACCATTCCGCCCAATGCTGCCTTAGCAAGACCACTGCCAATGCTCTGCGCGACATCAGCCACACGCACTGCGTTCTCAAACTCGCGTTTCGATCCGTCAGGAAGAGTAACTACCACCATAACAACTCCATCACATGTGCTTTACTACAAATGCTCACAGACCAAAAATAAAGCGCGGTGGCTTTTCGGCAACCGCGCTCTGGGTCAAATTCGTTGGTAGGCTCGATTGGACTCGAACCAACGACCCCCACCATGTCAAGGTGGTGCTCTAACCAGCTGAGCTACGAGCCTATATAAAGCAAGAGTTTATCACCGGCGGCGCACGAGCGTCACGCCTTTGAGCTCTTCTAAGCTGTTTTGTACCAAGCGGAGGGCCTCTGAGTCTTTGACTTCTACGGTGAATAAGATCTGAGCCAGGCCCTTGCGAACTGATTTACGCAAGTCGATCACATGAATACCTTGTCTGGTCAGAATCTCAAATAATTCGCGCATTAACTCCGGGCGGTCTAAGGCACTTACTGCCAAATCCGCTGGGAAGACCCGCTTCTCATGGTCTTTTGCATCGTTGTTACTTGCATTCCAAGCAGTTTGAATGACACGTTCAGGAGCACGCTCCAATAATCCCCGAAAGGTTTTACATGATCGACGATGAATAGACACCCCTCTGCCCTGTGTCACAAATCCTGCAATGGCATCTGGCGGGACTGGGCGGCAGCATCGCGCCAATTGCGTGAGAAGAGAATCGACACCCACTACTAATACATCACTTGCATGACCCGCTTTGCGAGAACTCTGTCGTAAAACAATTTCAGCTTCGGGAACGATAGGTTTTACTTCTACTTTGTGGGTCTCTGGCTTCTCAGAAGCTTTTTCAGTTTGCTCATCATCCAGTGCATTGAACCAAGCCCTCACACGCGTACGTGCCCGCTGCGAACGAAGGTAGTGGCGATCAGGACTAATCCAATCACGTGATGGTCCACCGTGTTTGACTGCAATGATTTCAATGGTTTGTCCATTTTGCAATGGAGTATCCAGTGGCACCATCGCACCATCAACCCGTGCGCCTCGGCAACGATGACCCAAATCTGTATGGACAGCATATGCAAAGTCAATGGGAGATGAGCCCTTCTCTAATGAGATGACTTTACCGAGCGGAGTAAGCACGTAAATATGATCATCAATCTCATGGTGCTTAAGTTGTTCCCAGGCATCTTCTTTCCATGAAATCAGCTGTCTTGCCCAAGCAATTTGTCTTTCGTACTCAGCCTCGGCACTGTGCGTTCCGGTCTGCTGACCTGCTTGATACGCACCTTCTTTGTAGCGCCAATGCGCTGCTAAACCATACTCAGCCTGCTGATGCATCTCATGCGTCCGAATCTGAATTTCAAAAGCAGTACCTTCATCGTCCATCACTACCGTGTGCAATGACTGATAGCCGTTTGGCTTGGGGCGTGCAATGTAGTCATCGAATTCTCTGGGGACGGGTTGCCAGATGTTGTGCACTAAGCCTAAGCTGGCGTAGCACGATTTCACATCCGGAACAAGAACCCGAAAAGCACGCACATCATAGAGATTGGCAAAGTCGAGTGACTTGCCCTGCATCTTTTTCCAAATGCTGTAAATATGTTTAGGTCGGCCATAAACTTCAGCCTCAATATGTGCTGCGCTCAATTCAGTTTGTAGTTGCTTAACAATTTGTGCAATGAAGACCTCTCGTTCATTGCGCTTGGAATCAAGCATATTGGCAATATCTCGATAGGTATCGCCAGAGGAAGCCCTGAAAGCAAGATCTTCCATCTCCCACTTCATTTGCCAAATACCCAGACGGTTAGCAAGTGATGCATCGATATTTAGGATATCTTGTGACCAAGCTTCTAACATGGTAATTTTTTGTTGGGTAACCCAGCGCAGGGTTTGAAGGCGAGAACCCAAATACAGCAGTACCACCCGCAGGTCATCACCAAATGCGAGCAACATCTTGCGTAGCATTTCTTCCTGGCCTGTGACACTGACTCCACCATCTGCGCGAAGCAGCTTCGCTTGAGCCTGACGTAAATCCCGATAACCAATAATCAGTCTGGCCGACTCTTCGCCGATTAATTTAATGAGCGCTTCTTTGCCGTGAGTACGTCCAATATGACTTGCTGCAGTTAATGTAGCTTCATCTAAATGCAAAGTTTGCAGAATCTGTAAAACACCAGCCGCATGCTGCTCGGCTGGTTCACCATACCAAGCGTCTATGAATAGTGGCTTTTTACTAGGGCTAGGGGCATTTGCCATTCGTACATTTAATCACGAACTGAAAAATTCTTTGGCAAGGGCAATCTGTTCGGCTTTGATAAAGGCTGGTGCATGGCCTACGTTCGGAATCTCAATACTTCTCGCATTGGGATTCACCTTACACATCTTCGCTACTGTCTCGGGCGACAGCAGATCTGAATCACCACCCCGCACAATCAGCATCGGAATATGAATTTGCTTAAAGGTATGCCACATGGCCATCTCACCTGCTTTAGCCATCATTGGCGTGACCGAGCTAAACGGTACTGAAATATCTGGATCGTAATGAAGACCCCAAACTCCATTTTGTTCAATTAATTGTGGGCCGTTCAACTTTTCCCATTCTTCAGGCGTGTGATCACCAAAGGTTGCGGTAATTTCGTTGAGCGCTTCCAAAGCATCGGCTCGGCTATGAAATGCAAAGGGCTTGCCCACATAGGAACTTAAGCGTTTAATCGCTGCAGGCTCGATGCGGGGTCCGACATCGTTAATGATCATGCGACGAATCGGTGAATTAGGCAAAGCGGCAAACACCATTCCGATTAAGCCTCCCATTGAAGTGCCGATCCAGTCAACTTGCTTTACACCCAAATGGGTCACGAGGGATTTCATATCCGCAACATATTGCGGTACTGAATACATAATCGGATTACTCAAGCGATCAGACTCACCTCTACCGATCACATCAGGGCAAACCACGTAATACTGATCGCACAGCGCTTGCGCCAGGGTTGAGAAGTCGCTACCCCTTCTGCTCAGGCCATGCGCACAAATTAAGACGCGGGGATTTTTAGGGTTACCCCATGCGTGATAAGCCATGCGATGCTTACCTTCGCCGCTACGACAAACTACAAAATGGGTACTAGGATGCATCTGGGATTCTTTCGGGGTTGATGCATCAATCAAGGGAGTTGCTATGGGCGTCATCTCAGGGCAAGGATCATGAGCGTGTTCTTCATGTAAGGATTGCGTCTCTTCGGGTTGCAAGGTGACATGGTCAATTCCATGTCTTGTGTACAACATATCATGAATGCGTGACATGATTTGTGGCCATTCCTTCATAAGCTCAACCTCAATATGACCAATCAAGGCAGGAAAGCTAGGGGTCATTTCCCAAATATGCAAGTCATGCACTGCCACGACTCCAGGCACTTCCTTGAGATCGCTACCCACTTGCAAGTAATCAATATGGGGTGGTACCCCCTCCATGAGAAAGTGATAGGACTCATGCAAGATAGTGAAAGTCGATTTCAGAATCAATAATGACACCAAGATCGAGAGTAATGAGTCAATCGGCATCCAGCCGGTGTACTGAATAACCAAGCCGGCAACTAAGGCGGCAACTGACCCCAATAAATCGCCCATCACATGTAATAGTGCTGCGCGGGTATTCACACTCTTTTGATCTTTAGAGAGCACCCAGGCAACTACCAAATTCATGAGCAAGCCTAATGCAGCCACAATCGTGACAGTCATGCCATTGACTACATGTGGTGTGAAGAAACGGGTAATGGCTTCAAATACAATCCAGGCAACCAAAGCCAACATCGCAATGCCATTTACGAAAGCTGCCAGCGCTTCTGCCCTACCCAAGCCAAAAGAATGTTTAGGGGATGGTGGACGACGGGCAATCATCTGCGCCAAGACAGCTAAGCCCAATGAAGCAGCATCGGTCACCATATGGCCCGCATCGGAGATCAGCGCTAAGGAGTTTGAGAGATAAGAAGCAATCATCTCAACTACTGAAAAGCTCAGCGTCAGAACCAAAGCAATGATCAATAAATTCTGATTGGAGACTTCTTTTGTGTGGGAGTGTTTTGCATCACCCTTTTTATGGGCATGCAATTCATGAGCCTCGCCATCGCTCATCTGACTAGCTGAATGCACTCGCTGATGTGAGTGATGGTGATGATGGTGAGAATGGGAGCCAGACATAGATGCCCCCATTATTTCATCATCTAGTGTGACAGTCTAAAAACCGTTGGTATTGACTGGCGCACCCGTTTTAGCGATGACCTCTTCTTTTGTTACGCCGGGCGCTAATTCCACCAAAAACAAGCCATCAGGAGTAATGTCCAAAACACATAGATCGGTAATGATGCGATTGATGACCCCTACACCGGTTAAGGGTAAGGTGCACTTAGGCAAAATTTTGATTTCTTCACTGCCATCTTTTTTCTTGGCTACGTGCTCCATCAACACAACTACGTGCTTTACACCAGCAACCAAGTCCATCGCACCGCCCATGCCCTTGACCATCTTGCCTGGAATCATCCAGTTTGCTAGATCGCCGTATTGACTGAC
>DAISKI010000012.1:0-25238 GCA_036821065.1 Polynucleobacter sp. | reverse complement strand
TTATAGATTTGAAGACGCTAATAATGGGGGTTGCAATGGGGTTTTTGGCTTTTCTAGTGATTGGGGGTGGATCTAGCCTGGCTAGTTGGATTTTCTATCCCCAGCCGTCTGCGCGTTCAACCCATATTTATCGCCTCTTAGGTGCAGTTTTGCTGGGCTTTCTAGCTGCCCTCGGAAGTTCCTATATCGGTCAAATTGGACAGTTTTTTCAATCTGGCCAGATGCTTGAGTGGTTTAGTGCCATTCTGGCCGCTTGTATTGCTGGCGCAATATGGGCTGCACTATTCAAATAAATCGGTTTTTAGGACTTCTTGGGCAGGCAATGGCTCCACCCAAGTAATTGGAGATTGATGGTGATCTGCAAGCCACTGATTGGCCTTTGTGAAATGCCCACAACTCTCTTGACCACCCAGTTTTAAAAAGGGACGATCTGTTTTAAAGACCCCAAGCCCTGAGGGGTGGGAGGAGCACAAGATCAATTGATCTCGACCTTGCTCGATAAGGCTGAGTTTCGATTGGGCGTGGCCGCCCCAAAGCATCCAAACTAAGTGGGGCTTTTGCATAGTCAAAGCACTAATGAGTTGATTGACCAATGAGCTCCACCCTATATTGGCATGACTGCCAGCTTCACCTAATTTCACACTGAGGGCTGTATTTAGCAAGAGAACGCCTTGAGAGGCCCAATGATGTAAGTCACCATGAGGTAAATTTCCAAAATTTTCAAGAGCAAGTGCTTTGCGAATATTTCGAAGTGAGCTTGGAAACTCTCTAGAGTTGATAGGAATATTGGATGGAATAGAAAAAGCTAAACCTTGTGCTAGGCCTGGGGAGTGATAGGGATCCTGTCCCAGAATAATGACCTTCACTTGATCAACCGGTGTCAAGCGCAGAGCATTGAAAAAATTCTTGGCTTCTGGCCGAACTAATTCTGGATGAGTTTGTAATTCAGACCGAAGGTTAGCTTGCAAATCAAGCCATGCTGATGAGGCGAAATAATCACCAAGCAGTAACTGCCAATCCTTGGGAATATCTTCTTGTGAAATCGGCATCTAGCAGGAATTAGACAACTGAAAGCTGATATTGTTTTGGAGTCTGATGAGTATTGAGATTAACCATACGCTCATGCTCAAGATCTTGTCGATAAAAACAGACTATGCAATCTTGATTCATCGGCAGACTCATCAAGACTTTATCCCAACGAGAGCCGGTCACACGCTGACCATTAATACTAGCGATCAAGTCACCGGGTGCTAAGCCAGCTGCCTGAGCTACACCACCATCAAGCACATGCGTTAATTTCAGCCAGCCCTTATCTTCTGTGTATCGAATGCCGAAAGCCAGTTTCACCATCTCAAGCTTAGCTAGTGATTTAGAGCTCACTTTGATTGAGCGTGGGTTGAACCATTTTTCTAAAGGTAGATCTGAAGTACCAAAGATATATTCGGTTTTAAATTGAGACCAGATTTTCTGAAAGCCGCTACCCAATAATTGAGAGATGAGTCTATCGAGGCCATTTTCTTCAATACCATGCATAGTTAAGCCATGCTCTTGCCAAATCAAACGCATCAAATCATCAAGTGACTTTCGCCCTTTTGTGAAACTCCGAATTTGTAGATCGAGTCCCAATGCTAAGAGGGCGCCCTTACCGTAATAACTGACTACGCTATTGGGAGTATTTTCATCAGCCTGGTAATACTTAGTCCATGCATCAAAAGAGCTGTCAGCGAGACTTTGTTTATGTCTTCCTGGATTACGTAAGATGGCGTTCCAGTTATCAGTAACAATACCGAGATAGGTTTTTAAGTCAATGCGTTTACTGCGAAACAGTTGCAGATCGTCGTAGTAGCTAGTAAAGCCTTCAAATAACCAAAGTAATCGAGTATGGTTTCTGCGATCTAAACGATAGGGCTGAAAAGCTTTGGGTTGAATACGCTTCACTAACCAAGCATGAAAATATTCATGACTGCAGAGCCCTAAAAATTCTTGATAAGCTTTTTCATCTAAAGTTAGTTCTGCTTGTGGGAGCTGATCTCTACGGCAAATCAGAGCGGTACTGTTGCGATGCTCTAGACCGCCATAGCCATTCACTACAGCGTTGACTAAAAATAAATAACGATTAAATGGAGCGCGTTTACTCTTGGGTTCAAAGAGTGCAATGGTTGAAGAGCAAATTGCCTCCAGATCTTCTGCCAAACGTTTTATCTGAATTGGGTGAATGCATCCCTGAATGGCCATGCTATGGGCTACACCCTGAGACTTCCACTCGGCTAACTGAAACTGACCCATTGCAATTGGATGATCAATCAAGTCTGCATAATTTTCAGCAAGATAAAAACCAAAGCCTTTTGAATCGATTTTGGCGGACCGAAGGGTGGTTTGAACAGACCAAAACTCTGCGTCTGCAGCCTTTGGTGGAACGAGCACTAAAGCGCAGGGGGTTGCTTCTTGGCCCAGCACACTGAGACATAAACTCGTCGCATTCATAAACGCACGCTCAGTATCTAGATAAGCGGCCCGTACGGAGGGGTCAAAGGCATATATCGTCGCCAATACTTCGACTGGACCATCAAAACGAGGCAGACGCCATTGATCGTTATTGATGCGCTCAAGCTCAAGATTTTCTCCGGGCCGCTTTGAAGGGTGAGCTGAAATAGTCTCAATATGCTTGCTAAAGTCCCGTATCAAATAGCTGCCTGGAATCCAGTTGGGCATTTGCAAGACTTGTCCTGCAGGGTCGGGATTCTCAATCCGAAGTTTGACTTGGAAGCGATGACCATGAAGATCAGCTGGCCAGATCGTATATTCGATTGCGGGATAATCTTGAGAAATGACGGAATTCATATGTATGTATTACAAATTATTTTAGGCTGCTGAGTTTTTTCTCGATATCGGTCAACTGCGCAGCACCCGGAAAGCGAGTCCCATCAACAAAGAAGATGGTGGGCGTGCCAGTAATACCCAAGGTTTTTGCTAGGCTTAAATTTTTATCAATCGGCATAGTGTTGCAATCACTTTTACTGGTGATGGGTGCACCATTAATCATCCAATCGGTATAGGTTTTTGCTGGATCGCTAGCGCACCAAATTTGCTTAGATTTTTGTACCGAGTCCGCAGACAAAATCGGAATGAGGTAGTTATAGATTGTGACATTATCGAGTTGCTGCAAGGATTTTTCTAAGCGTTTGCAATATCCACAATTAGGATCTGCAAAGATAGCCAGTTGGCGACTACCGTTACCATGAACTATCTTGATTGCATTAGCGCTTGGTAAGTCAGCCCATTTAATTCGATTCAGATCATTTTGGCGTTGCTCAGTAATATTTTTACCGGTGGCAACTTCAATAATCTCCCCTTGGAGAAGATATTTACCATTGGCATCGGTATAGAACACATCGTTACCGACCTGTACCTCGTAGATTCCAGCAATTGGAGAAGCGGTGACAGATTTAATTTTGGTATTTGCCCCCAATTTACTTTGGAGCTCAGCCTTGATTTTCTGTTCAGACTGGGCTGATGCAAGACCCACAAAGCCTAAGCTCAATGTAATGCATAGTAAAAAATTCAATAATTTATTCAAGATTACTATCCCCAAGAGCCTGCTGAATGAGGCGCTGCTTTAAAAAATGACTTTTATTCACCAGTCCCAGGCCAAAGTTACGAACAAAACGTTCTGCATTACTGGAACCAGAAAATAATTTTTTTAATTTATCAGTAACCCAGAGTAATGCCCTGGTATCGCCTTGACGTTCTCGCTCATAACGGCGCAGTAAAGCTAAATCATTGATGGAGCGAAAGCTCGCGCGTTTCTCTAAAACATTGAGGAGCGTAGCAACATCGCGTAGTCCTAGGTTGAGTCCTTGACCGGCCAGAGGATGTATGACGTGTGCAGCATCTCCGAGAAGAACTACTTTAGGATCTGATGTTGGTCCAATAAAGCGCTCAGCACGCATTTTTCGTAAAGGGAAGCTCGCTGGTTCGGAGTGAAGTATTAGCTCACCTAGTTCTTGAAGAATAGCCCCATCAGCTATTTCTCCAAACTGTTTGCTCCATTCAGATTGGCTCAGCTTTAGAAGATATTCTGCATGAGCATTTGAAGTGGACCAGACCATTGAAACTTGTTGATTCGGTAATGGCAGCATAGCAATGATGTCGCCTCCCGGAAGAAACCATTGATATGCAGTTTGTAAATGGGATTGGGTGCATTGCCAGTTAACCACTACTGCAGTTTGCTCGTAGCTCTCTTCTTCAATTTCAATACCAATCGCCGAGCGGATAAAAGAATTAGCGCCATCTGCTGCAATCACAAGCTTGGCAATAATCGGTTTGCCATTTTCAAGTTCGAGATGAGCACCACTGTGATCAATATTGATTGCTTTAATACTAGTACTCAAGCGCTCTAGTTTGTTTTGAAAGCGAGTAGCCGTATCGAGCGTATGTTCGATCAAGTCAGATTCACCAATCCATGCCAACTCAGAAACGCCCGCCTCGAAGGCAGATAAATGGAGTTGATCTGTCGGCTCGCCACGATCACCATAGATACGCATATCTTTCACAACTTGAAGGCGTGTATGGTCTACGGCATCCCAGACTTGCAGGCGCTTAAGTAGAGCGACGGTTCCTGGAGAAAAAGCATAAATTCGCTGCCCCCATTTACTGCCTATGGGGGCACTAATACCCTGATCTAGTCCCGGAGCGATTTCTAGGGTGTGTAGGCCAAGCTGGGCAAGCCCGAGCGCCACTGCCTTACCTACAATCCCGCCTCCGATCACGGCAACATCAATTGATCTGGCGTCTTGGGGTTTAGCTGTGTTGGCGAAAGCCTGATTTTGATGAACTTCTGACATAACTCGATGATATCGAAACCAGCCCCTTTACAATACAAACATGTCTTTGAAATGTGGCATCGTCGGCCTGCCTAACGTCGGCAAATCTACCCTGTTTAATGCGCTTACCAAAGCTGGTATTGCGGCTGAGAACTATCCCTTTTGCACCATCGAGCCTAATGTGGGTGTGGTTGAGGTACCCGATCCGCGCCTCGCTGCCTTAGCTGAGATCGTTTCTCCTGAAAGGATCCTCCCTGCCGCAGTGGAATTTGTGGATATTGCTGGTTTGGTCGCAGGGGCCTCCAAGGGCGAAGGTCTAGGAAATCAATTCTTGGCCAATATTCGGGAAACCGATGCCATTACTCATGTAGTGCGTTGTTTCGAGGATCCCAATGTGATTCACGTGGCAGGCAAGATCGATCCCATTGCAGATATCGGAGTGATTGATACCGAGCTGGCCCTGTCAGATTTAGCAACAGTTGAAAAAACTCTAAATCGGTCTACTAAAGCCGCAAAGTCAGGAAATGACAAAGAGGCTGCTGCACTGGTGGCGGTATTGACTAAAGTCCAGGCTCATTTAGATTCTGCTCTGCCAGTTCGAAGCTTAAAGCTAACTGATGAAGAGAAATTACTGATTAAGCCGCTATGCTTAATCACCGCTAAGCCCGCTATGTATGTGGCAAATGTAAAAGAAGATGGTTTTACAAATAATCCCCATCTAGATGCCGTTCAGCAGCATGCGGCAAAAGAGGGCGCGCCTGTAGTGGCAGTCTGCGCAGCGATTGAGGCAGAAATTGCCGATTTAGATGATGCTGATAAAACTGCTTTCTTAGCAGATCTGGGAATGGAAGAGCCCGGCTTAGATCGAGTGATTCGCGCTGGATATGCGCTGCTTGGTTTGCACACCTATTTCACCGCTGGCGTAAAAGAAGTGAGGGCCTGGACCATTCATCAAGGAGATACTGCCCCACAAGCTGCTGGAGTGATTCATACGGACTTTGAGCGCGGCTTCATTCGTGCCCAGACCATTGCTTATGCTGACTTTATTCAATATAAAGGTGAGTCGGGCGCTAAAGAGGCTGGGAAGATGCGTGCTGAAGGAAAAGAGTATGTGGTGAAAGATGGAGATGTATTGAATTTCTTATTCAATGTTTAGAATACCCGCTGTAACAAAAAAGCCCGCTAATCAGCGGGCTTTTTATTTGTCCTGAACTTATCAGCCAGCAGATTTGACAGCTTTTTCAAGACATTTCGAGAGTTCTTCGTAGCGCTTAAGAGCGAGCTTGGTAGGAATAACCTCTTTTTTACGCCCATCTTCATTGGCTGCCATCTTGATATAGCCCATGGCGCTCAAGGTTTTCAGGCGACCGTGAAGAGTGGCTTGTGAGCCCAATGCAGATAAAGAAATTAAGTCACCGACGAGCACCGGTTTTTTTGCATGAAAGCTCAGTACGACAGTATTAAGTAGACTTTCTTCAGTGCAATCCAATTTTTTACCTGGAGCGATCCTATCGATAGCGTCAATAAGATTTAAAAATCGCAAATAGGCGGGCGTGTTTGGGTTTGGCATTGTGTGTTGGACTAGTAAATGAATACTTAGGTTAATAGAGTATTAGCTCTTGGGCTAATTATACGCTTCATATAAGACAAATGTTTTTCAGTCCTTGCACTTGAAAAGTGCATTGAGAGCCAAGCCAGGATCTGCCGCTCGCATGAAAGCCTCGCCTACTAAAAAACCATGAACATCATGATCTTGCATGAACTCGACATTCTCAATATTCAAAATGCCAGACTCAGTAATTACTATCTTCTCTGCGGGTATGAGAGGTAGCAAGGAGAGGGTGGTTTGTAAACTCACCTCAAATGTTTTGAGATTGCGATTATTAATTCCTAGCAAAGGTGTCTTTAATTCAAGTGCGCAATCGAGTTCTTCAGCGTTATGCACTTCAACCAGTACGTCTAAGTTGAGTTCGATAGCGCACAGTTCAAGTTCTTTCATCTGGTTGATATCCAGAGCTGCAGCAATGAGTAGAATCGCATCGGCCCCAATAGCCCGAGCTTCATAGACCTGATAGGGGTCGATCGTGAAATCTTTTCTTAGTACTGGAATTTGACAGGCTGTCCGCGCTAATTCTAGATAGGCATTCGCTCCTTGGAAATAGTCGGTATCAGTTAAAACAGAAAGACAGGCTGCGCCATTAGCAGCATAGCTTTGAGCAATTTCAGCAGGCTGAAAATTCTCCCGCAAAATACCTTTACTGGGGCTGGCTTTTTTGATCTCGCTGATCACTGCGGATTTACCGCTAGCGATTTTCTTCTCAATAGCAGCTACAAATCCACGTGGCTGAAGGAGTGCATCGCGATTATTGGACTCTGCTTTACTACGCTGTTGAGCGAGAGAGATTTTTCGAGTGTCTCTAGCAACTTCGAGGCGCTTCGTTGCCACAATCCGATCAAGAATATCGCTCATATATCGAGTGCAACTAACTTTTGGTTGCTGTAATAAATGCATTGAGCTTTTGAAGTGCAGCACCAGATTCAATAGCCTGCTTTGCCATGGCAACACCACCGGTAATATCTTTACTGAGGTCAGCAACATAGAGGGTCGCCCCAGCATTTAGGCAAACAATATCCTTCGCTGGCCCCGCTTTTCCATTGAGCACATCCAGAATCATTTGTTTGGACTCTTCTGCATTGGCTACCTTGAACTGCGATGTCTCAGCAGTACTTAAACCAAAGTCCTTTGGATGAATTTCATATTCATGGACTGTGCCGTCTTTGAGTTCGCCAACCAGGGTAGATCCCTCAAGAGAAATCTCATCAAGGCCATCGCGACCATAGACTACTAAGGCATGTTTCATATTCAGAGCCTGTAAGACTCGCGTTTGAATTCCAACCAAGTCTGCGTGAAAAACGCCCATCAAAATATGCTGAGCATCTGCAGGATTAGTCAGGGGGCCCAGAATATTAAAAATGGTACGAACACCAAGCTCTTTACGAACTGGCGCAACATTTTTCATAGCAGGATGATGGTTAGGTGCAAACATAAATCCTGCGCCGACATCAGAAATACATTGAGATACTCTTTCTGGCGTTAGATTGAGGTTGACTCCTAGGGCTTCAAGAACATCAGCGCTACCCGATTTGCTGCTCACGCTGCGGTTACCGTGCTTGGCAATTTTTGCACCAGCTGCAGCTGCAACGAACATCGCTGCAGTCGAAATATTAAAAGTATGAGCACCATCACCGCCAGTACCCACCACATCTACTAAATGTGCTTTGTTATTAATCTGGACTGGCGTAGCAAATTCACGCATCACCTTAGCGGCTGCAGCAATCTCGCCAACAGTTTCCTTCTTGGTACGTAAGGCTACTAATAAACCCGCAACCAAGGTGGGCGACATTTCACCATTCATCATCATGCGCATGAGATGCGTCATCTCATCGTGAAACAGTTCGCGATGTTCAATGCAACGTTGCAGGGCTTCCTGAGGGGTAATCGGCATAATTTGGATTATGAGGCCTGGAGAAAATTCTTTAAGAGAGCATGTCCATGTTCAGACAGAATCGACTCAGGGTGGAATTGCACTCCTTCTACAGCGAGTTCGCGATGACGTACACCCATGATTTCACCATCGGGTGAGGTCGCTGTGATTTCTAAAACGGCAGGTAAAGAGCTTTTTTCAATCGCCAAGGAGTGATATCGAGTCACTTTGAAAGGGTCTGGTAAGTTCTTAAAAACACCTAATCCAGTGTGATGAATTTGATCTGTTTTGCCGTGCATCACTTTTTGAGCGCGCACAATACGTCCGCCAAAGGCCTCACCAATTGCTTGATGGCCTAAGCACACACCCAAAATCGGAATTTGGCCTGCATAGCGTTTAATAGTCTCTACTGAGATACCTGCCTCTGCTGGACTGCAGGGTCCTGGAGAAATGCAGATACGGCTAGGCTTAAGGCCGGCAATATCCTCTACAGGAATTTCATCATTGCGAACTACCTTCACCTCTTCACCTAGTTCAGCGAAGTACTGAACCAAGTTATAAGTAAACGAGTCATAGTTATCAATCATGAGGAGCATCGAGTCCCCCTTGTACTAAATCAGCAGCCAACAATACGGCACGCGCTTTGGCTTCAGTCTCTTTCCACTCTGCAGTGGGATCTGAGTCAGCCACCACGCCGGCACCGGCTTGAGAATGTAAAACCCCATTCCGAATCACTCCAGTGCGAATCGCAATCGCAACATCCATATCGCCCGAGAAGGAGAGATAGCCGACAGCACCACCATAGACTCCGCGTTTAACGACTTCCATCTCATCAATAATTTCCATTGCCCGAATCTTTGGAGCACCAGATAAAGTGCCGGCTGGGAAGGTGGCACGTAGTACATCCATATTGCTCATATTATCGAGTAGTTGACCTTCAACAGAGCTAACAATGTGCTGTACATGAGAATATTTTTCAATTGACATTGAATCAGTCACTTTGACTGAGCCCGTTTTAGCAATACGCCCCACATCATTGCGAGCCAGATCGATTAGCATGACATGCTCAGCAATTTCTTTTGGATCAGCTAATAGTTCTTTTGCTAGACGCTCGTCTTCTTCAGGAGTGCTTCCGCGTGGGCGCGTGCCTGCTAAGGGACGAATCGTTACTATTTTTTCTCCCTCACGCAGCTCCTGTCTGACCAAAATTTCTGGTGAAGAGCCAACTACTTGAAGATCGCCGAAGTCATAGTAGTACATATATGGCGATGGGTTCAGAGATCGTAATGCTCTATATAGTGCCAAAGGAGAATCGGCAAAGGGCTTGCTAATGCGTTGGCCGATGACGACTTGCATACAATCGCCAGCCAAAATATATTCTTTAGTTTTGAGAACAGCTTTTTCAAAATCTGCAGCCTTAAAGTTACGCAATAAATCCGTTTTGTTGCTCGGCCTTGAAACAGGCATACTGAAGGGCTTGCTTAAGCATGCGAGTAGCTCCTTTAAGCGTGCTTGTGCTTTTTCAAAGCCATTAGGCTGGGCAGGATCAGCATAGACAATAAAATAAATTTTTCCAGTGACGTTATCAATCACTGCCAGCTCTTCGGTGAGCATCAGCTGAATATCAGGCACACCTAATTCATCAGGTAAGTTATGGCTAGCCAGCTTTGCCTCGATATAGCGCACGGTATCGTAACCAAAGTAACCCGCTAAGCCGCCACAGAAGCGAGGCAGGCCGGCTTGTAAGGGAACTTTAAAGCGTTTGAAGTAGGCATCAATAAAGTCGAGGGGATTATCCCGATTACTCTCTATAACTTTGCCATCAGTCACGATCTCAGTCAGAGGCGCAGTGGGCGTACCGGCAGTTCTCAAAATCGTTTTTGCTGGAAGACCAATGAATGAAAAGCGACCAAAGCGTTCACCACCTACAACAGACTCTAGTAAGTAAGTATTTTTTTTACCAAAGGCTTGGGTTAGCTTCACATAAAGCGATAGTGGCGTCTCAAGATCCGCCAATACTTCTTTTACTAGTGGGATTCGATTAAAGCCTTGCTTTGCTAAAGCATTAAATTCATCGAGCTGCATTACGCTTGTCCTGACTTCGCCAATTCTGAGCGCATCTCTTGAATAATATTCGCGTAATTAGGTTTGCCGAAAATCGCCGAGCCTGCCACAAAGGTATCTGCTCCTGCTTTGGCGACTGCAGCGATATTGTCGATTTTGATCCCGCCATCTACCTCAAGTCGTATCTGTCTTCCGCTATCTTCTTGATAACGATCTAAGCGAGATCTCACTTGGGTAATTTTCGTAAGGGTACTTGGAATAAATGATTGCCCACCAAAGCCTGGGTTGACTGACATTAATAAAACCAGATCAACTAAATCCAGAATGTGATCGAGATGATCCAAAGGTGTTGCAGGATTAAATACCAAGCCCGCTTTGCAGCCGTTATCACGTATCAGATTAAGTGTGCGATTCACATGCGGGCTTGCTTCGGGATGAAAGCTAATGAGATTGGCGCCAGCTTTAGCAAAATCGGGAACAATCCGATCGACCGGCTCAATCATGAGATGCACGTCGATAGTCGCCGGCTTACCATCTTTGATGGCGTGTGGGCGAATGGCCTCACATACTAATGGGCCAATTGTGAGATTGGGGACGTAGTGGTTATCCATCACGTCAAAATGAATCCAGTCTGCCCCGGCAGCCAGAACTTCTGTCACTTCCTTGCCCAAACAGGCAAAGTCAGCCGACAAGATCGAGGGCGCTATTACAAAAGGCAGATTTTGGGGCGAATTTGGCTTATCCATCCCTAGATTCTAGCTTGCAGTTGTACTTTGGATGGAGCAGAATTGCGGCATGAATCCCTTAGAGATCAGCATCACTGTGCGCTCCCAGTTCCTTCCGGAGCAATCTGACCCCGATAATCGCCAATTTGCCTTTGCTTATACCGTGACCATTCGCAATTCTGGGGCGATGAACGTTCAGTTAATCGCCCGCCATTGGTTTATTACCGATGGAGATGGTGACGTTCAAGAGGTGCGGGGCCTAGGGGTGGTGGGCCAGCAACCCCTTTTGCGACCAAACGAGCAGTTTGAGTACACCAGTTGGGCTACTTTGCCCACTTCGGCTGGCACTATGAGGGGTGAATATTTCTGTATTACTGAGGAGGCGCAGTTTTTTCAGGCACCGATTCCTGAATTTGCACTCGTCATGCCGAGGACTTTGCACTAAGAAAAAACCTTATTTTTTCCCTTTTCCAGTCCAAAAGACAATAAACAACAACAAGCCTAAGGCAATGGCAGCCTCAAGGACAAAAAGTAGCATTGGGTATTCATCGAGTAAATTGGCAATCATGGCTTCTAAATCTCAAAAATTATTAGGTGGTTTCTATCGCTACTTGTTAGCTAGTGTATCCCTAGCAGGCATTCTCGTTCTAGTAGTAGGGTGTTCTGTGCCCCCTACACGTGCTCCGGGTAGCTATTCAAGTAGCGGAAGTGCACCAAGTTCATATAGCTCTCAGGTGGCCACTTTCTCTGCAGTTTCATGGCAGGCTTTGCCGGGATGGCGCGAGGATGATCTCAGCAAAGCATGGCCCGCATGGCTAAGAAGTTGTGATGTCCTGCGTAAAAAAAATGGTGAAATTAATTGGCGCGGGGTTTGCTCTCAAGCAAACACAGTTTCTGCCCGTGACTCTCAAGCGATTCGTCAATACTTTGAGAATAATTTTCAGGTATTCGAGGTGCGCAATAGTTATAACGGGAGTGATACCGGTTTAATTACGGGATATTACGAACCTCTGATGAATGGTTCACTGACGAGAACCAGCGCGTACAGCGTGCCCCTTTATGCTTACCCGAGTGCTTGGAAAAGATCGAAGCCGATCCCAGGCCCTACTCGAGCACAGCTTCTGAGCTCTGGTGTTTTGAATGGCTCTGAAATAGCCTGGGTCGAAGATCCAGTTGCTGCAGCTTTTATGCAGATACAAGGTTCAGGAAAAATTCGTTTACAAGATGGCCGTATTTTGCGCCTAGGTTTTGCAGGAACGAACGATCAACCATTTCAATCTATTGCTCAATGGTTAATAGAGCGAAAAGAGATTCGAAGAAATCAGGCCTCTATGCAGAGTATTTCGGAATGGGCTAAACGTAATCCTAGCCAGGTTACTGAAATGCTGAATGCCAATCCTCGCTTTGTGTTTTTTAAAGAGTTACCAAGTGATGGTGGAGCTGAGGTGGGTCCAATAGGTTCTCTAGGGGTTCCTCTCACTCCCGAAAGAAGTATTGCAGTTGATCTGAGATCTATTCCTATTGGCGCACCAGTATTTTTAGCAACTAATAAGCTCTTGAGTACAGAATCGATTCAAAAATTAGTAATGGCACAAGATACTGGAAATGCCATTGTAGGTGGCGTCAGAGCTGATTTTTTCTGGGGCTCAGGTGATGCCGCTGCAGAGCTTGCGGGTCATATGAAACAAAATGGCAGGATGTGGTTACTATTACCTCGTTAAGCAACAATCTTCATCTGGAAGGAAATGATGAGTTATCAAAATATATTGACTGAAGTGGATGGCAAAGTTGCCATCATCACCCTGAATCGCCCACAGGTTCTCAATGCAATCGATGATGTCTTGATGGATGAGCTCCTCTCTGCTTTGCAGACATTCGATGCTGATGATCACATTGCATGCGTGATTGTGACTGGAAGTGAAAAAGCATTTGCGGCAGGAGCAGATGTTTCCAAGATGGCTAAAATGGGTTTTAACGAAGTCTATCGTCAGGAATTCATCACGCGTAATTGGGATCAGATTAGAAAAATTCGTAAACCTATCATTGCAGCTGTATCTGGCTTTGCCTTGGGTGGTGGTTGTGAGTTAGCCATGATGTGCGACATGATTCTGGCCTCAGATACTGCTAAATTTTCCCAGCCTGAAATCAAGCTCGGAATTATTCCAGGGGCTGGTGGTACACAACGCTTACCTCGTGCTGTTTCAAAATCGAAAGCAATGGATCTTGTATTAACTGGTCGCATGATGGATGCAGTTGAGGCAGAGCGCGCTGGTTTGGTTGCTCGTATCTTTCCCCAAGCGGATTTCTTAAAACAAGTAAAGGCGGTTGCGCATGAGATCGCAGCAATGCCGTTGTTGGTGATATTGATGGCTAAAGAGAGCATTAACACTGCTTATGAAACGACGCTCTCCGAAGGTATTCATTTAGAGCGCCGCCTGTTCCATAGCTGTTTTGGCACCCATGATCAAAAGGAAGGCATGGCAGCCTTTATTGAGAAACGCCCAGCGAAATTTACAAACTCTTAAGCTAAATAGCGCTGCACAAGTTTGACCCAATAGCTCACTCCGACCGGAATGAGCGCGTCATTGAAGTCATAAGAGGGATTGTGTAGGTGGCATGGACCCATGCCATGACCTACGGATCGGTGATCACCATCACCATTACCTAAGAAAACATAGCATCCAGGTTTCTCGAGCAACATGAAGGCGAAATCCTCAGCCCCCATAGTTGGATCAATGTCCATGTCGACCTGCTCTTCGCCCACCAGCTCTTTCATGACTTCTCCGGCAAAGCGAACTTCTTTGGCGTGATTAATCAATGGGGGATAGTTTCGTGAAAAAACGATTTCTGCATGACAGTCAAATGCATTGGCTGTATGTTCAGCAATTTCTCGCAGTCTTTGCTCCATCAAATCCAACACCTCTAAGGTAAAGGTGCGAATGGTGCCGCCAATGAATGCGCTGTCTGGAATCACATTACTTGTCTCACCTGCATGAAATTGAGTTACAGATAAAACTGCTGCATCAACCGGGCGTTTATTACGGGTCACAATACTTTGCAAAGCTTGAACCACTTGTACCCCAGTGAGGACGGGGTCTGCACTATTGTGTGGAAGTGCAGCGTGACCACCCTTACCCTTAATCGTAATTTCAAAAGTATTGCTTGAGGCCATCATCGGGCCTGCAGTAACACCAAAATTTCCCTCTGCTAAGCCTGGCCAGTTATGAAGTCCAAAGACAGCATCACAAGGAAATTGTTTGAATAAACCATCTTTGATCATTTCACGTGCACCAGCTCCACCTTCTTCAGCTGGCTGAAAAATGAAGATCACGCTACCTTTGAAATCGCGATGGTTGGATAAGTACTCCGCTGCTCCGAGAAGCATGGCGGTATGACCATCATGACCGCACGCATGCATCTTTCCGGGATTTTGCGATGAATGAGAAAAGGTGTTGTGCTCTTGAAGAGGCAGAGCATCCATATCAGCACGCAGACCAATCATTTTTCCTGGACCAAGGTCTCCGACGAGGCGACCAACAACCCCAGTTTTACCAAGACCTCGGAATACCTCAATGCCCCAACTAGATAGGGCTTCGGCTACGAGTTGGGAAGTACGATTCTCTTCAAAACGTAATTCAGGGTGGGCGTGGATATTGCGCCGAATTTCTTGAATTGCGCCTGAGGAATCAATGATTTCAGGGAGTAAACGCATGCCTTCATCTTAGCCGAAAGCGCCCCAAAGCCCCTAAAGAAGCTCTAAATTTAGATGCTCAGCAGCAAAAGTAAGGGCCTCTATTGAATAGGGCGTATTTTGGGGTTTTGCTAAATGCTGACTTAGGCTGGGAATAAGCCCTAAAAAAGGTGCGGGAATACGTTTTTTGAGAGCATCAACGTTTTCTTGAAGCATGGGCATCGGCGTATTTAATGAATTAGCAACCCATCCCGCAAGCTCAAGCTTGCGCTGGGCAATAGCTTCACAACTCAGTAGCGCATGATTGATGCAGCCTAGACGCATCCCAACTACCAAGATCACGGGCAAATCGAAACTCTGAGCTACATCGCCCATATTGTCGACATCATTAATGGGTACTAAAAATCCGCCCACCCCCTCAACAATGACAGCCGAAAAATCTTGTTGTAATTGTTTGAAGGCACTTAAGATCGTTTTTGCATCAAGCGCAATATTTTGTGAAGCTGCACCAAGATGCGGTGCAATTGGGGCATCCAGAATATAAGGACAGAGATCATCTGCAGACAGCGAGCGTTCTACTTTGCTCGTAGACACCATTCTTAAACTTTCTATGTCTTCATTTAGGCGCGCTCCGTTTTGCGCTTTGTAGGTCCCCGCAACAACAGGTTTGAACCCTACACAATCTATTCCCAATGAGTTCAGTTTCCATAGCAATGCTGCACTGACAAGCGTTTTACCAATCTCTGTATCTGTGCCTGTAACGAAATACCCCTTCGAGAGATTCATGCAGCATCCCCTACAAGCATGCTGGACTCTATCTTTTGTAAAACCTGAATGAGTTGTTTGACATCATCCGTTGTATGGTTCGCAGAGAAAGTGACTCGCAAGCGGGCCTTACCCTCTGGCACAGTTGGTGGCCGAATTGCCGGAATCCAATATCCCGCTTCATCAAGTAGTTTGGCTGCCTGAAGGGCATGGGCATTACTACCAATGATGATTGGCTGAATTGCACTCGATGAATTGATCTTTTCCCAATTTGATAACACTAATTCCTGATTCCAGAGTTTGATTAATTCATTTAAATGTTTGCGTCTTGTCTTACCTTCAACCCCCTCGATGAGATCGAGACTTTTTGAAACAGTATGTGCAATAGCTGGGGATGTGGCAGTGGAATAGATGTAGGGGCGTCCTTTTTGAATCAGCCATTCTATAAAAGAATCACCTGCACAAATGAATGCGCCACTGACACCAGCAGCCTTACCTAAGGTGCCGATATAAATGAGCCTCTCAGAACGAAGAGCAAAGTGTTCAAGGATGCCATGACCATTTTCTCCAAGCACGCCAAAGCCATGTGCATCGTCTACCATCAGAAGCGCATCGTATTGCTCAGCAAGTTTTAGCAATTGATGGAGTGGCGCTAGATCACCATCCATACTAAAGACACCATCGATCACGATGAGTTTCAAAGGAGATGTATCTTTACTTAAGGCACTCTCTAGTTCAGCAAGATCGGGGTGATCAAAGATCGTTACTAAAGCATGATTTTGGGCGCTAGCCAAGCGAACGCCATCAATTAATGAGGCATGATTAAGTGCAGCAGAATAAATATGAGCTTCCCCTTTATTAGCTAATCCAATCAAACCAGTAATTGCTGTGAGGTTGGCTAAATAGCCTGTACTAAAAAAGAGCGCACGCGCCTGAGGAATATGAGCACTTTGGAGGCGTGCCAATTGATTTTCTAGTGAGTCATGGGCGCGGCTATGTCCGCTAATAA
Source organism: Polynucleobacter sp. (assembly GCA_036821065.1). Classification (GTDB taxonomy): domain Bacteria; phylum Pseudomonadota; class Gammaproteobacteria; order Burkholderiales; family Burkholderiaceae; genus Polynucleobacter. Next base: position 8,676 of record DAISKI010000012.1, on the reverse strand, counting down.
GATGAGAAGCGCCACTCCCGACCCCATGCGCTTGGGCGCCTTCAGATAAAGCTACAACTAGTGCAGGATGATTAGCAAATCCCAAATAATCATTGCTGCAAAACGTTTTTAGTACGCGATCTCCGACTACAGAATCTACATCACAAGCTCTCTCATTAATTCGAACGCTACGTTTGAGTAGCTTTGCTTCAAGCTGAGTCATTGCCTGTTTGACGAGAGCGAGCGCCTTAAATGAATTACTCATTTTAAAACTTGGTTTAGGGCACGTTGTACAGCTTCAGCCATATTCTGTGTTTGCGATGCGGTCAAAATATATGGTGGCATGACATAAATCGTATTACTAATTGGGCGAATCAAAATACCTTCTGAAAGGCTTGCAGAAAACATTTCTCTGGCGAAGCTGCTGGGATTTTTCAAGACCGATGATTTGACATCAAAGGCCAGAATCATGCCTTGCTGGCGCCAGTACTCAAGACGAGAATCTTCTTTTGCCCATCTAAAAGCATGGGCTAGATCGTGCGCACGCTCAATATTTTTTTCTAGGACCTGGTCTGATTCAAAGATGGTGAGAGCAGCTAATGCTGCCGCACAAGCTAAGGGATTGCCGGTATAAGAATGCGAGTGTAAAAAGCCTTGAGAAGTCTGATCACGATAAAAAGCACGATAAATTGTTTCAGTGGTCATAGAGAGCGAGAGCGGTAAGTAGCCCCCGCTAATGCCCTTAGACAGTGTTAAAAAGTCAGGCCAAATTTCAGCATGCTCACAGGCAAAAAATTTACCGGTTCGTCCACAGCCAACGGCAATTTCATCGGCAATCAAATGAATCTCGTACTGATCGCATAAAGCTCTCACTCGGCGAAGATATTCTGGAGAATGCATCGCCATTTGCCCAGCACACTGCACCAAGGGTTCAATAATAAAAGCTGCAATATTTTGATGCTCTTTAGCAAAGATTGTTTCGAGAGCCTCTGCGCATTCGGATACAAGGCCTTCAGCAGACTTACCCTCTTTGACTTTGCGGCTATCTGGAGATGGTGCAATGAAAACAGATTGCAAGAGGGGGCCATAAGCCTCACGAAAGAGTGCAACATCAGTCACTGCAAGTGCACCTAAAGTTTCACCGTGATAACTATTTTCAAGACAAACAAATTTTTTCTTTTCAGGCTTATCCTGAAGTTGCCAATAGTGATGACTCATCTTCAATGCAATTTCCACTGCAGAGGCACCATCAGACGCATAAAACACATGACCTAGATTGCCTTGAGTCAAAGCGCTGAGTTTTTCTGAGAGCTCAACCACTGGTGCATGGGTAAAGCCGGCCAACATCACATGCTCAATTTTTTCTAGCTGTTTAGTGATGGCTTGGTTGATACGTGAATTAGCATGACCAAATAAATTGGTCCACCAAGAGCTGATGCAATCTAAGAAAGCATTCCCTTGGTCGTCATAAAGCCAAGCACCCTCACCGCGAGTAATGGCAATAAGCGGCAAAGACTCATGATGTTTCATCTGAGTGCAGGGATGCCAAACCGCAGCCAAACTCCGGTCAACCCAGTTTTTTGAACCTGCTAAATTCTGCTCGTCGATCAAATGCGTATTCATCTTTGATATTTGACCACTAGTTTTCCCTAATTCAGGCCTGTATCTGTTATGTTTGAGGTTTGAATAGGTCATTTTCTGGAAATTCACTATGCTGGACTCGCAAACACTCGAAAAGCCCCTGACTCAGATCAAATCTCAAGATCAGATTATTAAGGAGTTAGATACTGGAGCGAGATGGACCGTTACCCAAATTGAGGCACTTTTTGCCCTACCTTTTAATGAGTTGATGTTTAAGGCGCAAGAGATACACCGCAACAACTTCCCAGAGGGTGATGTCGAATTGGCTACCCTCCTGTCTATAAAGACTGGCGGTTGTCCTGAGGATTGTGGCTATTGCCCTCAAGCAGCGCGTTATCACACGGATATCAAGGCTAATAAGTTGATGGACTTGGATGAAGTGTTGGAGGCAGCAAGGGCAGCTAAAGCGGCAGGCTCCAATCGCTTTTGTATGGGTGCAGCTTGGCGCGAACCAAAAGACCGGGATATTGAAAAAGTCACTGCCATGATCAAGGGCGTGAAGGCGCTTGGTTTAGAAACCTGCGCAACCCTGGGTATGCTGGAGGCCAATCAGGCAAAGGCTTTGCAGGAAGCAGGCCTTGATTTTTATAATCACAATCTCGACACTAGTGAAGATTTTTATCGCTCCGTCATCACCACTAGAGACTACCAAGATCGTCTCGACACACTTGATCACGTGCGAGCTGCTGGCATGTCAGTCTGTTGTGGCGGAATTGTGGGTATGGGTGAGTCGCGTCAGCAAAGAGCCGCTTTTATTGCCCGTCTTGCAAACCTTCAGCCTTATCCAGAATCTGTTCCGATTAATCATTTGGTGCCGGTTGCTGGAACACCTTTAGCTGACCAAAAGCCCTTGGATCCCCTGGAATTTGTCCGAACTATCGCGGTGGCTCGAATCACAATGCCCCGTGCCAGAGTGCGTTTATCTGCTGGTCGCCAAGAGCTTGGCAGAGCTGTACAGGCGATGTGTTTTCAGGCTGGTGCGAACTCGATTTTCTATGGTGAGCAACTACTCACTACCGGCAATCCCGAGGCAGAACAAGACCTCGCTCTTTTGAAAGAGCTGGGCCTAAAAACTAAATCGAGCTGTAAGGCCGAGGTTCAAGTCTAGGATTTTTTACCCATGTTCTTGTCGGATCGCCTGATTATTGAGTTTGATACCGCCCTGAAATCGATCTCGGGCGGGGCTCACGCGCAACGCTCAATGCCAATAAATGAAGATCTCGGAAAAACCACTTTAAGTGAAACAGAGCGTGCACATGCTGCAGGTTTGATGCGTGTAAATCACGTGGGTGAAGTTTGTGCTCAAGCGCTCTACCAATCGCAAAAATTATTAGCACGAGATTCTCATATTCAGGAGATGCTCAATCACTCCGCACAAGAGGAGATGGATCATCTTGCTTGGTGTGAAGCACGTGTGAAAGAGTTGGGCTCGCACACTAGTTATCTCAATCCATTTTGGTATGCGGGATCCTTCGCGATTGGCTTAATAGCAGGCTTGGCAGGCGATAAATGGAGTTTAGGGTTTGTCGCTGAAACCGAAAAACAAGTTGAGAATCATCTCCAAAGTCATCTAGAAACTTTGCCTGAAAACGATCAACAATCTCGTGCGATTGTTCAGCAAATGCGTTTGGATGAAATCGAGCACGGAAAAGATGCGATTGATGCTGGCGGAGTAGTCTTGCCCCCAGTAATTCAGAAGTTGATGGAGGCAAGCTCAAAGTTAATGACGAGCACTGCCTACAAAATCTAAATTACGATTATTTTTATTATCGAAAAAATAAATACACTGTGATTAAAAACAGTATATTAATGTCATATTTAGCTATATAGCTAAGACCTACTCTTAAGTATATTTTCCAAGTTATTGTTTAAAAGAGATATTTTATTCTCAGTATTTCATGAACAGATAACGCTAAGTGTTTGTAAACACTAGAGAATTTCCTAAAAAAACCCCCTAAAACACTTGACCCTCGGTATTTCCTCCTCTAAAGTGGGAGGAAGTGTGAAAAAGTGGGGAAAATAGTGTTTCAAGGTGCTTCAGCTCTCAATTTGGATGCAAAGGGTCGCATGTCTGTGCCGGCCAAGCATCGGGACGCCTTGTTGGTTCAGGGCGAGGGCAGAGTGACGCTTACCAAGCACCCTGACGGCTGTTTATTGCTATTCCCAAGACCCGAGTGGGAAACCTTTCGTGCCCGAGTTGCTCAGTTACCGATGGATGCGCATTGGTGGCGCAGAATATTTTTAGGTAGCGCTGCAGATGTTGAGCTGGATAGCGCCGGCAGAATTTTGGTAAGCCCAGAATTGCGAACAGCAGCGGGTATCGAAAAAGAAGTGATGCTTCTCGGAATGGGAAGTCACCTCGAATTGTGGGATGCGGCAAGCTATGCCGCAAAAGAGCAGGCTGCCATTGCACAAGGCATGCCTGAAGCACTCAAGCAATTTAATTTTTAATGATTGAGTGCCATGAACAATACACATCGCCCAGTACTACTGGCCGAGGCGGTGACCGCTTTAATCGATGGGCCGCTACTTCAAAATCAAATAAACCAGATTGTCATGATCGACGGGACCTTTGGGCGAGGTGGTCATTCACAACTGTTGCTCAGCAAGCTCAATCCAAACGCGCGTTTGATTGCTTTCGACAAGGACTTAGATGCGATTACGGTCGCGAAAGAAATAATCGATCCGCGCTTCTCGATCATTCACAGCAGCTTTGCACAGATGGATCAGTACGCAGAGCCAGAATCAATCGATGGGATTTTGTTAGACCTTGGAATCAGTTCACCGCAGGTCGACGAAGCGCATCGTGGATTTTCATTCCGACGGGATGGTCCACTCGATATGCGAATGAACACCGATCAGGGAATCACAGCAGCAGAGTGGTTAGAGCAGGCACCGCAGGAGGAAATCACTAAAGTGATTAAGACTTACGGGGAGGAACGCTTCGCATCACAAATCGCTAAAGCCATTGTTGCTAAGCGAGAGGAGGGCCTATCTCCTAAAACAACTCTGCAACTTGCAAATCTAGTTGCCAGCGTGGTTCGTACTCGTGAGCCAGGCCAGGATCCTGCTACACGTACTTTTCAAGCATTAAGGATTTTTATTAATCGAGAGCTAGAAGATCTCGAGCAGGGCTTAAAGGCGGCCTTAAGTTTGCTAAAGCCGGGTGGACGCTTAGCGGTGATTAGTTTTCATTCGCTTGAAGATCGAATCGTCAAGCAATTCTTGCAAGCCCATGCCAAAGTTGAAGTGCCGCGCGGTTTACCTGTAAGAGAAAAAGACTTGCCACAAAGTGCTCTTGAAATTATCGGTCGTGTTCGTCCGAGCAAAGAAGAGCTCGAAGAAAATCCTCGTGCACGCTCAGCCATCATGCGAGTAGCGGAAAAAAGAATGGGGGCATTAGCTTGAACCGCGCCACCTTTACTTTGCTAGCGCTGCTATTGATTTGTGCATTGTCACTTGTGGCCGCACAACAGCGGGCACGTAAATTATTCGTTGCAACTGAGCAAGTGCAAAACGAAGAGCGTCGACTAAATCAAGACTGGTTACGTTTGGAATATGAGCAGCGTAATCTTTCAAAATCCTCTCGGATTCGTGACACAGCTCGTAATCAGCTACACATGTCACCCATTTCTCCTGAGCGTACTTTGTACATTAAGGAGAGCAAATGAGACCGGTTGGTTTTTCAACTACTCCGAATTTAGTTTTGCGTCTGCCAATGTGGCGGTCGCGCTTGATGCTGTTCCTGTTGTTCTTTGTTTTTATGCTCCTACTATTGAGGGCATTCTGGATTCAGGGTCCAGGCAACGCCTTTTATGAGGCAAAAGCCGTACGGGGAACCCAGCGTGAGCTCGAATTACCAGCGAGTCGTGGCAAGATTTTAGACCGCAATGGCAATGTGATTGCAACTAGTCTTGAGGCGAAATCGGTAATTGCCTATAACGACACCGTGCCCGATGACTTATCGGCAGAAAAGGTTCGTCAGCTTGCAAGTCTTTTGCAAATGAATGAATCGGATTTACGAAGAAAACTCAAAGAGGAGCGCAAGCAGGTCTTTTTGAAAAGACAAGTCGATCCTGTAGTAGCTCAACAAATCAAACAATTAGAAATACCTGGCATTGGTTTGAATAATGAATATCGTCGCTTTTACCCAGAGGGTGAAGCGATGGCGCACGTTGTGGGCTTTACCAATGTGGAAGATCGTGGCCAAGAAGGTATGGAGCTCTCCCATGAAAAAGAATTGGCTGCCCGTCCTGGTCAGCGCCGAGTTGTGGTGGATCGCTTAGGCCGTATCGTTGAGGATGTGGCAATTGAACAAGAGCCGCAAAATGGTAAAGATTTGCAGTTATCCATCGACAGCAAGATTCAATACCTTGCCTACAACGCTGTTAAGAATGCAGTTGAAGAGCATCATGCTAAAGCTGGTGGAGCAGTGGTATTGGATACGCAAACTGGTGAGATCTTAGCCTTAGCGAATTACCCAAGTTATAACCCGAATGATCGTCGTAATTTGACCGGGGAGCAGTTGCGTAATCGAGTATTAACGGATACTTTTGAGCCTGGCTCAACGATGAAGCCCTTCACAATCTCTACCGCATTAGAGAAGGGTGCTATCACACCTAACACGAATATGGTGATCGGTGCCAGTTATTTGATCGGCCCTAAACCGATTACTGACACCCATCCCTATGGAAATCTGACAGTTTCACAAGTGATTCAAAAGTCGAGCAATATTGGTACGGCCAAAATTGCAATGAATAATCTCTCTCCTGAAGAGATGTGGAATATGTATTCGGCTGTAGGCTTTGGCCAAGCTCCAAAGATTGGCTTTCCTGGTTCTGTATCTGGAACATTGCACCCTTATCAAAAATGGGGTGCATCCGACCAGGCGCGTATTGCATTTGGTTATGGAATTTCTGCATCGCTATTCCAAGTTGCTCGTGCGTACACTATTTTTGCGCGGGATGGTGAGTTAGTACCATTGACGATCCAGCGTAGTTCAGAAGTTAAATCCGGTGTAAGAGTAATTTCTCCAAAAACTGCAATTGAGATGCGCAGCATGCTCGAAACTGTTACTGAGCCTGGTGGTACAGCAGTGAAAGCACAAGCCGATGGATATCGGGTTGGAGGTAAAACAGGCACGGCCCATAAATTGGTTGGTAAAGGATACGGCAATTCTTATCGAGCTTATTTCGCAGGGATTGCTCCGATTAGCACACCCCGGATCGTAGTGGCGGTAATGATTGATGAGCCTACTGGCGGAAGTCACTATGGCGGAGATGTAGCGGCACCTGTATTTTCAACGATCGTGAGCGAAACCTTACGAACCTTGAATGTATTGCCAGATGCCAATATCAAGCAGATGGTCTCTGATGATGCAAAGCGCCCTGTGGAGAATCAAGTCACAGGACTTAAGGCTCAACAAGTGGTTTTGAAAAGATGAGTGTGGCAGTGCATATAGAACCCAATCACTTGATTGAGCATTTACAAAAATTGGCAGCTCCTACTGCCAAGATTAGAAGTGATAGTCGACAAATCAAACTAGGTGATATCTTTTTTGCCTATCCAGTGGGACATGGCAAAGCATTGCGAGATGGTCGACAATTTATTGCTGCGGCCCTTGAAAGTGGTGCAAAGGCGGTTGTCTATGATCCGATCAATATGGATGATCAATTTGAGGATCACCCACAGTGCTTCGCAGTTCAGAATTTGGCAAAACACGCCGGACTTTTAAGTGCACAGTGGTATAGCAATCCCAGTTACGATTTGAACGTGATTGGAGTTACTGGAACAAATGGTAAGACGAGCATTACCCAGTGGATTGCACAGGCGCTTGATAATCCCTCTCAGCGGGCTGCGGTGATTGGCACACTTGGAACAGGTTTGACAGGTTCACTGATTCACACAGGGTATACCACCCCGGATGCCCCAACATTACAGACACAATTAAGTAACTTGCGAGGCCAAGGCGCAAAACAACTGGCTATTGAAATCTCCTCCCATGCTTTAGATCAAGATCGAATTGCAGGCTTGGATATTAGCTGCGCAGTATTCAGTAATTTGACGCAAGATCATTTGGATTACCACGCCAATATGGCTGAGTATGCGCAAGCGAAAGCGAAATTATTTACTCAGCCTGGCCTCAAAGATGTAATTCTGAATATGGATGATCCCTTTGGAAGAGAGCTTGCAATGCAAGCCCTTGCTAGGAATACAGAAAAGGTTTGGGGGTATGCACTGGAACAGACAGCCTTTCAGGGCTTTGAAAAATTTGGCGATCGCTTGCATCAACTTTATACAAAAGACTTAGTGTTAGTAGGCAATGGCTACGACGTTACATTCGTGCACGAAGGTAGGGGATCTGAAAAACTGCATATTCCTGTCATTGGTGAATTTAATGTCAGTAATTGTTTAGCAGTTTGGGGTGTCTTGTTAAGTCAAGGCTTAACAATCTCAGATGCTAGCAAGCGAGTCAGTAATTTAAAGCCTGTCATCGGTCGCATGGAGTTAATTCAATTAAATAAAAATGGACCATTGGTGATTGTTGATTATGCGCACACACCAGATGCCTTAGAAAAGGCTCTAAAAACTTTGCGGCCTATTGCTGATCAACGTCAGGGTAAGCTCTGGTGCGTTTTCGGTTGTGGTGGTGATCGTGATGTTGGAAAACGGTCTCAGATGGGAAGGGTTGTAGAGCAATTTTCCGACGAGATAGTGATTACCAGCGATAACCCTAGATCGGAAGATCCAAGCGAAATCATCGCCATGATCAAATCTGGAATGACTACGCAGACTCATCAAGCACAAATCATTGTCGATCGAGCTGCAGCGATTATGGCTGCTGTACGCCATGCAAAGGAAGCAGATATTGTTCTGGTCGCAGGCAAGGGTCATGAATCTACTCAAGAAATCAATGGTAAGAAATTTGATTTCTCAGATCAAGAGCACATTCTCTTGGCGGCAGGAGGAGCGATCTAATGCTTGCGATGACTAATCTTGCGGAAATTCATCAAATGCTTCCCGGCAGTCAATTATTAAATATCTCTTTAGAGAAAT
>DAISKI010000011.1:0-25458 GCA_036821065.1 Polynucleobacter sp. | reverse complement strand
TAGATTTGCAAGCGCGTGATGTCATTAAGCAGTTGCGTAAGGTTCATGGCATTGTGGACGAAGGCATCTTTAATGAACTGGGTCAACCAACCCTGAACGTCCAGATTGATCGTGTGAAGTGTGCTCGCTTCGGTATTAATGTGAGCGATATTCAAAACCTGGTTGCGTATTCCATTGGTGGCGCACCGATTACCAACGTGCTTGAAAATGAGAAGACCTTTGGTTTGGCAGTGCGCTTGAATGCGGATAGTCGCAATACTGTTGAATCGATTCGTTCGCTCTTAATTGATACGGCTGATGGTGGTCGGGTGCCTTTAACCATGGTTGCTGATGTCGATGTCTCTGATGGACCTTTCTATATCTATCGTGAAACTGGTCGTCGTTACATCGCGATTAAATTTAGCGTCCGTGGCCGCGATTTGGGTAGTGCAGTTCAAGATGCCCAAAAACTGGTTGATGAAAACGTCAACCTGCCTAATGGTTACACCATTAATTGGGACGGACAATTTAATCAGATGAAAATCGCTCAGAAGAAATTGATGCTGATCGTGCCTTTGACACTCTTAGCAATTTCTTTGTTGCTTTACAGTGCCTTTGGTAACTTCCGAGATGCGCTGGTGGTTCTGCTCAACGTTCCATTTGCAGCAATTGGCGGTATTTTGATTCTCTTGATCACAGGCGAGACCTTCAGTATCTCAGCGGGTATTGGATTCTTATCGCTCTTCGGAATTGCGATTCAGGACGGTGTGATTCTGATTTCTTATATCAATAAGCTATCTCGCTCAGATCATCACAACATCAAAGACACGATCGTGGAGGGGGCCTCTCTTAGGATGCGTCCAGTATTGATGACGGCTTTGTTGGCTGGTTTAGGTCTTCTGCCGGCAGCGATTTCCCATGCGATTGGTTCTGAGGCTCAGCGCCCATTGGCTCTGGTGATCGTAGGCGGTATGGTGACGACCACCTTGCTGACTTTGCTCGTACTTCCAGTGCTATATGCCTGGATTCGTACCCGCGAGCATAAGCCCCGCAGAGCCTGATCCCTGCATGGCCGATTTACTGAGAACCCAGCTAAATAGTTGGATAATTGCCCCATGCATATTCTGATCTCCAACGATGATGGCTATTTGGCCCCAGGCCTTTTAGCCCTGGTCAAAGCTATCCGCCCCTTGGGCAAAATAACTGTGATCGCTCCTGAGCAAAACCATAGCGGGGCCTCGAATTCTTTAACACTATCAAGACCACTCTCGATTCATCGAGTCGCTGGTGGTGAACGCGATGGATTTATTTTCATCAACGGTACGCCGACGGATTGTGTGCACGTTGCCATGACTGGTTTCTTAGAAGAAAAGCCCGACCTCGTGGTTTCCGGAATTAATCAAGGCGAGAACATGGGTGAAGACGTCTTGTATTCGGGAACAGTTGCTGCTGCTGTCGAAGGTGTGATGTTTGGCGTGCCGGGTATTGCATTTTCTCAAATTGATCGGGGCTGGGCTCGGATTGATGATGCTGCCAAAGCAGCGCATGACATTGTGGCGCAAATGATTGCTAAGCCATTGAGCAAAGAAGAGGGCAATGCCACTTTGCTCAATGTCAATATTCCGAATCGCCCTTATGCCGATCTCAATCGATGGCGCGTGACCCGCTTGGGTAATCGCCACCACTCACAACCCGTGGTAGTGCAGCAAAACCCCCGTGGTGAACCGATCTATTGGATTGGCGCCGCAGGTGATGCCAAAGATAGCTCGAGTGGAACCGACTTTCATGCGATTGATGATGGCTGCATTTCAATTACGCCGATGCAGCTCGACTTGACCCATCACGCCAGATTGGCAGCGATGCGGGCGAATGGCTGGGATCGCGGTTGAAATCAGCAGCTGAACGATTTGCTGGGCATCGCCAAGCCTTAGCAGCTAAGGTCCATGCTGCTGGCGTAAAGCACGGCAAGACTTTAGAGGCAATCGCCACAGTACCGCGTCATGCTTTTATGGATGCCGGTTTGCATGCACAAGCATACGAAGACTCAGCATTACCGATTGGTCATCAACAAACCATTTCGAAGCCATCGGTTGTAGCCCGCATGATTGAGATTCTGCATAAGCCTAAACATCAGCTTGGCAAGGTGCTCGAGATTGGCACCGGCTGTGGTTATCAAGCGGCAGTCTTGAGTTTGCTTGCGCAAGAGGTGTATTCAATTGAACGGATTCGGCCCTTGCACGATATGGCCCGAGAAAAACTGCGCCCCTTTCGGATTAAAAATCTTCGACTGATTTATGGCGATGGCATATTGGGCCTACCTCAAGCTGCCCCCTTTGACGCCATTATTCTGGCCGCTGCTGGCCTGGGTATCCCGGATGCCTTACTAGACCAACTCGCTATAGGAGGGCGCTTGGTTGCCCCCGTGGCCAAGAATGAGAAAGAGCAGCAATTGGTAATGGTTGAGCGGATGAGCTCCCACCGCTACCAAAGGACTGTGCTGGACGAGGTCTTTTTTGTCCCCTTACAATCAGGGGTAGTATGAAAATATTCCTTTTAAGACCTTCTTTCATGTCCAAATCGGTTCTAACTCTTTTACTCGCATCCGCCATGATCTTCATGGTGGGCTGTTCTGTTCCACGCACTAAACCAGCCACTGTTGTCGACCGCTCTGGTGGTGCTAGTGAGCCAGCGCCCCCTGGTTATTACCGGGTGAAGAAGGGTGATACTTTATTGCGCATCGCTTTGGATCATGGCCAGTCTTACAAAGACCTCGTGCAGTGGAATAACTTATCGAATCCCAATCAAATTGAAGTAGGTGATCTGATTATGATCAAAGCACCTGCTGGCTCCAAAGCGGCTGCCAAGCCGGTTGATAAAAAACCTCAAGTCGATTCCAGTAAAGCCGATACCAGCAAAACCGATACTAAGGCTGATGACAGCAAACCCGAGATGGTTGCAGAGCCTGGCATACGTCTATCTTGGCCAGCTAAAGGCAAAGTTACACAAGAATTTAGTGAGAGTAATAAGGGCATCAATATCGCAGGCAAACTGGGTGAACCTGTGACGGCTGCTGCCGATGGCAAAGTGGTATACGCTGGCAATAGTCTGCGGGGCTATGGAAACTTAGTGATTGTCAAACACGACAACACCTACTTGACTGCCTATGCTTACAACAAAAACCTGTTGGTTAAAGAAGGTGATGCAGTCAAAAAAGGGCAAAAGATTGCAGAGATGGGCGATACCGATACCAATGCGGTGCAGTTGCACTTTGAGCTGCGCGTCAATGGCAAGCCAGTCAATCCCATCCCTTATCTGCAATAAGTCTTGCTGATTAATGGCAACGGTTCTCGTCTTTGATATTGAAACCATTCCGGATGTAGCGGGATTGCGTCGTCTAGATGATCTCCCAGCTTCACTATCCGATACTGAAGTTGCAGAAAAAGCCATGGCTGATCGTCTGGCTAAAACCGGCAGTGAATTTCTGCCCCTTTATTTACAAAAAATCATTGCTATCTCTTGCGTTATACGACGCACGACCAAAGAAGGTCTGCCGCAAATTAAGGTCGGTAGCTTGGGTGCTCCACAAGATGATGAGAAAGTATTGGTGCAAGCTTTCTTTGATCTGATTGAGAAGTACACGCCACAACTGGTTTCTTGGAATGGCAGTGGCTTTGACTTGCCTGTCTTACATTACCGCGCACTGGCTAATCATATTCAAGCACCACGCTATTGGGAGATGGGTGAGAGCCAAGAGAACGATAGCCGTGACTTTAAGTGGAATAACTACATCAGTCGTTATCACATGCGCCATCTCGATATGATGGATCTCTTGGCTAAATTTAATGGCAGAGCCAACGCACCTCTAGATGGACTAGCCAAGTTGTGTGGCTTTCCTGGCAAGATGGGTATGGATGGCAGTCAAGTTTGGCCTGCGTATCAAGACGGCAAGATTGATGAGATTCGTGCCTATTGCGAAACCGATGTGGTCAACACCTATCTCATGTATTGCCGCTTTCAGCTGATGCGTGGCGGTTTCTCATTAGCCGAGTATCAAGAAGAGATTGCTTTTGTGAAAGCCTATCTCGAAACTCAGTCTAAAGAGCCTAATGGTTCTCAATGGCAAGAATATCTCCAAGGTTTTACTGGAGATGCCTGATCCAGTTTGGGTCGAGTCACTCGATCTAGAAGCACAAGGCATTGCCCGCTTAGCGCCAACTGAGGAGCAGCTAGCCGAAGGGCAGAGTGGCAAAGTGCTCTTTATTCAAGGGGCGCTACCTACCGAGCGAGTCACCTACACCGTCACCCGAGAAAAAGTCCGCTTTAGTAAAGCTAAGGTCGATCAGATTCTCAAACCTGCCGTATTTAGAGCCCAGCCCAAGTGTGAAGCATTTGGTATCTGTGGCGGTTGCACTATGCAGCACCTCGACATTGCAGCCCAGATTGCGATCAAGCAAAGGGTGCTCGAAGACGATCTGAAGCACATTGCCAAGACACAAGCGGAAGAAATCTTACGCCCCCTGGTTGGCCCCACTTGGGAGTATCGTCATCGCGCTAGATTAAGTGTGGTGAATCGCTCCATTAAAAAAGGCACTGTCTTGGTGGGCTTTCATGAAAATAAGAGTGGCTATGTCGCTGACATGACGGCCTGTGAGATTCTGCCTAAGCGGGTCTCTGATTTACTTGTCCCTCTACGCAAACTGGTGATGGCGCTATCGATCGTCGATGATGTGCCACAAATTGAGTTAGCAGTGGGGGAAGATGATGTTGTGGCCTTGGTCTTTCGTATTCTTAAACCGCTTACAAAGTCTGACGAGCAGATTCTGAAAACCTTTGCTGATGAGAACCAGGTTTGGATCTGGCTACAGCCCAAAGGTATTGAAACCGTCGCACCGTTTTATCCAGAGACCGGCAAGCTTTGCTATCGACTACCTGAGTTTGAGATTGAGATGCCCTTTAAGCCAGCGGATTTCACGCAAGTGAACCACTTGATGAACCGCGCACTAGTGAGTAAAGCCATTAAACTGCTCGAGCCACAACAGGATGAACGGATTTTGGATCTCTTCTGTGGTATTGGTAATTTCACAATGGCATTAGCTAGGAGAGCCAAGAACGTGATGGGTATCGAAGGCCTTGCTAGCTTGACTGAAAGGGCTAAAGCCAATGCCTTACACAATGGCCTAGAGCATCAAGTCAGCTTCATGCAAAGTAATTTATTTGAAGTCACCCCTGAAACCATTCAATCTTGGGGCAAAGCGGATCGTTGGTTAATCGATCCACCTCGTGAAGGCGCAATGGAGATCTGCCAAGCATTGGCGAATATTCATGAGCAACGGGGTGATGACACTAAACTCTTGCCCCAGCGCATCGTATATGTATCCTGTAATCCCAAAACCTTAGCAAGAGATATCGACATGCTGTGTAATCAAGCTGGGTATACCCTCAAGAGCGCAGGCATCGTCAATATGTTTCCCCATACATCTCATGTGGAATCTATTGCTGTGTTTGATAAGAAATAAAGCAAGAGAAAAGATAACCATAAAGGCAACAAAAAAGGCACCGCAAGGTGCCTTTTTCTTCAACCACTCAATGAAGAGTAGACAGCTTAGCGACGATCACCACCAAAGATACCCAGCAAAGCCAGCAAGTTGGTAAAGACGTTATAGACGTCGAGGTAGATCGCTAGGGTAGCCATGATGTAGTTGGTCTCACCACCATTGATTACACGCTGCACATCTACCAAGATGAATGCAGAGAAGATGGCAATTGCAAGAACCATGACGGTCAACATCAAAGCAGGTAATTGCAACCAGATGTTTGCTAAGGAAGCAACGATCAAGAGCAATACGCCCACCATGAGCCATTTACCCATGCCAGCAAAATCACTCTTGCTAACGGTAGCGATAGTTGCCATCGTGGCAAAAATAGCGGCAGTCCCACCGAAGGCCAACATAATTAGTGCAGCACCATTGCTATAGCTATTGAGGGTAAAGCCAACCAGACGGGACAACATAATGCCCATGAAGAAGGTGAAGCCCAGTAGCAATAAAACGCCTACGCCAGTCTCTTTATTCTTCTCAATGGCCCAGAAGAAACCAAAGGCAATCGCCATAAAGACGATGAAACCCATAAAAGGGCTGCCAGAAAAGAGGTCGAGATTCATGGCAACGCCGAGCCATGCACCCACAACAGTGGGTAGCATTGACAGGGCTAATAATGCGTAGGTATTGCGCAGCACGCGGTTGCGAACTGCAGGGGTACTAATCGAGCTAGATTGCCCAAAGCCGTAAGAGTTCAGATCACTCATATTGACTCCTTCTTTGTAATAAAGACACAAGTCCATTAAGAACTATTGGCATTAAGTATAGACAAAGGAGGTGAATTTCAAGCCCTTGGATAGGAGTACCCCGCTAGCTAGTGAGGAATAAGCCCTGATATCCAGTAAATTCAAGGGCTTAGCCCTACTTGAGTAAGGGTAAATACCCCTTTGGGATGTATAATTCGGGGGTCGTTGAGGCTTCCCATTGCGTATGACGGGATTTACGCCTTAACCCCAATTTATAAAATTAAAAATGGAGTTTTGCATGGCAATTGAGCGCACCCTTTCTATTATCAAACCAGATGCAGTAGCAAAAAACGTGATCGGTAAGATCTATGACCGTTTTGAGCAAGCCGGTTTGAAAATCATCGCATCCAAAATGGCGCACCTGTCGCAATCTGAAGCTGAGCAGTTTTACTCAGTTCATAAAGAGCGTCCTTTCTTCAAAGATCTCGTGAGCTTCATGATTTCTGGTCCAGTGATGATTCAAGTATTGCAAGGTGAAGGCGCGATTGCGAAGAACCGTGACTTGATGGGCGCTACTGATCCTAAGAAAGCAGAGAAGGGCACCATTCGTGCTGACTTTGCAGATAGCATCGATGCCAATGCCGTACACGGATCTGACGCTCCTGAAACTGCTGCTGTGGAAGTCGCTTTCTTCTTCCCTGGTATGCAAGTGTTCAATCGTTAATCCGATTGCATTATTGATATAAAGTTTTTGCATTGACCTCCCCGCGCGTAAATCTCTTGGATTTTGACGCCGACCAAATGGCGGCGTATGTCGCGGGGTTGAACGAGAAGCCCTTTCGGGCAAAACAGCTGATGCAATGGATACACCAACGCGGTATATCCGACATCAATGAGATGAGCGATCTGGCTAAGAGCTTCAGAGCCACTCTCCTCGATAAAGCCGAAGTCCTTTCACTCCCTGTTATTAAAGACGAGCATGCCCATGATGGCACCCGTAAGTGGCTGCTGGATGTAGGGGCAGGTAATGCGGTCGAATCCGTTTTCATTCCAGAAGATGATCGCGGTACCTTATGCATCTCTTCCCAAGCAGGCTGCGCAGTCAATTGCCGTTTCTGCTCCACTGGGCATCAAGGCTTTTCTCGTAATCTGACATCCGGCGAGATCATTGGCCAACTCTGGTTTGCAGAGCATCTATTACGCAATGATCCCGAAGCGATTCGACGCATTGAGCTCTACCCAACCCCAGGCTATGAGCATACGGGTAGGGTGATCTCGAATGTGGTGATGATGGGTATGGGTGAGCCTTTACTCAACTACGACAACGTCGTGAGTGCGCTGCACCTGATGCTCGATGATCGGGCTTATGGTTTGTCGCGTCGTCGCGTCACCGTATCGACTTCTGGTGTAGTGCCCATGATTGATCGACTAGCTCAAGATTGTCCTGTTGCTTTGGCGGTCTCCTTGCACGCACCCAACGATGCCTTGCGCGATCAGCTGGTCCCGCTCAATCAAAAGTATCCCTTAAAAGAATTACTCGATGCTTGTGAGCGCTATCTGCCGTTTGCTCCCAGAGACTTCTTAACCTTTGAGTACTGCATGCTTGATGGTGTAAACGATTCTGATATTCAGGCAAAAGAACTGGTGCGTTTACTCAAAAACATCAAGTGCAAAGTGAATCTCATTCCATTTAACCCTTTCCCAGAATCGGGACTAAAGCGTTCCACCAATCAACGTATTCATGCGTTTGCCAATATCTTGCTTGAAGCCGGTATGGTTGCTACAGTGCGTAAGACCCGAGGTGATGATATTGCTGCAGCATGTGGTCAATTGGCTGGTGATGTAGTCGATCGCACACGAGTACGTGAACGTGCTGTGCACGATACTGAAATTGTTCCGTCTAACGAACACAAAATTGAATGGTTAGATCGTTTGGATTCTGAGTAATGAAGACCGATATCAATATGAATAATTCTAATTGCCTACCTCCACTTCCTCTTGGACCAAGCCCTAAGAGAGCAACTCGCCAAGCAACAGTAGCCTGGAAAACCAACATCATTACCGTCGGTGGTGATGCCCCAGTGCGTGTACAGTCAATGACCAACACCGATACAGCCGATGCACTCGGTACCGCGATTCAGGTCAAAGAGTTGGCGCGCGCAGGATCAGAAATGGTGCGCATTACTGTCAATACACCCGAAGCTGCAGCTGCGGTTCCCTACATTCGGGAGCAGTTAGACAAGATGGATGTCTTGGTACCGTTGATTGGCGACTTTCATTACAACGGGCATACTTTGTTAAAAGACTTTCCAGAGTGTGCAAAAGCCTTATCCAAATACCGCATTAATCCCGGTAACGTTGGTAAGGGTGCTAAGCGTGATCCGCAATTTGCGCAAATGATTGAAGCCGCTTGCCAATACGATAAGCCGATTCGGATTGGTGTGAACTGGGGTAGTCTCGATCAAGAGCTCTTGGCCAGCATTATGGATAGCAATGCCGCATTAGCTAATCCTAAGTCAGCACAAGAGGTGATGATTGAAGCCTTGATTCAGTCGGCACTGCAATCTGCTGAAAAAGCAGTTGAACTGGGTATGAATCCTAACCAAATTATGCTGTCTTGCAAAGTGAGCAATGTGCAAGATCTGGTTGCGGTATATCGTGATCTCTCTCGCCGTGCTGACTATCCTCTGCATCTGGGTTTAACCGAAGCGGGTATGGGTAGCAAAGGCATTGTGTCTTCCACTGCGGCAATGGCGATTCTATTGCAAGAGGGTATTGGCGATACGATTCGCGTTTCTTTAACTCCAGATCCTGGGGCACCGCGTGAGAATGAAGTGATCGTCGCCCAAGAGATATTGCAAACCATGGGATTGCGTAATTTCACCCCCATGGTCATTGCTTGTCCTGGCTGTGGCCGCACTACTAGTACGACTTTCCAAGAGCTGGCTGCAGATATTCAGTCGTATCTTCGTCAACAAATGCCGGTTTGGAAAAAGACCCATCCCGGAGTTGAGGATATGAATGTGGCAGTAATGGGCTGCATCGTGAATGGCCCAGGTGAGAGTAAGCACGCCAATATCGGTATTTCTTTGCCTGGTACTGGCGAAACCCCTGCGGCCCCCGTCTTTGTGGATGGCGTTAAGGTGAAGACCCTCAGAGGCGACAATATTGCCCAGGACTTTCAAGTCATCGTAGAAGAATACGTGGCGCAAAACTACGCTACCAAATAGAACTTCCAGAAAACATGACCGATTCAAAAAATAACAAGCTCACCAAGATCAATGCCGTGCGTGGCATGAACGATTTATTGCCAGTAGATGCTCAGGCTTGGCAACACCTCGATCACGTCTTGCAAGATCTCACCCGTGCTTATGGTTATGAGTATCTGCGCACTCCCATTGTTGAAATGACAGCCGTCTTTCAAAGGGGTGTTGGAGAAGCAACCGACATTGTTGAAAAAGAAATGTATTCCTTTGAGGATCGCCTCAATGGCGAGCAACTAACATTGCGTCCTGAAGGGACAGCCGCAATTGTGCGGGCTGTAATTGAGAACAATCTGATTTACGAAGGGCCTAAGCGACTTTGGTATACCGGACCGATGTTCCGTCATGAGCGCCCTCAGCGTGGTCGCTATCGTCAGTTCCATCAGTTCGGGATTGAAGCGCTGGGTTTTGCAGGACCCGATATCGATGCTGAAATCATTCTGATGGGGCAGCGCCTCTGGGATGAGCTAGGTCTCAAAGGGGTGCGTCTGGAGATCAACTCCCTAGGTCAGGCAGAGGAGAGGGCGCAACATCGCGCTGCACTGGTCACTTACTTTGAGAAGCACCAAGATCAGTTAGATGAAGATTCACAGCGTCGTTTATTGACCAATCCTTTGCGGATCTTGGATTCTAAAAATCCAGAGATGCAAGCTTTGATCGAGGCCGCTCCCAAATTACTGGATTTTCTGGGTGAAGCCTCACTAAAACATTTTGCTGCCGTACAAGATCTTCTCAAAGCAAATAACATCCCTTGCAAAATCAATCCTCGCTTAGTACGTGGTTTGGATTACTACAACCTGACTGTATTTGAGTGGGTAACTGATGAGTTGGGTGCGCAGGGTACGATTGCGGGTGGTGGCCGTTACGATCCCCTGATTGAACGTATGGGCGGTAAAGCAGCGCCTGCTTGTGGTTGGGCGATGGGTATGGAGCGGGTCCTAGAGTTGATGAAAGTCTCAGGTTCATTGCCTGAATCTTCCCCTCAATGTGATGTCTATATGTTGCATCAAGGTGGAGAAACCCTGAAGGCAGCATTGGTGATTGCAGAACGTTTGCGTAATGCAGGCATCGATACAATCTTGTTCTGTCCTCCCGATGGTGAATCGGCCAGCTTTAAATCCCAGATGAAGAAGGCAGATGCCAGCGGTGCAGCCTATGCTCTGATTATCGGGCCAGATGAGCTGGATAAAAATGAAGCGCAACTCAAAGATCTGCGTGGTAGTGGCGAGCAGCAAGCAGTAGCCCTAGATCAGGCAGTTGAGGCTGTGATTAATGCTTTGGTAGGCTCATCAGAATAGAATAGCTCTTGTACAGAGTATCTTTTCCATCGTTAATGAAATAAATAGTCCGGATTGTTATGCCTTTAGACCTAGAAGAACAAGAACAAGTTGACCAGCTCAAAGCATTCTGGGCCAAGTATCGCAACATTATTACCAGCGTACTGACGGCCGCCTTGGTAATTTACGCTGCATATAACGGATATCAATGGTGGCGCAATAATCAAGCTGTCGAAGCTTCAAAGCTTTACAACACCCTCGTTACTTCGATTGGTAAGGGCGATAAAGAGCAAACCCTGCGCGCAGCTGATGATTTAGAAAAACAATACTCTGGAACTACCTATGCCTCGATGGCGAGTTTGGTTGCAGCCAAGGTATCAGCAGATAGCGGTAATACCGATAAAGCAATTGACTATTTACGCTGGACTGCCGACCACTCTTCGAATGATGCGTATGAAGCACTCGGTAAGTTACGTTTAGTCACACAGCTCATTGAGCGCGGTACTGCTAAAGATTTTGCAGAAGCGGATGATATTTTGAAAGACAAGCCTGTTAAAGGCTTTGAAGCCCTTTGGTTGGAGCGTCGTGGCGATTGGTATTTGGCTCAGCAAAAAATAGCAGACGCTAAAAAATCCTATGAAGCTGCATGGAAGCAATTGGATCAAACGAAAGAATTTCCGGAAGAGGGGCGTCGCCTCTTGAAGGTGAAATTAGATGCTGTTGGAGGAGTCACTCAGTGAGTTCAATGATGAAAACTAGTATGAAGTTCCTCTCCAGTGCATTGATGCTTGCACTAGCTATCAGTTTAGTTGCCTGCTCTGGTAATAATCGGGTTCGTAAGCCCGCTGAATTAACCGAAGTAAAGAACCAATTTGAGCTCACTCCAGTATGGACTGCCAAGGTAAGCTCTTCAGATCCATTTAACTTTCACTTAGCTGTTGCAGGTGATGGTGTCTACGCTGCATCCCACAATGGTGATCTCACCAAGCTGGATGTGATGACCGGTAAAAAAGTCTGGTCAACCGATGTACCTGAAAAACTCTCTATCGGCCCTGGTTCTGATGGCAATACGACCGTTGTGGTCAGTGGTAAAGGTACGGTTTATGCTTTTGATGACACTGGCAAACGTATTTGGGACGTCAATATTGGTAGCGAAGTACTCACCGAGCCAGTAGTTGCTGCTGGAGTGGTCGTCATTCGAGCTTTGGATAATCGCTTTATTGGACTGGATACCAAGACGGGTGTCCGAAAGTGGATTTATCAACGTCAACAGTCCTCACTTTCATTGCGCGTCGGTTATGGGATGTTAGTCATTAACGATCAGGTAATCGTGACGGGCTTCGCCGGTGGACGTTTTGGCATGATTGCTTTAGCCAACGGTGGCCTGATTTGGGAAACCCCGATTTCCTTTCCGAAGGGATTCTCGGAGATTGAACGTTTAAATGATGTGACTGCCAAGCCCAGCATGGAGGGTGATGTGCTGTGTGCGGTTTCTTATCAAGGTCGCATTGGCTGTGGCCAAGCGCGTGGTGGTAACTTACTCTGGTTTAAAGATTATTCAAGCTTTACAGGTACTGCCCAAAGCCCCGATATGGTTTTCTCAGCCAATGAAAAATCAATCGTGACCGCCTTTGCCTCTAAGGATGGCAGCCAAATTTGGGAAAGCGCAAAGTTACAGAATCGTGATGTCGGCGAACCCCTAGCGATTGGCAGAGTTTTATTAATGGGTGATGCTCAAGGTTATCTCCACGCCTTTGATCAGAGTAATGGCGAGGTAGTTGCTCGGGTACGGCATGACAGTAATCCGATTACTGCAGCGCCGATTGCAGTGGGTGGCTTAATCTTGGTGACATCCCAGGGTGGAAAAATTGCGGCGTACAGTCCTAAATGAATCCAGTCATCACGATCGTCGGCCGCCCCAATGTTGGGAAGTCCACTCTATTTAATCGCCTCACTCGCTCACGAGATGCGCTGGTAGCGGATTTCTCTGGATTAACACGCGATCGTCACTACGGTAAGGGCCGTATCGGCGAGCGCGCATTTATCTGCGTCGATACCGGCGGCTTTGAGCCTGTCGCAAAGACCGGCATTGTGGCTGAGATGGCCAAGCAAACTAAGCAAGCCGTTGCTGAATCCGATATTGTGATTTTCTTGGTCGATGGTCGCTTAGGTATGGCGCCACAGGATCGGGTGATAGCAGATTTCTTGCGCAAGACAGGTCGTCCCATCATTTTGGCGGTCAATAAAACCGAAGGCATGCAAGCTGGTGTTGTCACCGCTGATTTTCATGAGTTAGGATTGGGCGAGCCTTTCCCAATCTCTTCAGCACACGGTGATGGTGTACGCGGCCTGATTGATGATGCACTAGACTCACTCGGTATTGCTGAGCCTGAGCCAGAAGAAGAGGGTGATGCTGCTAATCGTCCAGTCAAGATTGCGGTAGTCGGTCGTCCTAATGTGGGTAAATCGACTCTGATAAATAAACTGATTGGTGAAGAGCGGGTCATTGCATTTGATATGCCGGGTACCACCCGCGATGCAATTGAAGTGCCATTTGAGCGCAATGGCAAACCCTTCATCTTGGTTGACACAGCCGGCCTGCGTCGTCGTGGCAAAGTATTTGAAGCGATTGAAAAGTTCTCAGTAGTAAAAACCTTGCAAGCCATTGCTGATTGCAATGTCGTGATTTTGATGCTCGATGCCCAGCAAGATATTTCTGAGCAAGATGCTCATATCGCTGGCTTTATTGTGGAAGCAGGCAGAGCCCTGGTAGTAGCGGTCAATAAATGGGATGGGATTGATAGCTATGTCAAAGAACGTGCCCGTTTGGAGATTGCCCAAAAACTGCGTTTCTTAGACTTTGCAAACGTCCATCCTATTTCTGCCAAAAAAGGTACGGGTCTCAAAGAGCTGTTTAAGGATGTTGATGCTGCTTATGCAGCGGCAATGGCCAAATTACCAACCCCGCGTTTGACACGCATCTTGCAAGAGGCGGTTGAGCACCAACAGCCGAAGCGGGTAGGTATGGGTCGACCCAAATTACGTTATGCACACCAAGGGGGCATGAATCCTCCGATTGTGGTGATTCATGGGACTTCTTTGAGTGGCGTGACCGATAGCTATAAGCGTTATCTCGAGGGCCGCTTCAGAGACGTCTTTAAATTACGGGGCACGCCGCTCCGAATTCAGATGAATACCGCCAAAAACCCCTATGTTGATGCCGAAAAAGGTAAAAAAGGCAAAAAACGGTGATGCAAAAAATACCCAGATAGGCGTAAGATAGATAGTCCTGCAGCAGGAAAACAGCAGGAAAAGTAGTCAATAAAAAAGCAAGACTCCCAAACTATAAGCACACTAATAATCAGTAAGGAGCAGTATGAGCACTAAACCTATTCAGTTGTTACAAGATCCCTTCTTAAATACCTTGCGTAAAGAGCATGTGCCTGTCTCGATATATCTCGTGAACGGTATCAAACTCCAGGGCAATATCGAATCGTTTGATCAGTATGTTGTGCTTCTGCGCAATACCGTGACTCAGATGGTTTACAAACATGCCATCTCAACTATTGTTCCCGCTCGTGCAGTGGAATTTCGTTTAGAAGAAGGTGGCTCTGTATAACACCGGAGTCGATGCGGCACGCGCTGTTCTGGTTGGAGTAGATACCGGACGCGAAGATTTTGCAGACAGCATGGCCGAGCTCAGTCTCTTGGCTGATAGTGCAGGATCTATTCCAGCAGCGAGCGTAGTCGCCCGCAAAGGCAAAACAGATCCGGCTTTATTTATTGGCTCAGGTAAGGTGAATGAGCTCAAGCGAGTGATGGAAGAACATGATGCTGAGCTTGCAATCTTCAATCATCCTTTATCACCCACCCAGCAGCGCAATCTTGAGCGACATTTAGGTCGCCATGTGATGGATCGCACGGGTCTAATTCTGGACATCTTTAGTCAACGCGCTCAAAGCCATATTGGTAAGACCCAAGTGGAGTTAGCGCAAGTGCGTTATCGCATGTCACGCCTCGTGCGCGCATGGAGTCACTTAGAGCGCCAGCGGGGTGGTATTGGTGTGCGCGGCGGTCCTGGTGAGACGCAGATGGAGCTGGATCGCCGGATGCTGGCGACCAAAGCCAAGCGCCTAGAGAATGAACTCGAAAAACTTCAGCGTCAGCAAAGAACCCAAAGACGAGCTCGTAATCGTCAAGCAGTCTTTTCAGTCTCCTTGGTGGGGTATACCAATGCTGGTAAGTCGACCCTCTTTAATGCATTAACTAAAGCTGCTACCTATGCTGCTGACCAGCTCTTTGCAACCTTGGATACGACCTCGCGTCGAGTTCATCTTGATGGGGTTGGCTCGATCGTTGTTTCAGATACTGTTGGATTTATCCGTGAACTTCCGCACCAGTTGGTGGAGGCCTTTCGGGCCACTTTGGACGAGACCATTCATGCGGATCTCATCCTGCATGTAATTGATGCCTGCAGCCCGGTCATGAAAGAGCAAATTGCCGAAGTTGAGGCTGTTTTGGCTGAAATCGGGGCCGATGAGATCCCCCGGATTGAGATCATGAACAAAATCGATTTAATGCCCCAAACCTTCACCAAAGGCCCTGTTTTAGTCAGGGATGGGCAGGGCATCCCAAAGCAGATTTTCCTGTCCGCCCAGTCAGGCTTGGGCCTCGATTTATTGAGATCCGCCCTGGCAGAGTGCTCAGAAATGACTGATAAAATGAGGGCTGAACAGAACCGTGCCAAGCAGCAGATGGCCTCGGACGAGTTTTTAGCCCCTTTGCCAGAACGACCAGAAACTGCTGAATTTAATCCTATTCCGAGCATTATTTATTCACCGAATGACGCGTAAATTTCTTAACCTCTTTGCAGTAAATGATTCTGGTGAAAGCCAAGGATCAAAAGAAGCTAAAGATGAGCAGGGGAATGAACCAGCTTTGAAAAGCAATTTGCCACCCAGTTCGCCTGATCGACAACCTGAAAAACCCGATGGCCCACCAGACTTAGACGAGTTGTGGCGTGATTTTAATAATCGCCTCAGCAGCTATTTTGGGGCCAAAGACAATGCCAATCCACTCAGTCGTTACGCTGGTTATGTAGTGGTTATCTTGGCATTTGTCTTGCTGTGGCTTGGTAGTGGGTTCTACGTTGTTCCAGAAGGCCGAACTGGTGTTATCAAAACCTTTGGTAAGGATGCTTCTCCAGCAAGCGAAGGATTTCATTGGCATCAGCCTTGGCCGATACAGAGCGTAGAGCTCGATCCTTTGCCTGCAAGTGCTAGTGTTGCTAAGCCTGTTGAGCCAGTGGCGACTGCGCCTGCTCAAAGCGCGAGTGCGCCCAAGACAGTAGCACCTAATGGCGCTCCAACAGCTCGCCCTGAAGTGAAGCGGGATCTCTTGAGAAGTCGTGATCGAGAGTCTCGATAAGTGATCAATGCGAAAACAGTGAAAGAATAGAGCTCAAAACTATGAATCGTTGGTTACTTCCGGAAGATATTGCAGATGTTTTGCCAGCTGAGGCTCGCAAGGTTGAGTCTTTGCGCCGAAATATTTTGGATCTTTATCAATCCTATGGTTATGAATTGGTTGCGCCCCCGATTCTAGAGTTCCTGGATTCTTTATTGACTGGCACTGGCTCTGATCTCAACCTTCAAACTTTCAAACTGGTTGATCAGTTATCTGGCCGCACCTTAGGCTTACGTGCCGACATTACTCCCCAAGTCGCTCGTATCGATGCTCACTTGCTTAACCGTGAAGGCGTAACCCGTCTTTGCTATGCAGGCTCGGTTGCACATGCGCGTACCCCAGTGGGAAGTACTGCAAGAGAAGAGTTGCAATTGGGTGCTGAGATTTATGGCTGCGCAACCTGGCAAGCGGATCTAGAGGCGATTACCTTATTGCTCAAGACCTTGAGCTTAGCGGGCTTGGATAAGGTCTATTTAGATCTTTCACACGCTGGCATTCTGAATGGCATTCTTGCTAAAGAGAATCTTCCCAGTGCTGAGATGGAAACTTTGTATGGATTGCTTCAGAGTAAAGACCGTCCACGCTTAAGTGTTTGGGCTAAATCATTGCCAGAGCAAACTGCCAAAGCACTTCTGGCTTTAACTGAACTCAATGGACCCTGTGCGGAAGTTCTGAGTAAGGCAAAGACGGCCTTGCCCCAAACTTCCGAGGTCAAAGAGGCACTTGCCCAGTTAGCTCACCTGATTGAGTCAGCAAGTGATCTATCGAAAGGCCTTGAACTCAGCATTGATCTTGCAGATTTGCGTGGCTACCAATATCACAGCGGGGTAATGTTTGCTGCCTACATTGCTAAACTTCCTCAGCCTATTGCTAGAGGTGGACGCTATGACCAAGTTGGTAAAGCCTTTGGCCGTGCACGCCCGGCAACCGGTTTCTCACTTGATTTATTAACGCTGGCAAGTCTGTCTCCCAATCAAAAGCCGAAGAAGGCGATTCTCGCTCCTTGGGATAATGATGCTCAGCTCAAGCAAACGATTGATAGCTTGCGGCAAGCTGGTGAAGTTGTCATTCAGCTAAATGCTGGAGAGCCAATGCAGTCTGCTGAATATGACTGTGACCGCGAGTTAGTTAAACAAGGCGGCAAATGGATTGTGAATCAAAAGTAAGCTGCGTAAAAGTAAACCCCGTAAAAGTAAATTTTATTAATCTCGATTTGGAATGGTTATGTCTGTAAAGCAAGAAGCACATGGTCGTAATGTCGTTGTCATTGGTACACAGTGGGGTGACGAAGGTAAAGGCAAGGTCGTTGATTGGCTGACCGATCATGCACAAGCAGTGGTGCGCTTTCAGGGAGGGCATAACGCAGGCCATACCCTCATCATTGGCGATAAGAAAACCATTCTCCGTCTGATTCCTTCCGGAATCATGCACAAAGATGTGATTTGCTACATTGGTAACGGTGTAGTGCTCTCACCAGAGGCTTTATTTAAAGAGATTGGTGAGCTAGAAGCTGCTGGTCTCGATGTGCAATCCCGTTTGAAGATTTCTGAAGCGGCTACTTTGATCCTGCCATATCACGTTGCAATTGACCAAGCACGTGAGAAAAAACGCGGTGAAGCCAAAATTGGAACAACCGGGCGCGGTATTGGTCCTGCTTATGAAGATAAAGTAGCCCGCCGCGCTTTACGTGTTCAAGACTTGTTCTACCCAGAAAAATTTGCTGAGCAATTGCGCGAGAACCTCGAGTTCCATAACTTCATGTTGACAAACTACTATGGTGCAGAGCCAGTAGATTTTCAGAAGACTTTAGATGAAGCAATGTCTTATGCTAAGCGCATTGCACCAATGGTCGTCGATGTCTCCAGCGCTCTGTATGCTGCTGAACAAGCCGGTAAGAGCTTGTTGTTCGAAGGCGCACAGGGAACTTTGCTCGATATCGATCACGGTACCTATCCTTATGTCACCTCAAGCAACTGTGTAGCGGGTAATGCCGCAGCAGGATCTGGCGTTGGTCCAGAGTCTTTGCACTATATCTTGGGTATCACTAAGGCTTATTGCACCCGGGTTGGTGCAGGCCCATTCCCAAGCGAGTTGTATGACCATGACAATCCTGCCAAACAAGATCCGATCGGTATTCGCTTGGCTGAAGTTGGTAAAGAGTTTGGCTCTGTTACTGGTCGTCCACGGCGCACTGGTTGGTTAGACGCTGCTGCACTAAAGCGTTCAATCCAAATCAATGGCCTAACCGGTTTATGTATTACCAAATTAGACGTCCTGGATGGCTTAGAGACGATTCGCTTATGCGTTGGCTATACCCTAGACGGCAAGAAGCTTGATGTGCTCCCACGCGGCGCTGAATCGGTTGCGCGTTGCCAGCCTATTTATGAAGATTTCCCGGGCTGGAAGGGCAGCACCTTCGGTATTCGGGAATGGAAAAACTTACCTACTGAGGCCCAAACTTTCTTGCGCCGGATTGAAGCAGTTGCTGGTAAACCCATTGCGATGGTCTCCACTGGACCAGAGCGCGATGAAACTATTTTGCTCCAGCATCCATTCCAGGATTAATCAAAAATCCCAAAACCCTTTCTTATTTTTAACTTTTCCATTTATTTAGATACATAGGTTTGAACATGACAGCACGTACTACCTGCAACAGCTTACAAGTTGCTACCCCCTTATATCGTTTCATTGAAGACAAAGTGTTGCCTGGAACTGGCATCAAGAGTGCTGATTTCTGGAAAGGTTTTGACGAAATCGTAAAAGATCTCACTCCTAAAAACGAAGCCTTACTAGCTAAGCGCGATCGCTTGCAGCTTGATTTAGATAAATGGCATAAAGCGAATCCTGGCCCCATCAAAGATATGCCAGCCTATCGTAAGTATTTGCACGATATTGGTTACATCGAGGATGTCCCTGCCAAAGTTTTAGCGACGACGCAAAACGTAGATGATGAACTAGCCTTACAAGCTGGCCCACAACTGGTTGTTCCAGTATTAAATGCACGCTATGCTTTAAATGCTGCTAATGCCCGCTGGGGTTCTTTATATGACGCTCTGTACGGTACGGACGTGATCTCCGAAGAAGATGGCGCAACCAAGGCTGGTGCTTACAACCCTATTCGTGGTGCAAAAGTTGTTGCCTATGCTCGTCAGTTTTTGGATCAAGCGGCTCCATTGTCGAAGGCTTCTTATAGTGATGTTGTTGCGTATACGGTTGTCGACAATAAATTATCAGTCAAGCTAAAAGATGGAAGTACTACTGGTTTAGTTGATGAGAAGCAGTTCATTGGCTATCAGGGCGAGACCTCCTCACCATCCTCAGTTTTATTGCGCAATCATGGTATTCATATTGATATCCAAATAGATAAGACTAAAACGATTGGCGCTGCTGATTTAGCTGGTGTTAATGACGTAGTCCTTGAGGCTGCTCTTTCAACGATTCTGGATTTAGAGGATTCGGTAGCGGTTGTTGATGCTGATGACAAAGTTCTCGCCTACGAAAACTGGTTAGGCATCCTGAAGGGCACCCTGGTTGAAGAGGTAAGTAAGGGTGGCAAGACCTTTACTCGTACCCTCAATCCAGACCGTCAATATAAAGCGGGTATAGGTGCCACCAATGCCAAGGATGGCATCGTGACTTTGCATGGTCGCTCGCTTTTGTTCCTGCGTAACGTTGGCCATCTGATGACCAATCCCGCGATTTTGACTGCAGATGGTAAAGAGATCTACGAAGGCATCTTGGATGCAGTAGTAACAGTTTTGATCGCCTTGTACGATATCAAGCGTCCTGCTTCACAAAAGATTGGTAATACCCGTAAGGGCTCGGTCTATATTGTTAAGCCAAAAATGCACAGTGCAGAAGAAGTGGCATTTGCTAGTGAGCTCTTTGGTCGCGTCGAGAAATTACTGGGCTTACCCGAGAACACAGTCAAATTAGGCATCATGGACGAAGAGCGTCGCATGAGCGTCAATATTAAGGCCGCTATTGCTGCGGCTGGTGCTCGGGTTGCGTTCATTAATACTGGTTTCTTAGATCGTACTGGTGATGAAATGCATACCGGAATGTATGGCGGTGCTATGGTTCGCAAAGGTAGGATGAAGATTGCTAAATGGTTTGGAGCTTACGAGCGTCGAAACGTATTAGCAGGTCTAGATTGTGGTCTACGTGGTCGTGCACAGATTGGTAAGGGTATGTGGCCTGCACCAGATCTGATGAAGGAGATGGTAGAGCAAAAAGGTGCGCATCCTTTAGCTGGAGCAAATACTGCTTGGGTACCATCCCCAACTGCCGCTACATTGCATGCAATGCATTACCACCAAGTCGATGTTGCCAAGATCCAAGAGGATATGGAGAAGCAAGATACTGCAGCTGAGTATGAGGCTTTAACCGATGACCTCTTGACTGTACCAATTGCGCTATATCCTGATTGGACTAAAGAGGAAATTCGTGAATCGCTCAATAATAATTGCCAGGGTATTTTGGGATATGTTGTTCGATGGATTGACCAAGGTGTTGGTTGTTCAAAGGTACCTGATATCTATAACGTAGGTTTAATGGAAGATCGCGCCACATTGCGTATTTCTAGTCAGCATATTGCAAACTGGTTACTGCATAAATATGTAAGTAAAGCGGAAGTAGAGGAGGCTATGCAAAGGATGGCTGCTATTGTTGATTCGCAGAATGCAGGCGATCCTTTATACAAGCCCATGATGCCAAATTACAAAGACTCTTATGCGTTTAAAGCAGCTAGTGATCTGATCTTCAAAGGTCTCGAGCAGCCTAATGGCTATACCGAACCTTTACTACATGCCTGGCGCTTAGAAGTTAAAAAAGCTGCGGCTAAAAAAGGGCAAGCTTAATTTAGGTGTTCGCTTTCCTTGCTCAGCTATTGAGATCGCATTCCACTCCCTTTGAGTGGAATGATGGCGGCAGGCAAGCTGCTGGATTTCAGGGAGGAGCAGGAGACTGTGTGGTTAGGGCGATTGCTATAGCAGCCAGCAAGCCTTACATAGTCGTGTATGAGGATCTGCGTGAGGCTAACGCGTCTTATGCAGCCA
This sequence comes from Polynucleobacter sp., assembly GCA_036821065.1. Taxonomy (GTDB): domain Bacteria; phylum Pseudomonadota; class Gammaproteobacteria; order Burkholderiales; family Burkholderiaceae; genus Polynucleobacter. The sequence goes on along the minus strand of DAISKI010000011.1, from coordinate 4,133 downwards.
ATAAAAAGAATCGATTAGCTCGCAGTCTTCATGTCAGAGGCGCATCACCACGTAATGGTAATCATCGCGATGTCTTCCATGATTACATTCTGGAGCAGGGCTTTACTTGGGTGCCCACTATGCAAGTTGGAAAAGGTTGCCAGGTGCACTTGAGGGCTGATGAGTTACCTGCAGGTAGGCTGATTGTGAGATTATCCAAACACCTTACCGCGCTAATAGATGGTGTGATTCAGGATACCCACGATCCATCCAGGGGTGGCACGCGCTGTGTTTACGGCTACTACCTCAAACAATAAACACTACAGAATAAAGAATTTCTTGCCTTCATATTTCTTACGCCAAGCTGCTTTATAGGTTTGTGTCATATCAATCATGGCAGAGGTTGTCCAGGCCAAGCAAAAGAAACCTGATAGTGCAATGTAGAATGCCAGACTCTTTCTGCCGGAGGGGAGAACATCATCAACAAAACCGATGGTGGTGTAGCAGCTACCGGCAAAGATGATAGCTTTGACCAAGTTAGGTAAATATCCCAAGAGGGCAAGATAAAGCCCCCAGACATAAATTTCAAATATGTGCACTAGGGCTAGCCGAATAAAGGAAAGATAAAACTGAAAGAAGACCCAGTTATATCTTTTTTCTGCAATATGAGAAATAGAGAACTCGTCAAAACGGGTTAGCAGCCTATTTAAGACGGTGCCATGAATCATCAAAATACCAATGACGCCGAAGACGCCAATAAATAGATCAGTAAATATATAACCTATAGAAAAGTCAGATATATCAACGCTAAAAAAGGACATTTTTGTATTCGTCTCTAAAGATAAATGGATCAAAGCATTTATATTGCTAAAGCCTGATAATAGGGTATTCCATTATTAAAGTATCTTATTGTGACCGATCATCCGCATCCTGGGCAAGCAAAACAAAAGGAGCGTTTCTTTCTTCTGGCTTTAGCTGGAATCCAGTTCACCCATATTCTGGATTTCATGATCATGATGCCCTTGGGGCCGGTATTCATCAAAGTCCTCAATATCAATACCCATCAATTTGGCCTACTGCTCTCTTCGTATACCTTTGCTGCAGCCGCCTCCGGAATCTTTGCCACTTACTACATCGATCGTTTTGAGCGTCGTCAGTTATTACTGAGTCTGTATGCTTGCTTTATTGCGGCCACCTTAATTTGTGGCCTTGCCCCCAACTACGTCATCCTATTTATTGCGCGCGCATTTGCGGGTGCCTTCGGTGGCATTTTGGGTTCCTTGGTTCAAACCATCATTGCCGACACGATTCCATTTGAGCGCAGGGGGAAAGCCCTGGGTACAGTGATGGCAGCGTTTTCGGTATCCACGGTTGCAGGAGTACCCCTGAGCTTGTTCTTGGCAAACCATATTCCTTCACTGGGATGGCGCGCACCATTTTTCTTTATTGCCATTGTTTCCTGTGTGATTCTGTATCTGGCCTATCGCAATATTCCCAAGATCATGGGGCACCTGTCACATGTGCATGAGGGTAGTCGCTTCCAACAGATCTATCAAATTGCCTTTGCTCCAAGGCATCTCAAGGCCTTTGGTTTCATGTTCTTAATCATGATGACGGGCTTTACTGTAATTCCATATATTGCGCTGTATCTCACTAGTAATGTGGGGATCGCCAATGACTATATTTCTCTGGTGTACTTATGCGGTGGAGTAGCCACACTCATTTCCTCGCGTTACATTGGTTACCTGGCTGACAAGCACGGCAAGGTATCTGTATTTAAAGTCTTAGCGATTGTGAGCTTAGTACCGGTATTAGTGACCACCAATCTACCACCGGTTCCTTTATGGTTGGTGCTAATTAATTCCACTGCATTCTTTATATTGATTTCGGGTCGGATGATTCCGGCGATGGCGATTATTAGTCAAGTGGTGGATGCCAAGATTAGGGGGACCTTCATGAGTCTGATTGGGTCTGTCCAAATGTTTGCTTCAGGAGTCGCTTCAGTAGTAGCGGGAGCAATCGTGACCATTGGGGCTGATGGCAATATGCAACATTACAACCTAGTTGGCTTTGGGGCAGCAGCCTGTGGCTTGTTGACTTTCTTTATGGTCGGTCGGATTCATTCGGATCAAAAGGCAACTCCCGTAAGCCATTAAGATAGAGCTTTCATAGAAGAGTGAAGTCATGATTGAATATCCAAGACCCGATGGTCAAATCGTTAAGGCATACCTGGCTGAGCCTATAGATGCCAAGCATGCACCCGCTGTGGTGGTGATTCAGGAGTGGTGGGGCCTTAATAATCAAATTAAAGGTGTTGCCGATCAGCTCGCTAAAGCAGGCTACCGAGCCTTAGTTCCGGATCTGTATCGTGGACAACTAGCGCTAGAGGCCAATGAGGCGGAGCATCTCATGAAAGGGCTGAATTTTGGAGATGCAGCAGGGCAGGATATTCGTGGGGCGGTGCAATACCTTAAAAAAACGGGCAGTCCTAAAGTGGCCGTTACTGGATTTTGTATGGGCGGTGCACTGACCGTCTTGTCGGCTTGCAATGTGCCTGAACTCGATGCTACGGTAGTTTGGTACGGCTATCCACCTCTAGAGTTTATAAACCCTAAGGCCATTACAAAGCCGATGCTTGCGCACTGGGCTCTGCACGATGATGCTTTTGCTATTAGCGGAGTAGATCAACTTGAAAATATGCTCAATGATGCAGGATCACCCATTGAGTTTTATCGCTACGATGCCAAACATGCATTTGCTAATGAAGAAGCGGACACTCGCAATTTACCCTATCTGAAATACCATGGCGAGGCCGCTACGCTCGCATGGGAAAGAACGATGTCTTTTCTGAAGACTCAATTCAGTGCGTAAAGCGAAAATACTGTATGCATCTCTATTCAGAAAACCTCGCAATTGAAATTGCGGACTATTACCGTAACCTCAGCTTAGGGCATGGTGTTATTCCTAAAGTATTTACTTTGGTTAATGCAGAGGGCGATCAATATTTATTCTTTATTGATGATTTACGGATGGAGAAGCAAGAAGAGACTCAGTTCTTAGCCTATATCGTTCAGGCTCATGATGCTGTCTCATATGCTAGAGGTACATTGATTATTCTGGGTACAAAACAAGAGCTCATTGAGTTTGCTGTGATCGATCGAGATAGTCCAGAGGCGATCGTCTGCTCGGCAGAGCTGACCCGAGACATGGATGAAAAGCCTATTGGCCTGACCGAGTTTGAAAAGACGCTAGTGCCCAAGGGCAGCATTGTATTTAATGGGCTTTTTGATCCCATCAATCTATCCGATCAGACTATCGAAGACTATGAGAGCCTCTGGGATGAGATGAAATCCAAAATTTTGCACCGCTCCATGGCGATTTAAGGACCTACACCTTGCTCTTGTATTATGGGCAAATACCACTCTAATTAACTGACTCAAAATACTACCCTATGAAATCTATTAATAAAATTCTGATCATCATTCTGATGAGCTTAGCAAGTCATTTCGCAATAGCGCAATCGGGTGGCGGCACTGTTCTGGTGGTTGTCAACGGCGCCAAAATTACTTCTGGCCAACTCAATGAGTGGGTCAATGTCGCTGTTTCAGAAGGAGCAAAAGATAGTCCAGAATTACGCCAATCTGTCTTGAATGATTTGATTCTGCGTGAAGCGGTTTCTCAAGATGCCAAGAAGACAGGATTGCTCACTACCGGGAATAATGCTTTCAAGATCAAGTTGGCCGAACAAAATGCTGTGCTAGAACTTTGGTTTGCGCAGTATTTCAAAGCGCATCCTTTATCTGAGGCGGACGTTAAAGCTGAATATGAAAAACAAGTTACTTTAAGTAAAGAGCCACAGAATACGAAAGAGTACAAGCTCTCACAGATTGTTACCAATACTGAAGCAGAGGCTAATCAAATCATTGCTCAGCTAAATAAGGGCGCATCCTTTGCAACATTAGCCCAAGAGAAGTCTTTGGATAAAGCCTCAGGAGCTAGGGGCGGGGTGATGGGTTGGGCTTTGCCAAGCCAGCTCGTGCCACCTATCAATAGCGTTGTTCCCAATATGGCAAAAGGGCAGTTCACAGTCAAGCCGATCCAGACTAATAATGGTTGGCATATTGTGATGGTCGATGACGTTAAACCATTTGTAT
>DAISKI010000010.1:0-26217 GCA_036821065.1 Polynucleobacter sp. | reverse complement strand
GGAAACTCCAACATTTCGCCCTGCATCACACCAGACAATCCATGTACGCGGCAGATACCGTCAGTTACTGAAATAACAGTGCCTTCATTGCGAGATTTGGCATCAACGCCTAGTTCGCTAATTCGGCTTTTGATCAGCTCGCTGATCTCGGATGGGTTGAGTTGCATTACTTACTCCTGGGTCTTAATTCGTATGTTCTTAATCGGGATAATTTATGCGCCAAGACTTGCTTGCATTTGAGCTAACCGTGCCTTCACGGAACTATCCATCACTTCGTCGCCAACTTGAATGCGGACACCGCCAATCAAAGCTGGATCAACTTGAATAGTTGGGCGTAATTCTTTACCCCCAAAGCGCTTCTTCAAACTTGACAACAAATCATTCAGCGCAGAACCCTCTAAAGGAAATGCGCTGGTAATCATTACTTCTGCCGCACCTTCGCTCTTGTTCTTCATTGCCTCAAATTGATTCGCAATTTCAGGAACAGCAGCTAAACGATGGTTTTGATTCACGAGACTTAAAAAGCTCAAGGTCTTACCATCCAGCTTTGTCTTAACCATTCCAGACAAAAGCTTGGTCAAATCATCCGCAGATACTTTTGGATTATTAGACAGGCTGGCAATTTCAGGCAGGACAGCAAGCTGGGCCAATTCACCTAACTGCTCCATGAATGAAGCAAGCTCAGCTGGTTTAGCGCTTTGAAAAAGCGCTTCAGCATAAGGGCGAGCAATCGTGGCTAACTCAGCCATATCAAAGCTCTGCCTTCAGTTGGTCAAGTAATGCGCCATGTGCTTTTGCATCAACTTCGCGACGCAAAATTTGCTCGGCGCCTTTAACAGCAAGTACAGCAACCTCAGCACGCAATACTTCGCGAGCACGAGTGACTTGCTGATCAGCATCTTCTTTAGCTTGAGAAATAATGCGCGCAGCTTCTGCTTGTGCATTTGCACGAATTTCTTCAGCAGACATTTGTGCACGCTTTTCGGCTTCAGCAACACGCTGTACACCTTCTTGACGAGCTTTAGAAAGCTCTTGTTCGGCGGCATTATTTGCCATTGCTAATTCTTCTTTGCCACGCTCAGCAGCAGCTAAGCCATCAGCAATTTTGCTTGAACGCTCATCTAATGCCTTAATTAGCGGAGGCCACACAAAGCGTGCAACAACCCACCATAAGACAAAGAAAACGATCATTTGCGCGAATAGGGTCGCGTTCAGATTCACGATATTCCTTTCAGTATTGTTGAGAACGGTTGGATGACCGACCGGTCATCCACGCCTGAACAATTACTTAATAACTGCGAGCAGTGGGTTTGCGAAAGCAAACAACATTGCAACACCAACGCCGATCAAGAACGCAGCGTCGATCAAACCAGCCAAGAGGAACATCTTGGTTTGCAATTCGTTGATGAGTTCAGGTTGACGAGCCGCACCTTCGATGAACTTGCCGCCCATCAAGCCAATGCCCAAACAGGCACCTAAAGCGCCGAGGCCGATGATGAGGCCGATACCGATAGCGGTCAGTCCTTGAATGTTAGCTAAGAATGCTTGCATGTTTACTCCTAAGTATTGAAGGTGAGGTTAAAAATAAAAAGGTTAATGGTGACTATGAGCTTGGCCAATGTAAACCAAGGTCAACATCATGAAAATAAAAGCTTGCAACAAAATAACTAAGATGTGGAAGATCGCCCAAGCCGAGCCAGCTAAAACGTTGCCAACGAAGCCCAGCATATATAGATCTAGATTAAAGGTCCACATGCTTCCCAAGAGCGCAATCAACAAAAAGATGAGTTCGCCCGCATACATATTGCCGAAAAGTCGCATTCCTAAGGAAACGCCTTTAGCAACATATTCGATGATGTTCAAAACCAAGTTGAATGGGGCCAAATACCACTTAGCGCCAAATGGTGCAGAAACTAGCTCATGCATGAATCCGCCAAAACCCTTGACCTTGAAGCTGTAATAAAAAACTAAGAGCAATACTGAAAAGGACAGTCCCAATGTTGCATTGAGGTCGGTCGTTGGGACAATTTTGTGGTGGGGCACATGTACACCAAAGCTACCGATAAATTGATTGACCCCAAATATCCAATCAACTGGGATGAGGTCCAAGGTATTTAAAAGAATGATCCAGCAAAATACGAATAGCGCGAGTGGGGCAACATATGATCTGTCGCCATGAACAATTCCCTTGGATTGGGTTTCCACCATCTCAACCAACATTTCTACTAAACACTGGAAGCGGCCAGGAACGCCTGGGGAAGCCCTGCGAGCGGCGATAACCAACAGGAAAACAGCCAGCAGACCCATTAATGTGGTCCAAAACATGGTGTCAAGGTTAACTACGCTGAAATCAATAATGGAGGCTTGATGGCCGCCAAGGGTATTCAAGTTTTGTAGATGTTCGGCAATATAAGCTGTAGGAGTGAGGGGTTCACTCGCCACGTTGTGGGCCATTTCTGCCGCTGCGTTTACTTCGCTAGACATCTTTAAACTCGTCCTTTAATAATTACCTGTTATTTCCAAAACCACGCCAGCAAGTAACACTGCAACGTAGCCAGATAAGTAACAAGCAATGGTATCCATTTCAAATCCGGTTGCTTAAGGGCAAAGCCAATAAACAGAAGGAAAGTTGCCAGGATTTTGATAAATTCACCAGACACAACCGCTGCTAAGTAGCCGCCAGGATTTGATTTGGAATTCTTTTTTGCTGCTGTTAATCGCAACAAAAATAGCGTGGAAGGCAAAAATCCAATCAAACCACCAACTAAAGCCGAATAAGTATAAACGCTTCTGGTATTTGCTTCACTGAAAATACCCCAAAGCACCCCGAAAAGAGCAGTAATCGCTATTTGCGCAAAAATGACTCGCCAACTGTTAATTGAGGCAAATTTTTTGGGATTAGCTAGGCGCAATGCATCCAGTTCCGCTTTGCTATAAACGCGGTAGCTGTCCTCCTCCGAATCTTCCCAAGATGCGATTTTCTGACGTGGGCGATGATCTAGGCTCAATTACCGATTTGCCTCAATACCCAGTTTTTTTAGTAAGGAATCAAGCTCGTCAAATTGGCTAAATTGAATTCGCAATTCCCCGCCTTTGCCCTTAATTCTGAACTCCGCGCCCAAACCAATTAAATCCGAGATTTCTCTTGAAAGCCTCTTCATATCAGGATCGGCGTCCACAGACTCTGATCCCATCTGCTTTTTAGGTTTCTTATCCCCAATTTGGCCGCCGGCAAGCGCCAATGCGGCCGCCATTCTTTCGGCCTCTCGCACTGATAAGCCTTGAGCAGCTATTTTTTGGGCAAGGGCAACTTGACTTGACCCTGGTAAAGGCAATAAAGCCCGCGCATGGCCCATATCGATTTCACCAGCAATCAACATAGTCTGCACAGGCTTAGCCAACTGAATTAAGCGCAGTAAATTAGAAATCGCGCTGCGCGATTTTCCCACCGCTTTGGCGGCCTGCTCATGCGTAAACCCAAACTCTTCAATCAGGCGAGCCAGACCTTGAGCCTCTTCGAGCGCGTTTAAATCCTCACGCTGCATATTCTCAATCAGCGCCATGGCAGCAGCCGATTGATCATCGGCACCAGAGACTAAAACAGGAACTTCTTTTAGGCCCGCCAAAGTTGCTGCGCGGTAACGCCGCTCGCCAGCAATAATTTCATACTTGCCTGAAGCAACCAAGCGCACCAACAAAGGTTGCATGATGCCTTGTTCACGAATACTTTCTGCTAGCTCATTTAAGGCGCTGGTCTCCATTCTTTGACGTGGCTGATATTTGCCAGGCTGTAACGCGGAAAGCGGCAAACGATTAATTTCTGTTGAAACCTTTTCAGCTTCAGCCTTTTCTCCAAGCAAAGCCTCCAAGCCTCGCCCTAAACCTTTTTTCTTAATGGCAACCATGATCGATTCTTTATTTCCTTAAATTACATTTGCTTAATTCGTTCCACCATCTCAGCCCCAAAGTCTAAGTAGGACTTAGCGCCCCTGGATGACTTGTCAAAGGCTACGCCAGGAAGCCCATAGGACGGCGCCTCAGCCAACCTCACATTGCGCGGAATAATAGTCTTGAATACCTTGTCGCCAAAGTGTTCGATCAGCTGATCTGATACTTGTTGCTGCAAAGTCATGCGTGCATCAAACATTACACGCAGCAATCCAATGATCTGTAAGTCTGGATTGAGATTCGCATGCACTCGCTTAATAGTGTTCACTAAATCAGATAAACCCTCTAGCGCAAAGTATTCACACTGCATCGGCACTATCACACCATTCGCTGCGCACAATCCATTGAGCGTCAGCAAAGAAAGCGCGGGAGGACAGTCAATCAAAATAAAGTCGTAGTCATTTGCAACCTTAGCAAGCGCTTCTTTCAAACGCAATTCGCGCGCCTCCAACTCAACCAATTCAATTTCAGCTCCCGCTAAATCACGATTAGCCGGCAAGACATCAAACCCTGAACTTTCACAACGCTGTGCACTTTCTTTTACAGAGGCAAGGCCAATCAAAACTTGGTACACGCTTGTGCTCAAGTCTGCCTTCTCGATTCCCGAGCCCATCGTTGCATTACCCTGAGGATCCAAATCAACTAGCAATACGCGCTGCTGGTGACCAGCTAAGCCGGCAGCTAAATTAACTGCGGTAGTTGTTTTACCGACGCCGCCTTTTTGATTTGCAATACAAAATATTTTTGCCATAGCTTCTTTGGTCCTGCCTAAAGGGGTGATTTTCTCATGGGGGTTAAAACTAAAAGCCGTCTTTCAACCTTAAGGTTGGGTATTTGTAAGGGCTCATCCGCAATGAGTTGCCATTGATCTAAAGAAACCTCTTGTAACTCTTCATCTGCGCGCTTGGCTTTCATTGCAAAGACTAAGCCGCCAGGCCTGAGTAGTGGTTGGGAGAGCTCTAAAAAATTTGCCAGACTAGTAAATGCTCTAGAAATTACTGCATCAAATTCGCCGGGGCGTCTTTTTGCAACCGTCTCCACCCGCTCGCTCAGTATTTCTGTATTTTTAAGTTCTAACTTGCCCCTTGCGTGCTGCAAAAAGGCGGTCTTTTTTCTGACTGCCTCAATTAAGGTTAGCCGCCACTCAGGGCGAAGAATCGCAATGGGAATAGCCGGCAGTCCGCCACCAGAACCTAAGTCGGCAATCAAGGCGGTCTTATTACCTAAAAATTGATCCATAATTGGTAAAACTGCAATAGAATCAATAAGATGCAACACTACTGAGTCTTTTTGATCCTCAATAGCAGTTAAATTGTGAACCCGATTCCAGCGAGCCATTTCTTGTAAAAACAGCTCAAGCCGATCGATATTGGCTCCGCTTAAACCAAGCCCAAGATCCTCTATGCCGAGCGACAGCAAGCCTTCGGTCACGCAGTCTCCTGAGTTCTTCCCAGACCCTTTTTGAGGTGAACCAATAGCAAGGAAAGGGCGGCGGGGGTTACTCCAGAAATACGTCCGGCTTGACCGAGAGTTTCTGGTTTATGTAAGTTCAGCTTTTGCTGAACCTCTTTTGATAGGCCCAATACAGCGGTGTAATCCAAATTCTCAGGCAATGGAAAGCTCTCGTTATGCTCCTGGCGAGCAATTTCTACCGCCTGACGATCTATATATCCCTGATATTTAACTGAAATTTCTACTTGGTCAGCAATTTGCTCGGCTAGACCTAAATCTTCGTCTAATGAGCCTGGGGACCAAGCTCCTCCAGACAGACCCATCAGCTGCCCGTATGTCACGCCTGGTCGCTTCAATATTTCAGCCAAACTGCATTCGTGGGATAAATCCTGCCCCAGTAGCGCAGAAATCGCTGGTGCATTTTCGTGTCGAGGGCCGATCCAAATTTCATGGAGACGAGATGTTTCACGTGAAACAGCCTCTTGCTTTCTGCTGAAAATGGTCCAGCGATAGTCATTAACCAAGCCCAGATCACGCCCAATGGTGGTCAGGCGCAAGTCCGCATTGTCCTCCCTCAAGCTCAAGCGGTATTCCGCTCGACTAGTAAACATGCGATAGGGCTCTTGGACGCCTCGTGTAATGAGGTCATCTACGAGAACGCCTATGTAGGATTCGCTTCGTTTAGGGATCCAGGGGGCCTTATCCTTAGAGGCCAAGCCTGCATTTATGCCCGCGAGCATGCCTTGGGCAGCAGCCTCCTCGTAGCCTGTAGTGCCATTAATTTGACCAGCAAAGTAAAGGCCAGAGATAGCCCTTGTTTCCAGGCTGTGGCGCAACTGTCTAGGGTCAAAGAAGTCGTACTCAATGGCGTATCCTGGACGCACAATCTCAGCCGCCTCTAAACCCCGAATACTTCTTACCAAATCCCATTGAACATCAAAGGGGAGGCTTGTGGAAATGCCATTTGGATAATATTCATGGGTGCTGAGGCCCTCAGGCTCTAGGAAAATTTGGTGGCTATTTCTAGAGGCAAAGCGGTGAATTTTGTCCTCAATAGAAGGGCAATAGCGGGGGCCAACGCCCTCAATCACGCCTGTGTACATTGGCGAACGGTCCAAGCCGCCCCGAATAATGTCATGGGTTTGCTCATTGGTATGAGAAATCCAGCAAGGAACCTGTCTAGGATGCTGCTCGGGTCTGCCCAAATAAGAGAACACGGGAATGGGATCAAGATCGCCAGGCTGCTCTTGCATTACTGAAAAATCAATCGTGCGCCCATCAATTCGGGGTGGGGTGCCCGTTTTAAGTCGACCTTGAGGCAATTTGAGCTCTTTAAGCCTCGCAGATAAGGAGACTGAGGCCGGGTCTCCGGCTCGCCCACCAGCATAATTATTGAGGCCAACGTGGATTTTTCCATCCAAAAATGTACCCGCGGTCAAAACTACCTGGGGGGCCATGAACTCGAGTCCAGTTTGGGTCACTACGCCCTGAACCCGGTCGCCAATCACCAACAAATCATCTACTGCAGCCTGAAATAGGCTCAAATTCGGTTGGTTTTCTAAACGCCGTCTAATAGCTGCTTTGTATAAGATGCGGTCGCCTTGAGCGCGGGTGGCACGAACTGCCGGCCCCTTGCTTGAATTCAGAATCCGAAATTGAATGCCGGCCTCATCCGTAGCAGCGGCCATTGCTCCGCCCATGGCATCAATTTCTTTAACTAAATGGCCCTTGCCAATCCCGCCGATAGAGGGATTGCAACTCATGGCACCCAAAGTTTCGATACTGTGTGTAATTAATAGGGTTTTACAGCCCATCCGGGCAGCAGCGAGGGCGGCCTCGGTCCCGGCATGACCGCCACCAACCACAATCACATCGAAATTTTTGGAATAGCGCATGTTTAACCCTAGCAGGGCGATGATCATAGCATTTTGTAGGTTTCACGTGAAACCAAGCCCCATTAATTGAGCAAAACCTTATCAAAAAAGAAGGGGGTATATTCTCTAAACTATTGATTATATTGAACTAAATGTGTATTGCCTAATTTTAAGGCAATTGATTGGGTCTAGTGCTTAATTTTGAAAAAGGCGCTAATTTCACCGACCACGCCGCGGCGGAAGGCAAGAACACAGACAACAAAAATAAATCCCGTGGCAATCGTGCTCCAAGAGCCAATATTGGCCAAGTAATTCTGCAAACTCACCACAATGCCTGCGCCGACTACTGGACCAAGGATGGTTCCCATGCCGCCTAAGAGCGTCATCAAAACTACCTCGCCCGACATATGCCAATGCGCATCAGTCAAGGTGGCCAGCTGAAACACCAGGGATTTAGTTGAGCCCGCCAAACCCGAAAGCGCGGCAGAAATGACAAAGCAAATGAGTTTGAAGCGATCTACGTCGTAACCCAAAGAAATTGCACGCGGCTCATTCTCTCGAATGGCTTTCAGAATTTGGCCAAAAGGTGAATACACAGTTCGCATAATGAGTGCGAAACCAAAAACAAAGATGGCGAGCACAAAGTAATACATGTGTACGTCGTTGCTTAGATTAATCAACCCAAACAACGTTCCTCTTGGTACTCCTTGAATGCCATCCTCGCCACCAGTGTAGGGAAGCTGCACAGCCAGAAAATAAATCATCTGCGACAAAGCTAAAGTGACCATCGCAAAGTAAATACCTTGCCGACGAATAGCCAGCGCCCCAATCAACAAGCCCAATACAGCGGAACCAAATACGCCGAGCAAAATCCCAATCTCTGGAGAGGCGCCCATCGCCTTACAAAAATAAGCAGTGATGTAAGCAGCGCTACCAAAAAAAGCGGCATGGCCAAAAGACAATAGTCCAGTAAAACCAAGCAATAAATTAAATGCGCAAGCAAACAAAGCAAAGCACAGCACCTTCATTGCAAATACCAAATAAATAAAATCCTGTAATGGGAGCAATACTGCGATAAGCAGCAAGGCGCCGTAAAGTAATTTTGTACTCTTATTCATAACGCGCCCATGTTTATTTTTCTCGCCCAAATAAACCTGCTGGGCGAAGTAATAAAACAATCGCCATGATGACAAAAATCACAACGCTCGACGCTTCCGGATAAAACACTTTTGTTAATCCCTCGATCAATCCCAAACCAAGCCCTGTCAAAATTGCGCCCATGATAGAGCCCATGCCGCCGATCACTACTACAGCAAAAACAATGATGATGAGGTTAGAGCCCATGAGAGGATTTACTTGAAAGATTGGTGCTGCGAGGACGCCAGCAAAACCAGCAAGGCCCACACCATAGGCATAGGCCAATGAAATCATGAGCGGAACATTTACACCAAAGGCTTGTAAAAGTTTTGGGTTCTCAGTTCCAGCGCGTAAATAGGCGCCAAGCTTCGTACGCTCAATCACATACCAAGTTGAAAAACAGACCAGCATTGAAATTGCAACAACCCAAATTCGATACTTGGGCAAAATAATTCCGATGGCATCTAATGGAATGGCGCCTTGCAGCAATTCGGGGGCTGGATAACTTTCACCTGATATCCCATACCAATCGCGAAACAAGCCCTCAATAATTAAAGCTAAACCAAAGGTGAGTAAAAGACCATAAAGGTGGTCAAGGTGATAAAGCCTGCGCAGCATCGTACGCTCGAGAATCAAACCAAAGCCAGCCATAATCAACGGCACCAAAATTAAAGCGAACCAATAGTTCATCGTTAACTCTGGGAACCCGAGCCATTGACTAATTTGGGTCAAGCCAATCCAAGCAACAAAAGCACCCATGGTGTATTGAGCACCATGAGAAAAATTAATGATATTGAGGAGGCCAAAAATAATGGCCAACCCCAAACTCAAAATGGCATAAAACGAACCGTTAATCAGCCCCACTAAGAGCTGTGCAACTAGCCCCTGTGGAGTGATTCCTAAAAGCTCAAACATAGTTTGATTTAGTTTTTAACCAATTTACATTTAGACATCGCGAGCGGAATAGATGAATCAGCGGCTGGAATAACATCACGGATGTAGTAATAATCCCATGGGCTTTTTGCATCACTAGGCTTCTTCACCTCTAGCAAAAACATTTCGTGTGAAAACTTACCGTCTGCGCGAATCTTGCCCTTGAAGAGTCCATCATCGATTGGGGTCGCCTTGAGTTTTTGCATTACCACTGTAGTGTCATCAGTGCCGGTTGCTTGTACCGTCTTCAAGTAATTCATCACGGATGAGTAAACGGCAGCATGAACCATGGTAGGCATGCGCTTATGTTGTTCAAAGAAACGGCGTGACCAGGCGCGGGTTTTTTCATCACGATCCCAGTAGAAGCCCTCGGTCATCAACATACCTTGAGCGGTTGGCAAACCCAAAGAGTGAACGTCTGAAATAAACATCAATAATGGCACTACCGTTTGTTTTTTATTAATACCAAATTCGGATGCCTGTTTTACTGAATTAATCGTATCTTGCCCAGCATTAGCCAGGGCAACGACATCTGCACCGCTAGCTTGTGCTTTCAACAAATAGGACGAGAAATCATTGTTTGGAAATGGGGCCTTACTTACACCCAGTACCTTGCCTCCGCCCGCTGTTACCACATTGGTCGCGGCGCTTTCAAGTGATGCGCCAAAGGCATAGTCAGCAGTGATGAAGTACCAATTTTTCTTGCCCTGCTTCACCACCGCTTTTGCTGTTCCGTTCGCAAGGCCATAAGTGTCGTATGCCCAATGAACGTTTACTGGCGTGCACTTTTCGTTGGTAATTGCGGTAGAGCCCGCTCCCGAAATTAGGGTGATCTTATTTTTCTGCTCCGCAACTTCCATTACAGCCAATGCAGTATTAGTTGAAACCAAATCCACAATCACATCAACGTTATCTTTGTCATACCACTCGCGGGCTTTATTGGCAGCAATGTCTGCCTTGTTTTGATGGTCAGCACTAACTAGTTCAATCTTTTTACCAAGCACAGTACCGTCTTTAGAAAAGTCAGCTATTGCCATTTTTGCTGCAATTACCGAGCCAGGGCCAGCCAAATCTGAGTATGTACCGGAAAGGTCGGTTAACACGCCGATCTTGACTACGTCGTTACTCACCTTCGGTGAGCTTTGGGCGAATATTGGGTTTGAGCCAAGCATGGCAACCGCAACCAGCCCCGCTGTTATTTGCTTTAACTTCATTTCCATCTCCTTTAGAAAAGACTAGACACCAAGATACTCATTTAATAAGGCGGCTTTGTCGGCCAGCTCTGAGCGATTCACAACCTCAACAACCTTACCGTGCTCAACTACATAATGACGATCTGCCAAGGGCGCAGCAAATCGAAAATTTTGTTCAACCAATACGATCGTGAACCCTCTATCCCTAAGGCCTGCTACAACCTCTCCAAGCTTTTGCACGATGACGGGTGCAAGGCCCTCCGTAATCTCATCAAGCAATAGCAGTTTTGCGCCGGTTCTCAAAATCCGCGCCATAGCCAACATTTGCTGCTCACCCCCTGACAGCCGAGTGCCGGGACTATGACGTCTTTCATAGAGGTTGGGAAACATTTCATAAATGTCATCCAAACCCATTCCACCTGGCGCAATTTCTGGTAACAACAACAGATTTTCTTCTGTACTTAAGCTTGCAAAGATGCCTCGCTCCTCTGGACAATAGCCCACACCCAATCGCGCAATTTGATAGCTGGGCAATTGAATTGTTTCATTACCAAAAACCTTGATGGATCCAACCCTCTTGCTTGTCAGGCCCAAAATGGTTTTTAAGATTGTGCTGCGCCCGGCGCCATTTCTACCAAGGAGCGTAACCAACTCACCTTCTTTCACGGCAAAATTTACGCCATGCAAAATATGCGACTCTCCATACCAAGACTCTAGGTTTTGAATATCTAAGGCGAGGACGCTCACAAAGACTCTCCGTGACTACCCATGTAAGCCTCAACTACCAAGGGGTTGCTTGATACTTCTTGATAAGAGCCTTCCGCCAAAACCGCGCCGCGCTGCAAGACAGTAATTCGGTCGGCAATGGAAGACACCACCTTCATGTTGTGCTCAACCATTAAAACCGTTCTGCCTTTAGCAACCCGATCAATTAATTCGGTAACGCGCTCTACATCTTCATGACCCATTCCCTGCGTGGGCTCATCAAGCAGCATTAATTCTGGGTCCATTGCCAAAGTGGTAGCAATTTCAAGTGCCCTTTTTTGTCCATAGGCCAAACTAATGGCCTCTTCGCCGGAAAACCGGGAAAGGCCAACCTCATTCAAGAGCTCTTGGGCGCGATCATCAAGCCTTAATAGAGAATTTTGGGACTTCCAAAAACAGAATTCTGTACCTAAGCTTTGTTGCAGTGCAACACGAACATTCTCTAGAACGGTTAAATGGGGGAAAACGGCTGAAATTTGAAATGAGCGTATTACGCCTCGTCGAGCAATCTGAGCCGGCCGCTCATTAGTAATGTCTAGCCCATTGAATAGGATTTGCCCGGATGTAGGCTCTAAAAATTTTGTGAGTAAATTAAAGCAGGTTGTTTTACCCGCACCGTTAGGCCCTATCAGCGCATGAATGCTGCCGCGAGCAACCTCTAGGTTGACATCACTTACCGCGGCAAAGCCCTTAAATGACTTTCCCAGCCCAATCGTTTTTAGTATGGTGTCTTGCAAAATAAACCCTCTGCCCCGTCTCTAGGCAAGAGTTTGAGAATAACGCAAGATTGGTGCTGATTAAATAGCAATAACCCTAAACATAATCACGGGATATCTTATGGATTTTGTATGGTCTTGAAATAGCCCTGCAAGGCTAGGCGTGCGCCCTCATCCAAAACATCCATTGGCATTCTTTGAGAACCCTGCACAATCATTAAGGCATAGGGTTTTGCTAGCACTGTTGCCTCAAGGCAAAGCGCGAGCTCCTCTCCAACTGCGGGCGATTGACTGCGCCAATAATTGATTGCAGCCTCTAACTCTTGAATAGTAATAAACAACATTTACTAGGTGGTTTATTTCTCTTTTAGCGCCAACATAGTACCGCGGCATTTTTTAGCACCGCAGCGGCACTCGTAGTCTTTTTTCATTTTTTTAGTGACACGACCCTCAACACCCAGAGAGTAATCATAAAAAAGCTCTTCGCCAGGCTTTAGGTTGCGTAACGCATAGACAAAAACTCGAGGCTTGCCATCATAGGACTCTTCCTGAGTTTCGCAACAGGGCTTGCATGAGTGGTTAATCCAGCGGGCAGCATTCCCGCCATATTTGGCATCAATAACGCGGCCATCCTCTAACGAAAAATAGAAGGTGTGATTTGGATCTTTGGGGTCATGGGGGTGGCGCTTCTCCGCTTTTTTCCAACTGATGCGCTCGCCTTTGTACTCAATAATGACTGCGCCTTTTTTAATGGGCTTAACGACAAAGACTCCCTTGCCATGAATTGGTGATGTCTTTACGGCAATGCGGGATCTATCCACCTTAGGTGGTGATAATTTTTTCTTTTTCATATTAAACGTCTAAGTTGCGGGCGATCAGTGCATTTTTTTCAATAAATGCTCTGCGCGGTTCCACTTCATCACCCATTAGTGTGGTGAAAACTTGGTCAGCAGCAATAGCATCCTCTATCTTTACTTGCAAGAGTGTGCGCGAGCCGGCATCCATAGTGGTTTCCCAAAGCTGAGATGGATTCATTTCACCCAAACCTTTATAGCGTTGACGGCTAAGCACTCGCTCGGCCTCTGAAAGCAGCCAAGAGAAGGCTGCGCGGAAGTTGTCAACCGTGTGCTCTTTTTGGTTTTTATCTGGATCGCCACGGCGCACTTTCGTGCCTGGCAACACCTTGCCACTCAAAACTGCAGCGGCATTGGCCAAGCTTTGGTAATCATCGCCATGAACAAAATCTGAATTGATTGCTGATAGCTTAAGATTTCCGTGCACCCTTCTCGACAGCAATAAACGGAAGCGCTCTGTGCGATCCTCTTTTTGCACAATAATTTCTGGTGGCAGGGCAAGCGGATTGTTTGGGTCTGCTAAAGCAGTGCGTAAGCGCTCCGCTGATTCTTGGGCAGCCTTTTCTGTATCTAGATTTAATTGCACGCCAGCAGCAACCGCACGAATCGCATCTTCGTCGATAGTACGTGATAGGCGATCAACAATTGATTGGATCACTTGGTAGTGTTTTGATAGCTCGGCCAGTGCCGAGCCCTCAACCAATTCCCCGGCAGGGGTTTGTATGGAGGCGCCCTCTAATGCAATTTTTAAGAGTAGTTGATTTAGCTCAACATCGTCTTTTATGTATTGCTCTTGTTTGCCAAACTTCACCTTATATAGCGGTGGTTGTGCAATATAAATGTGGCCGCGCTCAATCAACTCCGGCATCTGCCGATAGAAGAAAGTGAGCAATAGTGTACGAATGTGGCTGCCATCTACGTCCGCGTCGGTCATAATGATGATGCGGTGATAACGCAATTTGTCGGCCTTATATTCTTCAACGCCAATGCCTGTTCCCAGAACCGTAATTAAGGTGACCACCTCTTGGCTGGCCAACATTTTGTCAAAGCGCGCTTTTTCTACGTTGAGAATTTTTCCTTTTAATGGAAGGATCGCCTGGAAACGCCTATCGCGCCCCTGCTTTGCAGAGCCTCCCGCGGAGTCTCCCTCGACAATAAACAGTTCAGACTTGGCTGGATCTTTTTCTTGGCAATCAGCAAGCTTGCCTGGCAAACCTAAACCATCTAAGGCGCCCTTGCGCCGAGTCATGTCTCGCGCCTTACGGGCAGCCTCTCTAGCACGAGCGGCATCAACAATCTTACCGCAGACAATTTTTGCGTCTGCCGGCCGCTCTTGAAGGAATGCACTTAAAGCCTCGGCAACAATTTCCTCGACGGGCCCGCGAACCTCGCTTGAAACTAATTTATCTTTGGTTTGGCTAGAAAATTTGGGCTCAGGTACTTTGACAGATAAAACACAGGCCAAACCCTCGCGCATATCATCGCCAGATATTTCCACTTTAGCTTTTTTAGCGATCTCGTTTTCATCAATGTACTTGTTAATGACGCGAGTCATTGCAGCGCGCAAGCCGGTTAAGTGTGTGCCACCATCACGTTGTGGAATATTGTTGGTGAAGCAAAGCACCTGTTCGCTAAAGCTGTCGTTCCATTGCATAGAAACTTCAGCCGTAATTTGTCCACCCAAATCTGATGGCCTAACACCTTCTGCATAAAACACATTGGGATGAAGAACGCTTTTGTTTTGATTGATATATTCAACGAAGCCCTTGACGCCGCCAGAGAAAGCAAAGTCTTCTTCTTGTCCTGTGCGCTGATCAATTAAACGAATATGTACACCGTTGTTTAAAAAAGAGAGCTCCCGGATTCTTTTAACCAAAATCTCATAGTGAAACTCGACGTGGCCAAAGATTTCTTCGTCGGCCAAGAAGTGAACCTCGGTTCCTGACAGCTCCGTATTGCCGGTTACTGAAATGGGGGAGATGGCTACACCATTCTCTTTTTCAATGTTGCGGTTCTTGACAACACCGCGCTCAAACTCCATGTAATGGGTTTTGCCGTCGCGACGAATGGTGAGCTTTAGCCACTTGGATAGTGCGTTAACGCAACTAACACCCACACCATGAAGTCCACCAGACACCTTATAGCTGTTTTGATCAAACTTACCGCCCGCGTGTAGCTCAGTCATCACAATTTCTGCAGCGCTACGCTTTGGTTCATGTTTGTCGTCGTATTTGATGCCGGTTGGAACACCCCTGCCGTTATCTACAATCGATATAGAGTTGTCCGTCTGAATAACAACCGTGATTTCTGAGCAATAACCCGCCAAAGCCTCATCAATAGAGTTGTCAAGAACCTCAAAAACCAGGTGATGAAGGCCAGTTCCATCGGAGGTATCCCCGATGTACATGCCGGGACGTTTACGAACCGCCTCTAGACCTTCTAAGATTTGAATCGATGATGCGCCGTATTGCTCTACTACTTTTTTTTCTTCAGTCATTTTCTTCTAAATTAAATACGCATTGGCATCACAACATACTTAAAGTTTTCAGAGCCAGGTAATGTGATCACAGCGCTGCTGTTTGCATCTCCTAAGCTGATTTGAACTTTTTCGTTTTTGAGATTAGATAAAACATCCAACAAATAGCTTACATTAAAACCAATCTCTACTGCGTCGCCGGCATACTCGGTCTCAATTTCTTCTTGAGCCTCTTCTTGCTCGGCATTGGTAGACTGAATGGTGATGCGATTAGGTGATAAAGAAAAGCGAACACCCTTAAATTTATCGGTCGTCAAAATCGCGGCACGCTGAAGTGCGGCTTGCAACGCTTCACGACCAACTACGAGTGAGTTTTTTTGCCCTTTAGGAATGACCCGCTGGAAGTCTGGAAATTTACCTTCAACCAGTTTTGAAATAAGTTCAATATCACCAAAACTAAATTTGACTTGATTGGACGTCAAACTCATTTCAAGGGGCTCGTCGGATTCCTCTAAGAGATGCTGGCACTCCAAAATAGTTTTACGAGGAATAATGACCTCTTGTTTTTGGCCAGAGCCTGATGGTGCTTCATTTAATTCAATTTGTGAGTAAGCCAAACGGTGGCCATCTGTTGCAACAGCAATAATTTGTTTGCCCTCAACAACCAACAACATGCCGTTGAGGTAATAGCGAATGTCTTGTTGAGCCATCGCAAAGTGCACTTGGCTAATCAGTTGACGAAAACTTTTTTGTGACATCTTCCAGCTCGCGGTAACCTCACCAACGCTTTGCATAACTGGAAACTCTGTTGCAGAAAGGGTTTGTAAGGAAAAGCGGCTTTTGCCGCTCTGTACAACCATCTTATTTTCTTTAAGGTTAAGCGCAACCGGCCCTTCTGGTAGTGCGCGAAGAATATCTAATAGTTTGCGTGCTGCAACCGTTGTTGTGACATCCTCAGAACCAACTCCGAAGTTGGCGTTGGTTGTAATTTGAATTTCTATATCGGTTGAAACAAAGGAAACCTTCTCACCGTTTTTTCTAAAAAGTAGATTCGCCAAAATTGGTAATGTATGTCTACGCTCAACAATTCCACTAACCACCTGTAGGGGCTTTAATAAACTATCGCGAGAAGTGTTAACGAGTTGCATTGCTTTTAAATCCTTGTTTGTATATATCTAAGTAGTAATAGTAATAAGGGTTTACTTTTTAGTGGATAAGTCAAAAAACACTTTACTAACAACGCACTACTATCAAAAAAACCTGTGGAAAACTTTTGTATAAACGCTGGATAAAAGTTGGATAACTTTTATCCAATACCCTATTTTTGCACGAAGCGGGACCTTTCCACAATTTATCCACTCGCTATCCCCAAACTTATCCATTGAGCTATCCACAGCCTTATCCACAGGCCTAGGTTAGCCCTTGAGGGTCTGCTCGATTACGTGGATTTCGTGATTTAGCTGGCTATCATGGGATCGCTCTTCGGCAACCTTCCGAACCGCGTGCAGAACCGTAGTGTGATCTCGACCGCCAAACAATTCGCCTATCTCTGGGAGGCTCTTTTGAGTTAATTCTTTGGCCATAAACATTGCAATCTGCCTTGGGCGGGCAATGTTGGCGGGGCGTTTTTTAGAGTACATGTCGGCCACCTTAATGCTGTAAAAGTCTGCAACCGCTTTTTGAATGTTCTCCACAGAAATTTGCCGATTCTGAATGGACAGGAGGTCTTTTAGTGCGGTCCGCGCCACTTCTATAGTGACCTCTCGACCATGGAAGCGAACAAAGGCCAAAATCTTACGTAGGGCCCCCTCAAGTTCGCGCACGTTGGAGCGAAGGTGTTTTGCGACAAAGAAGGCAACATCCTCACTCATTGGGATGCCCTCTTCCGCTGCCTTCTTCATCAAAATTGCTACTCGCATTTCTAATTCAGGGGGCTCAATGGCCACCGTTAGGCCAGAGTCAAAGCGCGATATCAGGCGGTCATCGATACCAGCCATTTCTTTAGGATAGGTATCGCTGGTAATAATCACCTGAGACTTGTTGCTTAACAAGGCCTCAAAGGCGTAAAAAAACTCTTCTTGTGTACGAGATTTGCCGCTAAAGAACTGAATATCGTCAATTAAAAGGAGGTCTAGGGAGTGGTAATAGCGTTTAAAGCGGTCAAACGCCTTTTGTTGGTATGCCCTAACCACATCAGAAACGTATTGCTCCGCATGGATATACCGAATTCGTGCATTTGGCTTCTCTTTTAATAGGTGATTACCAATTGCATGAATGAGGTGGGTCTTGCCCAACCCCACCCCACCATATAAAAACATGGGGTTGTAAGAGCTGCCAGGATTGTGGGCAACCTGAATCGACGCCGCCCGAGCCAATTGGTTGGCTTTTCCGGTTACAAAGGTTTCAAAAGTGAGGTTGGGATTTAATTTTGAATGATCTTCAATCTCAAAAACTTGTTCTATCTGAACCGGGTTGTCCTCCGAAGCCAAAGTCTCGCCACCCAATGTTGGCTCTATTCCAGCAGGGCTTGGGGTCGTCTCAACAACACCCCCATCAACATCAAGAACAAAATTCAGAGTGGTAGATTGACCAAAGTATTGCGCCGCTAACTCTTGAAAACGGTCTGAAAAAGTCTTTTTAATCCAGTCTAGTTTGAACCTATTCGGAGCTCCTATTGTAAGTGAGTTATCACTTACATCATGTGTGAGCAAGCGTAGTGGCTGGATCCAGGTCTTAAATTGTTGGGGCGATAACTCGCGCGACAATGTCCCAAGGGCGTTATCCCAAAACCCCAAAGGGGTTGGTAAATTTAGTGCGGGGGGGTTCTGTAGGTTGCTCATATTTTTGGAGGATCCATTGTAGCCATCTCCGAAAGTTATCCACAAGGAAGAAAACCGTGGAAAACCTGTGGATAACTTGTGAATAAAGGTAAAAATGTTATTTAAATTAAGGCTCTAGATCAAAATCAGACAGAAAATAGAGAAAACACCTATATATTTATCAGCACAGGTTGACCTTTTGGCCTACAAGCACGAAAATAGTCGGCTTTCCTAGGATCGATCATGAAAAGAACATACCAACCCTCAGTAACTCGCCGCAAGCGTACCCATGGCTTTCGTATTCGTATGAAAACAAAAAGTGGACGCGCTGTTTTGAACGCTCGCCGCGCCAAAGGCCGCAAACGTTTAGCTGTATAAGTTTGCTTTTGAACAGCGCCAGGATTTCTGAGCTTCTAAAAACACGCCCCAAGACCAGCTCCTATTGGGGAATTTATTCAGCACCCCCAAAAGCTGATTGCAATCCCGATCTTGGAGTGGCGGTCGCCAAAAAACTCGCCAAGCGTGCAGTAGATCGCAACAGACTTAAACGTATGTTGCGCG
The DNA here is from genome assembly GCA_036821065.1 of Polynucleobacter sp. Lineage (GTDB taxonomy): Bacteria > Pseudomonadota > Gammaproteobacteria > Burkholderiales > Burkholderiaceae > Polynucleobacter. Next base: position 7,489 of record DAISKI010000010.1, on the reverse strand, counting down.
AACAAATTCGTAAGGCACGGCCAGGCGCAGATGTTGTAGTTAAGCTGCGCTTACCTATAGGTCGAGAAACCCGAGGTCGACTCAGAAGCAAAGAAAAAGGTGCTCTCCTCAATCAACTGCTGGGCCTCATGTAATGCGACCTTTAAATGCTTTAGCGATAAAACTGCTTAGGCTTTATCAAGTTTGCTTAAGCCCCTATTTTGGGGCGCAATGTAAGTATTTTCCAAGCTGCTCACAATATGCTTGCGACTGTTTTAAGCATTACGGTTTTTTTAAGAGCGCTGGTTTAAGTACGTGGCGCATCTTGCGTTGTAACCCTTGGTCACACGGCGGCCATGATCCTGCTGTAAAACAGATATCTCATTCTTTAAGTGAAGCAAATGGACTTTAAAAAAACAATACTTTGGGCCATCTTTTCTTTGTCAGCCCTCATGCTTTATAACAACTGGCAAACCCACCAAGGAAAGCCCTCATTATTTTCTAGTGCGCCAAGCAAGCCCGTCGGATCAGATCAAGGCACAAACCAAAATAAGAGCGACTTACCTTCGCCTGTTTCTGGCGCACCCGTCAACCTATCTAGCGCATTACCAAAAGAAAATGTAAACCTAGAGCAGGGAGAAAAGTTTGTATTAGAGAATGACGTGCTCCGTTTAGAGATCAGCTCTACGGGCGCCAACGTGATTGATGCCAAGCTTCTAAAAGAACTTAATGCGGATCAAAAACCCGTTGAATTATTTCAATACACGCCAGCACACAAGTATTTTGCGCGCTCGGGCTTGATTGCCATTGGCAACCCAGATTTACCTAATCACACCAGTACATTTAAATTGCAGCAAGCAGGCAAGGATGGATCTGGTAGACCATTTCTAGTGTTGGCAAGCGAGCGCAATGGCGTAAAGCTAGAAAAAACTTTCTTACTGAATCCTGGCAGCTATGTGATTGATGTGGGCCATCGCGTTACGCAATCCAATGCGAACCCAAATCCATTGGTGCTCTACACAGAAATTGTTCGTGATGGCACCAGCGAGCCAAAGGTAGGACCATTTGGCGGCGCCTTCTCTGCCAGCACATTTACTGGCCCAGCTGCATATACAGAAAACGATAAATTCAGAAAAGTAAATTTTGAAGATATTGAGAAAAGCAAAGCAGAGGTTCCAAAACAAATTCCAGCCGGACAGAGCGGGTGGGTAGCAATGGTGCAACATTATTTTGCCAGCGCGTGGATTCCTGGTGATAAGGCTGCACGAGACATCTACGCCGACAAGGTGGACGTCAATTTATATCGAATTGGTATGCAAATTCCGCTTGGTGTGATCGACAAGGGGACCACCGCAGTGGAAAAAGCCCGCTTGTTTGTTGGCCCACAAGAAGAAAAAATGTTAGAGGGTATCGCCCCCGGCCTAGAGCTCCTTAAAGACTATGGTTACCTAACTATTTTGGCTAAACCCATTTTTTGGCTGCTTGCAAAAATTCATTCTTATGTTGGTAACTGGGGTTGGTCCATCATTTTGCTAACCATCTTAATTAAGTTGGCTTTCTTCCCGCTCTCTGCTGCAAGTTATAAGTCAATGGCGCGCATGAAAGAAGTGCAGCCACGCCTTGTGGCCATGAAAGAGCAATACAAAGGCGACCCCCAGAAGTTGAACCAAGCCATGATGGAGATGTACAAAAAAGAAAAAATTAATCCTGTTGGCGGTTGCCTGCCAGTCGTGATTCAAATTCCTGTTTTCATTTCGCTCTACTGGGTATTGCTGTCTTCCGTTGAGACTCGTGGTGCGCCATGGATTGGTTGGATCCATGATCTATCTGTACCAGACCCATATTATATTTTGCCGATTGTTATGGCGCTTTCCATGTTTGTTCAAACTAAGCTCAATCCAACGCCACCCGACCCTATTCAGGCTAAGGTGATGTTGTATATGCCAATTGTTTTCTCCATCATGTTCTTTTTCTTCCCCGCAGGATTAGTTCTGTATTGGGTGGTGAACAACCTGCTGTCTATTGCACAACAATGGCAAATTAATAAACTGTTTGGAAAGAAAGCGGGCGCCTAAAAAGCCCAACATTTTCTGTAAAGATAATAGCGATGATGACTCGTAAGGTGCCCATCATCGCTATTGCTAGTGCACCTGGCAAAGCCGGTGTTGGGGTTATCAGGATAAGCGGACCCGAGCTCAAAAGCTTCGCTAGTAATTTATTACAAAAACCACTCTTACCTAGACAAGCAAGCCTTCAGAGTTTGCGCGATGGACAGAACAACATCATTGACCAGTTGTTGGCAATTTACTTTGAGGCACCCGCCTCATTTACAGGTGAAGATGTTCTTGAACTTCAATGTCATGGCGGGCCTCAACTTTTAGAGCTTGTCATGAAGCGTTGCCTAGAAGTCGGAAAAGAAATCGATCTTTGTATCGCAGAGCCCGGCGAGTTCACTCTGCGCGCCTACTTAAATGACAAAATGGACTTGGCTCAGGCCGAAGCTGTGGCTGATCTTATTGACGCACAAAGCGAGGCAGCCGTTCGAAGCGCTGCCCGCTCTTTACAGGGAGCATTCTCAGATGACATCAATGAATTGGTGGAAGAAATTACCCAACTACGGATTTTGGTCGAATCCACCTTGGACTTCCCCGAGGAAGAAATTGAGTTTTTAGAAAGCGCTCAAGCTAAAGAGCGCCTACAAAAAGTAGTCTCAAGGCTTACGCACTTGCGAGCTAGCGCAAAGCAAGGAAAGATCTTGCGTGATGGTATTCAGCTGGTCTTGGTGGGCGCGCCGAATGTTGGTAAGAGTTCATTGCTCAATCGATTGGCTGGTGAAGAGGTTGCCATAGTGACGCCCATTGCTGGCACCACGCGCGATCGAGTAAAAGAAAGCATCACGATCAACGGCGTGCCGATTCATATTATTGATACCGCTGGCCTACGAGAGACCCAAGATGAAGTTGAAGCAAAGGGTATCGAGCGTTCTTGGGATGCTATTCGCATGGCAGATTTAGTTGTCTACTTAAAAGATGTTGCTAATTCGGAAGAAGAGTCTGCAAAAGATATTCAGCTCAAAACAGAAATCATTGCCGCCTTGTCACCTAAGTGCCCAATTTTGGAGGTGCATAACAAGGCCGATTTATTGCCTGCAAATGCTGTTGTCGCCAGCGAGACCTTGAGGATTTCTGCAAAAACGGGGGTCGGGGTTGAGGAGCTAAAAAATAGAATTCTTGAAATTGTGGGATGGAGCACAGCCCAAGAGGGTGGGATATTGGCACGCCGTCGCCATTTAGATTGCTTAGATCGCGCTATGGAACATATTAAGAAATCAGAGCAGTTCGCAACAAATGGCAACAATTCGCTGGAGTTGTTTGCAGAAGAGCTCCATTTAGCGCAAGATGAGCTAGGAAAGATCACTGGAAAGCTACTTCCGGACGACCTTTTGGGGAAAATTTTCAGTCAGTTCTGTATTGGCAAATAGAGGGTTTTTTCTAAGCTGCCAAGGTCGTTAAATATGACCGAAATGTTAAAATTGTTGGATCCAAAATTACTCCCCCAAAGGATCACATGAGCACAGCCGATATTAGCCAGGTGAACGTAAATCCACCATCTTACGTAAAAAATAATCAATTAATTCAATGGGTTGCAGAAATAGCCGCCTTAACCCAGCCGGATAAAGTCCATTGGTGCGATGGCTCACAGGCCGAGTATGACTCACTCTGCGAGCTCTTGGTAAAGGCAGGGGTATTTAAGCGCCTAAATCCTGCAAAACGAAAAAACTCGTTTCTAGCGCTATCCGATCCGGATGATGTCGCACGTGTTGAAGACCGCACCTTTATCTGCTCGAACAAGAAAGAAGACGCCGGCCCAACCAATAATTGGGTTGAGCCTCAAGAAATGCGCGCAACCTTAAATCCGCTGTTTGAGGGTTGCATGCGCGGTAGAACAATGTATGTCGTGCCTTTCTCCATGGGGCCGATTGGTTCGCCCATTGCGCATATTGGTGTTGAAGTTTCAGACAGCCCTTACGTCGCCATTAACATGCGCATCATGACGCGCATGGGCAAGGCCGTGATTGATCAGCTTGGAAGTAATGGTGAGTTTGTTCCTTGCGTGCACTCTGTCGGTAAGCCGCTGGCCGCCGGCGAGAAAGACCTTGCTTGGCCAAACAATAAAACCAAGTACATCGTGCACTATCCAGAGACTCGCGAGATCTGGTCATTTGGATCCGGCTATGGAGGCAATGCTCTTCTGGGTAAAAAATGTTTTGCTTTAAGAATCGCCTCCAATATGGGCCGTGATCAGGGTTGGCTTGCAGAGCATATGCTGATTTTGGGAGTTACTTCTCCCGAAGGAAAGAAGTTTCATATCGCCGCCGCCTTTCCATCTGCTTGTGGCAAAACCAATTTCTCGATGATGATTCCGCCAAAAGGTTTTGAGGGGTGGAAAGTAACCACTGTTGGTGATGATATTGCCTGGATTAAACCCCGTAAAGATGCAAACGGTAAAACTCGCCTGTACGCAATTAATCCAGAGTCGGGTTATTTTGGCGTAGCACCAGGAACCAATCGTCAAACTAATGCGAATTGCTTGGACTCCTTAAACCAAGACGTGATCTTTACAAACGTTGGCTTAACTGACGATGGTGATGTGTGGTGGGAAGGTTTAACAGAAACCCCGCCCGCCCATTTGATCGACTGGCAAGGCAAAGACTGGACCCCAGCAGACGGCGCAGCGGGGCGCAAAGCCGCACATCCGAATTCTCGCTTTACGGTTGCTGCAACAAATAATCCAGTGGTTGACCCAAAATGGGATGATCCAGAAGGCGTTCCGATAGATGCATTCTTGTTTGGCGGACGTCGCTCCAATACTGTTCCATTAGTAAGCGAAGCACGCGATTGGGTGGAGGGTGTTTACATGGCCGCTACATTGGGCTCCGAAACCACCGCCGCTATTACAGGTCAAGTTGGTGTTGTAAGGCGCGATCCTTTCGCCATGATTGCTTTTGCCGGATACAACATGAGTGATTATTTCCGTCACTGGTTAAATATTGGCAAGAAGCTTGAGGCTGATGGGGCAACGCTGCCAAAAATATATTGCGTTAATTGGTTCCGCAAAGATGAGAACGGTAAATTTGTTTGGCCTGGTTTTGGAGAAAATATGCGAGTACTCTCCTGGATTCTGGGTCGTGTTGAAGGCAAAGCAAATGGCACTGAAACCCCATTTGGTATTTCTCCCAAACACTCTGATTTGCATTGGAGCGGCTTAGACTATTCAGCCGCCCAGTTCGAAAAAGCAATTGCGGTTGGAACAGAAGACTGGAAGAATGAACTTAAGCTTCACTCTGAGCTATTCGCTCACCTCGGTGAGCGCCTGCCCAAAGAGCTTTTAGCAACCCAAGCCAAAATTGAGGAACGCTTAAGCGCCTAAATTAGGGCGCTTAACTAAAGCTTTGTGATTAAACCCCAACACCATGCCGTTGTGGTGATTGGGGCAGGCATTGCTGGGGCCGCTATTGCTAATGCTTTGCTTGAGCAGGGACAAGCAGTTTGCGTAGTCGATGCAGCAGCAGGTCCAGCTACCGCATGCTCGAGTCATGCCTATGCCATTGCCCACCCCCATATTGGTAGAGGCTCTGCGCGCCTACTTCGCCTAACCCGGATTGCTTTCTTACTAGCAGAAGCGCAGTGGGGAGCAAGCTGGAATCAACACGGGATTTTCCAGCCTAGCAAGAAAGATAAATCATTTAAGCGGGCAGAAGTGGCTGCACATTTGCAGGCCCTTGAGCTTGATGAAAGCATAGCAATCGCCCTAGAGGCAAAAGACGCAGAACAGATTTGCGGCATTAAACAAAGTGGAGTTTGGTTGCCGCGCGGCGCATCGATGAGTCTTGCAGATGCTAGTAAAAAATTGCTTGAGGCGCGAAGTGGGCTGAGAACTTATTGGAATCAAGAAATTACTCAACTAGAGCGCAACAATAGCCATTGGTTGTTACTCAACAAAAAGAATGAGACAGTACTTAGTGCCGATAAAGTAGTGATCGCCGCTGGCGCACATACCAAACTTTTAATTGATAGTCTGAAGGTGCGCCTACCATTAAGACCGGTGCGTGGACAGCTGAGTATTTTTTCTGTGGCAAAAAATAGTCCTTGGGTACAAGAGCTTCCCTCAGTGGGAATATCTGGGGACGGTTACTGCTTACCTGCACAAGTGCTTGAAGATGGGCGGTGTACTTGGATGGTTGGCTCAAGCTATGACGAGGGCGAAGATGACCCGCTTCCAAGGCAAAGCAGCGATCAATTTAATCGTGAGCAAGCAAAAGCACTTTTGAACTTTGCACAGGGCAATTTGGCTGAGCTAGAAAGCTGCGGTAGCTTTGTGGGGATACGTTGCGTTGCGGGGGACCGACTACCGATTATTGGCCCCTTAAGTCAACGCCCTGGAATCTTTATAGCTAGCGCTTTTGGATCGAGAGGGGCGCTTTGGTCGGCCCTGTCGGCAAAGCTGATTACTGCTCAGGTACTAGACGATGCAGCTTTACTAGTCCGCTTAGGCTTAACCGCAGACTTGCTTGCAGCGCTTGACCCGGTGCGTTTTTTAGCGGGCGCCGCCCCTTCAGCTTTAGGCGCCTTTGCTTCAAACTCAAAACCAATTTTTCCATCTGGTCCGAGCGCCAAGTAGGCTTTAAAGCCGCGACCGGTTCGATTAGATTTGAAGTTGGTTAATAAGTCTGTTTTACCTTCCTTCAGTAATTTCTCGACTTGCTCAGTAGAAATTTCTTGCTGAAGTACGACCTTACCAGTTTTGAAGTCACAAGTTTTGGCGGGGCCTGTATTGTGCTCACAGAGGTAACGCATGCCATCTTCATAAACTGCGCCAGAACATTTAGGACATACGCCCAAAGCCTGACGTCCAGTGAAATCAATTGCTTCCGATTCATCTTCTTGCGAGTTACCGAAGTCAAACTCAAGCTTAAAGCCCGCATTTGGATAATCTGCATCATCTTCAGGAATTTCACTCAATTTAATAATGGCCGCAAATGGACGACCCATCTTGCTACGAAAGCCCTGTAATGGCCCAATTGTTTTTTCTTTTAGAAGTTCTTCAACTTCGGGATATTCAAAGGCGCGACCACCAGGCGTTTTGCTAATCGTGAAGCCACACTTTTCACAAGCAAAGCGGCGATAGTTTTCTTTAACGGCGCCTTTGCAATGGGGGCACGGGGTTTGAAGGGTGGCATAGTCACCGGGAATGGTGTCACTGTCATACTCTTTTGCACGCTTAACAATCCGTTGCGTCATTTGCGCAATTTCTTGCATGAAGGTATCGCGGCTCATCTTGCTTTGCTCGATGAGAGCCAATTTATTTTCCCAATTGCCAGTGAGGTCGGGCCGCGTGAGCTCTTCTACATCGAGGCCGCGCAACAAAGTCATTAGCTGAAAGGCTTTTGCAGTTGGAATGAGTTCGCGAGCCTCGCGCACCATATATTTTTCAGCAAGCAAGCCTTCAA
>DAISKI010000009.1:0-30130 GCA_036821065.1 Polynucleobacter sp. | reverse complement strand
GAAGAAACCACGCCACCAGTGACAAAAACGTATTTAGTCATCGCTTAAGCTCTGTTGGAAAAAGTAATTATAACGATAGCTAGTCTGCTAGTAAGTATTTTAAGGGGGTTAAGATGACAGAAATATATCCCTAGACGACCCAGAAAAAATGAAAAATTGCTTCAAACTTGCATATCCGACTCGAATTTTTAGAGTCTGGGCATTGACTGCCCTGAGTGTTTTGATTGCTGGTGCAGCCCTTGCTCAAGATGCGGGGTCAATTGTCGGGCTCTGGAAAACCTTTGATGACGATACCAATCAGCCCGCGGCTCTGGTCCAGATCAGCGAGCAAAACGGCCTTTTTGTTGGAAAAGTGACCAAAATTTTGGATCCCAGCGGTTTGCCAACCTGCGCCAAATGCACCGATTACCGCAAAGATAAGCCCGTAGTTGGCATGGAAATACTGAGCGGGCTCAAAAAAGATGGGGAGAACATGTATTCTGGCGGTCGGATCTTAGACCCAGATGATGGTGAGATTTATCGTGCAGATATTAAATTGCTCGATCAGGGCAATAAACTCGATTTAAGGGCTTACCTAGGCATTCCTCTCATTGGTCGTACCCAGAGCTGGATGCGGGAGAAATAGAAGCAATGCGTCTCTTTTTTGCCATCTTCATTAGTGTCTTCAGCCTCTTTTACCTTTTGCCGTTTGCTATTGCTTTTAATAAGCGCCGCGCTAATACCGGAGCTATTTTTGCCTTGAATCTCTTTTTAGGGTGGTCATTATTGGGTTGGGTAGCAGCCCTAGTTTGGGCCTTAAAAGAAGAAACGGTAATTTGAGCCATTTTGGGGATTTTCCCCAAAAATCAGTAGTAAAACCCATATTCACGGCAATTTTGTGGATTTACAATGGGAGTATTCAGGTATCGGTTTTCATCGATCCTGCCTGGCTTTTCAATAGTTAACTTATCCCATAGGAAATACGATGTTAGAAGCTTACAACGCCCAAGTTGCTGAACGAGCAGCCCAAGGTATCCCAGCCCTACCTTTGTCCAAAGATCAAACCTCTAAATTGGTTGATTTATTAAAGAACCCGGCCAAAGGAACTGAGGCTGAACTGCTTGAGCTCATTACCCATCGTGTTCCTGCAGGTGTTGATGAGGCGGCAATGGTGAAAGCTGAGTTTTTGGCAGCAGTTGCCAAAGGTGCAGAAAAATCACCATTGATCTCGCGAATTAAAGCGACTGAACTTTTGGGCACCATGTTAGGTGGCTACAACATCAAACCCTTAGTCGATTTATTGGTCGATGCCGAATGCGGTGCAACGGCTGCCGAAGCTCTCAAGAAAACCCTCTTGATGTTTGATTACTTTAATGACGTGCATGAGTTAGCCGATAAAGGCAATGCAAATGCTAAAGCAGTTATGAAAAGCTGGGCTGATGCAGAGTGGTTTACTAGTCGCCCAGCAGTACCAGAGAGCATGAAGTTGACCGTCTTTAAAGTCACCGGTGAAACTAATACCGATGATCTCTCCCCTGCACCAGATGCTTGGAGTCGTCCGGATATTCCATTGCACGCTACCGTGATGTTGAAAAACCCGCGTGCTGGTATCGAGCCAGACGAGCCAGGCGTGCGTGGCCCAATGAAACAAATCGCTGAACTCCAGAAAAAAGGCAACTTAATTGCTTATGTTGGTGATGTGGTTGGTACCGGCTCATCCCGTAAGTCAGCTACGAATTCAGTCTTATGGTGGACTGGTCAAGATATCCCCTTTGTACCTAATAAGCGCTTTGGTGGTGTGTGTCTTGGTGGCAATATTGCTCCGATCTTCTTTAATACTATGGAAGACTCAGGCGCGTTACCGATTGAGCTGGATGTTTCCAAAATGCAAATGGGTGACGTGATTGAATTGCGCCCATACGATGGCAAGGTTTTCAAAGACGGCAAAGAAATCACGAGTTTTTCTCTGAAGTCTCCTGTGATCTTAGATGAAGTACGTGCTGGTGGACGCATCCCCCTCATTATTGGCCGAGGCTTAACAGCCAAAGCCCGTGCTGCTCTAGGTCTTCCTGCTTCAACCGAGTTCCGTTTACCAGTGAGTCCCGCTGATAACAAAAAAGGTTTCACATTAGCTCAGAAAATGGTTGGTCGTGCTTGCGGCTTACCTGAAGGTCAAGGCGTTCGTCCCGGTACGTATTGCGAGCCACACATGACAACAGTAGGATCGCAAGACACTACTGGCCCAATGACTCGTGATGAATTAAAAGACTTGGCGTGCCTGGGCTTCTCATCAGATTTGGTGATGCAAAGCTTCTGTCATACCTCAGCTTATCCAAAGCCAGTCGACATTCGTACACAGCATGAGTTACCTGCTTTTATGACTAATCGTGGTGGCGTATCTTTACGACCTGGTGATGGTGTGATTCACAGCTGGTTGAACCGTTTGCTCTTACCCGATACCTGTGGCACTGGCGGTGATAGTCACACTCGCTTCCCAATTGGGATCTCCTTTCCCGCTGGTTCTGGCTTAGTAGCTTTTGCTGCTGCGACTGGCGTGATGCCTCTCGATATGCCGGAATCTGTACTGGTTCGCTTCAAAGGCAAGATGCAGCCCGGCATTACTCTCCGTGATCTTGTGAATGCGATTCCTTTGTATGCCATCAAGCGCGGTTTACTGACTGTTGAAAAGCAAGGCAAGAAAAATATTTTCTCGGGCCGTATTCTGGAGATCGAAGGCTTGCCTGAACTCAAAGTTGAACAAGCTTTTGAATTGTCTGATGCTTCTGCCGAGCGTTCTGCCGGGGGTTGCACAGTACACTTGAATAAAGAGCCCATCATTGAATACATGCGCTCGAATATCACTTTAATGAAGTGGATGATCGCCAACGGCTATGAAGATAAGCGCACCCTATCGCGTCGCATTAAATCAATGGAAGCGTGGATTGCTAATCCGCAGTTACTGAAAGCGGATGAGAATGCCGATTACGCTGAAATCATTGAGATTAACGTAGAAGAAATTAAAGAGCCGATCTTGGCCTGCCCTAACGATCCAGATGATGTGAAGTTCTTGTCTGAAGTTGCTGGCGATAAGATTGATGAGGTCTTTATTGGTTCATGTATGACCAATATTGGCCACTTCCGTGCCGCTGGTCAGGTTCTGCAAGGCAAAAAAGACATGCCAACCCGTTTATGGATTGCGCCTCCTACCAAAATGGATGCCATGACTTTAATGGAAGAAGGCTATTACGGCATGCTTGGTAGTACTGGTGCCCGCATGGAAAGTCCAGGCTGCTCTCTCTGTATGGGTAATCAAGCGCAGATTCGTAAAGGTTCTACGGCTGTATCAACCTCTACTCGTAATTTCCCGAACCGCTTAGGGATCGATACCCGCGTCTATCTCGCTTCTGCCGAATTAGCGGCAGTAGCTGCTTTGCTCGGCAAGCTCCCTACTCCACAGGAATATTTAGAGCAGGTACAAAATCTCAACAGTAAAGCTGCAGAGGTTTATCAGTACATGAACTTCGATAAGATGAAATCATTTAGCGATGTTGCTGATACGGTTACTGTCTAAGAGTTCTTAATCTTGATATAGAAAAAGGCAGCCTTAAGGTTGCCTTTTTCTTTTTATGCAATTAGATTCGCAATTGCGATTCTTGTCGTGCATTGGCTTGGCTCAAGCCCTGAACCCAAGTTCGAGTTGGCAGGCCCGTTTGCTGTTCAAGTAATTTTGCACGCTTTGATACATCTTGCCATTCCACTTCAAGCATAGGACCTTTAAATGCCATCGCTACGGCATTACAGTCATGCGATTCAGGAAATAGTAAAACGCGATTATTAAAAGCCTCACAAATATTATTTAGATTAATGTTAAAGCTCTTGTGCCTGGTAAATAGGTTGGCTGTCATGACTCCGGGTGATTTGAGGGCCTTAAAGCAGTCACGATAAAAACGCAAAGAGCTAGCTGCCGGACCATCACAAATAGCGTCGTATAAATCGACTTGAATTGCATCAAACTTGTGATGGTTTATTGTATCGGCCACAAAAGCTTTAGCATCAGCTTGAATTGTCTTAAGACGTCGATCATCATCGGGCGTATTGAACATGGTTCTAGCAGAGACAATAACTGCTGGGTTAAGTTCAACCACTGTGCTGGTAACGGATGGGCAGTGACGGTAAGTAAACTTGGTTAAAGCCCCCGTTCCTAAGCCAAGTTGAGCCACTTGCATCTTGGGTTTAGTTTCGAGAAACAACAACCAAGCCATCATCTGCTGGTTGTACTCCAGATAGATCTCATCAGGGTCACGCATGCGCATAGCCCCTTGAATCAATTCACTGCCGAAATGAAGGTAACGAATTCCTCCACTCTCGGAGAAGGTAACTGGCTCCATACCGAGCAATTTAATTGGCCCAGCGGCGGGCATTTTGAAATAGCCTTAGCCAAGGACTTGCTCCATCCTGAGTATCGAGCCACTCGGGTGGACACCAGCTCATTTGCACCGCTCTAAATACACGCTCTGGGTGCGGCATCATGACGCTAAAGCGTCCATCTGCAGTCGTTACACCCGTTAAACCGCCAGGCGATCCATTAGGGTTCATTGGGTAAATCTCGGTTGCCTGACCATAGTGATCCACAAAGCGCATCGTCGCCAAATTGTTTTTCAGAATGGATTCAAGATCGCCCTGTTGGCTAAAGTTTGCATATCCCTCGCCATGGGCAATTGCAATTGGTAGCTGACTACCAGCCATACCTTGCGTAAATATAGAGGGTGACGGCATCACTTCTGCCATTACCAAGCGAGCTTCATATTGTTCTGATTGATTCCGTGTGAACTTAGGCCAGGCTTCTGCACCTGGAATCATGCTCGATAAATTACTCATCATCTGGCAGCCATTACAAACACCCAGGGCAAAACTATCTTGTCGATTAAAGAATGCTGAAAATTGATCACGCAAGGCTGCATTAAATAAGATTGTTTTGGCCCAGCCTTCGCCAGCGCCTAGAACGTCGCCATAACTAAAACCGCCACAAGCAATCAAGCCACGGAAATTGCTTAATTTAGCTTTGCCTGAGAGGAGATCAGACATGTGGACATCATGACTATCAAATCCAGCAGAGTGAACAGCATAAGCCATCTCTACATGAGAGTTCACACCCTGCTCTCGTAATATGGCTACTTTAGGTCGATCATTTTTTTGAATGAATGGCGCAGCTACGTTCTCTGCCATGTCGAAATTGAGCTTAGGCGACATTCCTGGATCTGCAAGATCATCTAAACGCTGAAACTCGCTATCGGCACAATCCGGATTATCACGTAATCTAGCAATTTGATAGCTGGTATTACTCCACATCTTTTGGAGTAGCTGACGCGGTTCAGAAAAGACCTTTTTGGCATCACGCCAGATTTCGATATGGCCATTTTGGTTCGGTTTGGCAACCACGTGACTATAAGCGCTTAGGCCATGTTCACGGAGTACCGCAAAGACCTCATCCCGCTGCTCTCGACGCACTTGAATTACGACACCCAACTCTTCATTAAATAAAGCGCGTAAGGTTTGCTCGTGACGTCGACCTTCGATTTGTTGCGCCCAGTTTTTTGCATCACCGTAATCGGATTCATGATCTCGATCGAGAGTGATCATATCGACGTTGATAGAGATACCACAATGGCTTGCAAATGCCATCTCAGAGATGCATGCCAATAGACCGCCATCAGAACGGTCGTGATAAGCAAGAATTTTCCCTTCTTGCCTCAAGATATTCAGAGATTGAACGAGGCCCTTGATATCTTCAGGATGATCAAGATCAGGAGTGTAATTACCAGCCTGATTGAGTACTTGAGCCAAGATGCTGCCAGCCATTCGGTTTTGACCTCTACCCAGATCAATCAAAATCAGCTCACTCTCAATGGGTTTACCATCTCGGTCATTGAGCTTTAGTAATGGGGTCAGAGTCTTACGCACATCTGCTACGGCTGCAAACGCAGAAATGATTAATGAAACCGGTGCAGTGACCTTTTTATTTTCCTGACCATCATTCCACTCAGTGGCCATCGATAATGAATCCTTGCCCACCGGAATAGAAATACCCAGCGCGGGGCACAACTCCATGCCAATTGCCTTGACAGAATCAAAAAGCTTGGCATCTTCACCGGGCGAACCGCAAGCTGCCATCCAGTTTGCCGAGAGTTTCACACCCTCAAGACCAGAAATATCGGCGGCTAGCAAATTAGTTAGCGCCTCACCCACTGCCATTCGGGCTGCTGCTGGCGCATTCATTACAGCAAGTGGGGTTCTCTCACCCATCGTCATGGCTTCACCACGGAAGCCTTGGTAATCCATCAAAGTAACGGCACAGTCCGCAACCGGCACTTGCCATGGTCCAACAAAAGGATCTCGAGCATTCAGACCGCCAACGGTGCGATCACCAATCGTAATCAAGAAGGATTTGCTTGCTACTGTAGGCTGTTGCAGAACCCAAGCAACACAATCCGATAACTTTGCATCTGTCAGATTGAGATCTGAAAAATGCTGCTGAATCGTTTGAACATCACGATGCATGCGAGGAGGTTTGCCCAACAAGACTTCCATTGGCATATCAATGGGTAAGGCAGCATCTAGGTTATTCGCTTGCTTGCTATCGCTTAACTGCAGCTGTCTCTCGCTAGTCGCAACTCCTACAATGGCATATGGACAACGTTCACGTTCACAAAGCGATTTCAATAAGTTGATATCTTTTTCTGCTATAGCTAGAACATAGCGTTCTTGCGACTCATTGCACCAGATCTCCGCTGGACTCATACCGCTCTCTTCGAGCAGAATGTTTCTCAACTCAAACTGAGCGCCAAGATTGGCGCCATCTGCTAGCTCAGGAAATGCGTTTGAGAGGCCGCCTGCACCAACATCATGAATCGAAACAATCGGATTGTGTTCGCCCATGGAACGGCAGGCATTGATGACTTCTTGAGCACGACGCTCCATCTCAGGATTGCCGCGCTGAACGGAGTCAAAATCTAGATCGGCAGTATTGGTGCCTGTTGCCACAGAACTACCCGTTGCGCCGCCCATACCAATGCGCATTCCTGGACCACCTAATTGAACAAGCAAATGGCCTGGCTCAATCGTTTTTTTATGGGTATGAATCGAGTCGATTGCTCCGATGCCACCCGCAATCATGATGGGCTTGTGATATCCACGACGTGAGCCATCTAAGGTTTGTTCAAAAACTCGGAAGTAGCCACCTAATATGGGTCGACCGAATTCATTATTGAAGGCTGCTCCACCCAAGGGTCCATCGATCATGATCTGCAAAGGAGTCGCAATCCGATCTGGCTTGCCATACACTTCTGCTTCCCAAGGTAAATCTGTCCCAGGGATTTGAAGATTTGATACTGAGAAGCCGGTTAAGCCCGCCTTAGGACGACCCCCAATTCCAGTTGCGCCCTCATCCCGAATCTCTCCACCGGCTCCTGTTGAGGCGCCCGGAAAAGGTGCAATGGCAGTCGGATGATTATGGGTCTCCACCTTCATTAAGGTATGAACCAAACGGGTAGCTTTCTGATACTGATGAGTTGCACCCTGTGGCTGCCACACTTCTGCCTCACAGCCCTCCATGATTGCTGAGTTATCAGAATAGGCCACCACTGTTCCTTCAGGATTCAGTTGATGGGTATTTCGGATCATGGCAAATAAGGAGCGATCTTGATCAACTCCATCAATGGTCCAGCTGGCATTAAAGATCTTGTGGCGACAGTGTTCACTATTAGCCTGCGCAAACATCATTAACTCGACGTCACTAGGATTGCGCTTTAAGCGTTGAAAGTTTTCAAGCAAATAAATAACTTCATCCTCAGAAAGCGCCAAGCCGAGCTCTTGATTGGCTTGATCAAGGGCATTTTTACCCTCAGTAAGAATGGGAATGCGTTTTAAAGGACGGTCTGAAAGGGTTTGGTAAAGCGGGTCGACTGCAGAAACATCATCTACAACAGCCTCAGTCATACGATCATGCAGCGCCGCCAGAATCAATTCTCTTTGCTTGGCATCTAAATCCTGGCTACTTTGCCAAGAGTATTCAATACCCCGTTCTATTCGCAGAACATTGAGCCCACATTGGCGAGCAATCTCTGTCGCTTTACTAGCCCAGGGCGAAACGGTGCCAAAGCGCGGTATTGCAACCGTCTGGTATTTTTTATTGGAATGCTTATTGAACCAGCTACCTTTGGTCTTTAAATGACTGACAAAAGGATTTCCATAAGTTAGTAACTGACTTAATAGATCTCGATCATTTAATGAGAGCTCTGCATCAGTCCAAACAAAATGAACGTATTGCGCCTCAATCGCATCTAGCTTAATACCTTGGGCGGAAAGCGAAGATAAAAGTCGCTGCTGGCGAAAGGCAGAAAGGGCATCGGCCCCAGGTAAAAAACTGAAAAAGGACATGCCTAGATTATAAGGTTAAGCTAGGCAATTACCCTCCAGCATTACCGGTATTCATGGGCTTGAGTGGGTTAATGATTTTCACATTAGCCGCATCTCGCCAATAGCTCATAAAGCCTGCAAATTCTTCTTGTGCAGATAAGGCCTGAATTTGTTGGGCCTGCGCTTTATGCAGTGCAGGATCGACACCAGAAGCCTGTCTTACCTGGTCAATGCGGTAAAGAGTCGCACCAACTCCGGGATTATTGATAGAAACTACTGCTGGTAATTGCTTAGCATCTACTGTCATGATCTGATCCATAGCAGCTCCTGCGAGACTGCCTGGTTTATTTCTAGAAACCCAAAATGCTTTTGCGAATCCTGCAGCGTTTTGAGGGTCTGTTTTCAATGTTGATAGCTTTTCAGCAGCTGCATTCAAAGCCAGCTTTTCCGCAGCACGTTGTGTGACTTGACGCTTAATCTCGCCACTGACCTCATCAAAAGGAAGAACCTGTGCTGGGTGAAAGGCAACTACTCTAGCGGACACATAAACACCAGGTGAAATCTGTACCGCCTCAATATTGCGCTTGTTCTTGAGAGCGTCTTCACTAAATAGGGATTGAACCACCTTATTATTAGTTAAAGGATGGCCATTTGCTAATCCAGCTGCACCACTTCGTGTTAAATGCTGCTGCGTTTGAATAGGAAGCTTTAGTTTATCTGCCGCAGGCTTGAGGCTATCAGGCTGATCATAGGTAACGTTAGCAAATTGGTCTGCTTTATCAGCGAAAGCCTTAGGATCAGACTTTGGATCTAGCTTTAACACAATATATTCGACGTCAATATACTCAGGGCTTTGAAAGAGCTGGGTATTGGCGGCATAAAAATCCTTCAGCTCCTGAATTGAAGGATTGACTTTACTCAAATAATCTTTAGCTGAGAACTCCAAGGCCTGCACTTCACGCTCAGACTCATAGAGAGAAGAAATTGTTTCGGACAACTTTGGGCTACCCAATTCGGTGCGAGCTACAGATCCAACCAACTGTTGAATCTTCAGATCAAAACTCTGGCTGGCATAGAACTGCTCTTCATTCATGCCATTGCTCGAGAGCAATTGCTTGAAGCGCACATCATCAAAGCTACCATCTTGACGATATAAAGCCCGAATTTGCGGAATACTTTGTAGACTGCGGATTAACTCTTCTTTGCTGACTTGCAGCCGCAGTTTATTGACAGCAAAACCGAGCAGTTGTTGTTGCAGCAGTTCATTGAGAATAGCTTGGCGGAATGGCAAGCTTTGGGCGATTTGAGGACTACCACCTACACGCTGGGCTTGACGCTTTGCAGCATTTTCGACTTCTTGCGCAGTAATTGCTCGACCGTTTACTTTGACTAAATCGGTTTCTTTATCAAAAAATCCGGTGTAACTCGAAACCCCGAACATTACAAACGAGGGAACTATGAACAGCATCAGAACGATTTGAAGAATCTTTTGATGCTTACGAACGGTATCGAACATGAAGGTATCGCCGATGTACTAGGCTAAGAATGGGGACTGGTGGGCGCTGACGGGATCGAACCGCCGACATTCTGCGTGTAAGGCAGACGCTCTACCATCTGAGCTAAGCGCCCCAAATAAATACAGACGAGATTGTAACCCAGGAGGCCTAATTTCGATACTTTAGCCCGAAACTAGTGCTTCAGGACATCTCCACCAGCAGCCTTTTCAGAGGCTTTGCTCGCTTCACTGGCTTTTTTGGCCAACTCTTCGGGGCTAGGTTCTGGCAAAGCTTCGGGTTTGCGCTCTAAGGCAAGCTCAAGCACGTTATCAATCCAGCGAACAGGAACAATCTCAATCGCATTCTTGACGTTATCTGGAATATCGATCAGATCCTTCACGTTCTCTTCTGGTATTAAGGCTAGCTTGATACCACCACGGTGGGCTGCTAAAAGCTTTTCTTTAAGGCCACCAATTGGCAATACCTCGCCACGCAAAGTAATCTCGCCTGTCATCGCCACATCAGAGCGAACTGGAATACCCGTGAACACAGATACCAATGCAGTAGTAATCGCAATCCCTGCTGATGGACCATCCTTAGGAGTTGCGCCTTCAGGGAAGTGAATATGTATATCCTTCTTCTCAAAAGCTTCATCAGTAATGCCCAGACGACGCGAGCGTGAACGAACTACAGTTCTGGCGGCTTCAACTGACTCTTTCATGACATCACCTAGAGA
This sequence comes from Polynucleobacter sp., assembly GCA_036821065.1. Classification (GTDB taxonomy): domain Bacteria; phylum Pseudomonadota; class Gammaproteobacteria; order Burkholderiales; family Burkholderiaceae; genus Polynucleobacter. The sequence continues at coordinate 19,504 of DAISKI010000009.1, read as the reverse complement.
ACCAGTGCGAGTAATAACACCCTTACCTGGCATCACGGCAGCTTCGATTGTGAGTAGATCTCCACCCACTTCAGTCCATGCCAAACCAGTGACCTGACCGATCTGATTTTCTTTCGCTGCTAGGCCAAAGTCATACATGCGAACCGAGAGAAACTTCTCCAAATTATCCGCGTTGACTGTAACAGGGGCAGATTCTTTTTTGAGTAGCAAGAGTTTGACAACCTTGCGGCAGATTTTGCTGATCTCACGTTCTAAAGATCGAACTCCCGCTTCGCGAGTGTAATAACGGATCATGCTACGAACGGCGCTCTCTTCGATCTTCAGCTCATCTTTTTTCAGACCATTGTTTTTAACCTGTTTAGGGATGAGATAGTTCATCGCAATACTGGTTTTTTCATCTTCGGTGTAGCCGGCCAAGCGAATAATTTCTAAGCGATCTAATAAAGGACCAGGAATATTCAAAGAGTTGGCAGTAGCCACGAACATTACATCAGACAAATCAAAGTCGACTTCGACATAGTGATCTTGGAAGGTGTTGTTCTGTTCGGGATCAAGAACCTCGAGTAAGGCGCTAGCTGGGTCGCCTCGGAAGTCCATACCCATCTTGTCGACTTCATCGAGCAGGAATAAGGGATTGCGAACCCCAACTTTGGTAAGGCTAGTCAAAATCTTGCCGGGCATCGAACCAATATAAGTGCGACGATGACCACGAATTTCTGACTCATCACGCACTCCGCCCAATGCCATCCGCACAAATTTACGGTTTGTCGCACGAGCAATCGATTGACCTAAGGAAGTTTTACCAACACCGGGAGGGCCAACAAGACAGAGAATCGGAGCCTTGACACGATCAACTCGTTGTTGAACTGCGAGGTACTCCAAGATTCTTTCTTTCACTTTATCTAAGCCATAGTGATCTTCATCCAATACTTTTTCAGCATTAGTTAAATCATTATTGATCTTGCTTTTCTTCTTCCAAGGCAAGTTCACCAAGGTATCAATGAAATTACGAATCACTGTTGCTTCAGCCGACATCGGCGACATGAGTTTTAGTTTCTTCAGCTCAGACTCCGCCTTTTTCAATGCCTCTTTAGGCATGCGTGCAGTCTTAATCTTTTTCTCTAACTCCTCAAGATCAGCGCCCTCTTCGCCTTCACCCAATTCTTTTTGGATGGCCTTGACTTGTTCATTGAGGTAATACTCGCGCTGACTCTTTTCCATCTGACGCTTTACACGTCCACGGATACGCTTCTCTACTTGCAAAATATCAATCTCACTCTCGAGATCAGCTAAGAGGCTTTCAAGGCGTTGCACAACATCATTCATTTCGAGCAAGCGTTGTTTCTGCTCAAGCTTCACCGGCAGATGCGCGCAGATAGTATCTGCTAAGCGGCTTGGTTCATCAATCCCACCCAATGAAGATAGGATCTCTTGTGGAACTTTCTTATTGAGTTTTACATACTGATCAAACTGGGCCATGATGGCGCGACGCAGTGCCTCGGTTTCGTGGGCATCTAGTGCGTTAATCGCAGTTGGGGTTGCTTCACAGTTGAAATAACCAAGGCTATCTTCTACTTGACTTACTTCAGCGCGCTGAACGCCTTCAACCAAAACCTTTACGGTGCCGTCAGGCAGTTTGAGCATTTGCAGAATATTGGCAATACAGCCTACCTCGTAAAGATCCTCAACCGAGGGCTCATCCTTAGCAGCTGCTTTTTGGGCCACCAAGAGCACGCTCTTGCCAGTTTCCATGGCAGCTTCTAGCGCTTTGATTGATTTAGGACGACCCACGAACAGAGGGATCACCATATGAGGGAATACAACCACGTCCCTTAAAGGGAGCAATGGAAGTTGAATTGGTTCAGAGGGTAGTAATAAGTGGCCAGGCATGGGGCAATCCTCCAAAGTAGTCAATTCTTGCTAAATACCCAAAACAATATAAACACTAAATAGGGTAGGTATTTATGAATAGCATACTACCTATATGGGTCACACTTTGTAAAAAACAAGGGTAAAAATACAAAAAATGAGTAAAAAATGACCAAAATGGGTCAAAAAGAGGAAAAAATTATGCTTTTTTGCTCAAATCTGCCTGTTCGGCAGTCTGTTTGTAGACAAGTAGCGGTTTACCACCTTCTTGGATGCTGCTTTCGTCGATAACTACCTTTTGCACGTTCTTCAATGAAGGTAGGTCATACATCACGTCCATTAATGAGCCCTCGAGGATAGATCTCAGTCCCCGAGCGCCAGTCTTACGGGCGATTGCCTTTTTGGCTATAGCCGACAGAGCTGCGGGTCTCACTTCCAGTTCAGAGCCTTCCATTGTCAGCAAAGCTTGATATTGTTTTACTAAGGCATTCTTGGGCTCAGTCAGAATCTGGATCAATGCTTCTTCATCCAATTGAGATAGGGTTGCCACAACCGGCAAACGACCAATCAACTCAGGAATCAATCCAAATTTAATGAGATCTTCTGGTTCGACTTCGACTAATAAATCGGTAATGCCACGATCGTCTTTACCTGGAACAGTTGCATTAAAGCCAATACCAGTTTTAGCAGTGCGCTGTTGAATAACTTTTTCTAGGCCATCAAAGGCGCCGCCACATATAAATAAGATGTTTGTTGTATCGACTTGCAAGAAATCTTGATTGGGATGCTTGCGACCGCCTTGAGGTGGAACCGAGGCCATCGTACCCTCTACCAATTTAAGAAGAGCCTGCTGAACGCCCTCGCCTGAAACGTCACGGGTAATCGATGGGTTATCTGATTTACGGGAGATCTTATCGATCTCATCAATGTAGACAATGCCACGTTGCGCTTTTTCTACGTTGTAATCACAAGCTTGTAATAATTTCTGGATGATATTTTCTACATCCTCACCAACGTAGCCGGCCTCTGTCAAGGTTGTCGCATCAGCCATCACGAATGGCACGTCCAACATCCGAGCCAAAGTTTGTGCAAGCAATGTCTTGCCTGAACCTGTTGGACCAATTAGCAAGATATTGCTTTTGGCTAACTCGACGCCGTCCACGATGGCTTTGCCTGGTTTTGGCGTTTCTTTTTTATCTGTCGCCTCGACGGGCTTACCATCTTTATCCAGCTTGGGAGTCTTGGGTTTAGGTAAATACTGCAAACGTTTGTAGTGGTTGTATACCGCTACAGCCAAGGTTTTCTTGGCGTGATTTTGGCCAATCACGTATTGATCTAAATTCTCTCGAATCTCATGGGGTGTTGGTAAAGCAGCTTCACCATCTTCTTTAGGAAGCTTGGCAATCTCTTCTTGAATAATGTCAGTACAGAGATCAATACATTCATCACAAATAAACACGGAAGGACCGGCAATGAGTTTTTTGACCTCATGTTGGCTTTTGCCGCAGAAAGAGCAATACAGCAGTTTTTCTGAGTCGCCGGTTGTCTTTTTATCGCTCAAAATAATAGCCTGGTATTAAGGACGCTTCTCAATCACTTTATCGATCAAGCCATAATCTTTGGCCTGCTCTGCTGACATAAAGTTATCACGATCAGTATCTTTAGCAATGGTTTCAATCGACTGGCCGGTGCGATCGGCAAGGATCTTATTCAAACGCTCGCGCAGGTACAAAATCTCGCGAGCTTGAATTTCAATATCAGAGGCTTGCCCACGGGCGCCACCTAAAGGCTGATGAATCATGACGCGTGAATTTGGTAAGGCATAGCGCTTGCCCTTCTCACCGGCGCAGAGCAAGAATGCGCCCATACTAGCTGCCATGCCCATACACAGGGTGCTGACATGAGGCTTGATAAATTGCATAGTGTCATAAATTGCTAGGCCAGCAGAAACAGAGCCACCTGGAGAATTGATATAAAGCGAGATTTCTTTGTCTGGGTTCTCACTCTCCAAGAAGAGCAATTGGGCGATCACTAAGTTAGCGGTTTGATCGTTTACCTCGCCAACCAAAAACACCACCCGTTCGCGCAGTAGACGTGAGTAAATATCGTAAGCACGCTCGCCACGACCAGAGGTCTCTATCACCATGGGTACCAAACCCAAACCCTGGGGTTCGATATGCTCAGAATGCATTTGAATTTGACTCATGGTTTTACCTTAGGAAATAGACGTTATTAGTTTAGTTTACTCAGTTCTTCAAAGCTCACTGGCTTTTCACTGACTTTTGCAAGCGAAGTGAAATACTTGATGACATTGTTCTCTAAAACCAGGTTTTCGATTTCCTTGAGGCGGCCTGGATTGCTATAAAACCAGCGTACTACTTCTTTTGGGTCTTCGTAAGTAGCTGCTTGTTCTTCAATTTCAGCCTTAATTTGGTCCGCAGTAGCGGTCAAGTTCTGTTGCTTCACCAGATCACTCAAAATGAGACCTAAGCGAACACGCTTAAGGGCTTGCTCGGCAAACATTTCAACTGGAATAGGCGCATCTTTGGCATTAGGAATACCGCGTTGCATTAAATCTGCTCTAGCAGACTCTACTAATCGCTCTTGCTCAGAAGCCACTAATGATTTAGGAACATCTAGCTCACATAGGCTGTTCAGCTTATCCATTACTTCATTCTTTAGTAAGGCAGTAATGCGGCGATTGACTTCACGATCTAAGTTTTCTTTCACCTCGGAACGCATTTTTTCAACACCACCTTCAGTAACGCCTAAAGACAAAGCAAATGCCTCATCTACAACAGGCATATGTGGCCAGTTCACTGATTTCACAGTAATCGTGAAGTCAGCGGTTTTACCTGCAACATCTTTTCCGTGGTAATCGGCTGGAAATACTAATGGAAAGGTTTTGCTCTCGCCCGCTTTGAGACCCATGGTTGCAGCCTCGAATTCGGGAAGCATTCTGCCTTCGCCCAAAACATACTCAAAGTTTTCTGCTTTACCGCCAGTAAACTCAACGCCATCAATCTTGCCAACAAAGTCAATTACAACTTGGTCACCAGATTGGGCTGCGGTATTGGCACCACCATCACCATGCGCGCTAGCAGTGCCTCGTGGATGGTAGTGAACTTGTTGTTTACGTAAAACATCTAGGGCACGATCAATTTCTGCCTCGCCAATAGTTGTGCTGTATTTGCTGACTTCAGCTTTACTCAAATCGCCGATTTTGACTTCTGGTAGTACTTCAAAAAAAGCATCAAACACAATCTTGTCTGCATCGAGTTCGCTCTTTGGCTCTAAGCGTGGTTGACCGGCTAACTTGATACCCTCTTTTTTACTCAACTCAAAAAAGAGCTCAGAAGCTTTATCGAACTGAATCTCAAAATCGACTTGCATGCCGTATTGTTTTTCAACAATATTTTTTGGGACCTTGCCTGGACGAAAACCAGCCATCTTCATGGTCTTGCCTAACTTGGCTAAACGCTCGTCACGTGCTTTCGCTAAATCGGCACGGGTGAACTCTAAAGTCATTTTTCGGTCTAGCTGACCTAAATTTTCGATTTGCAAAGCCATTCTCGTCTCTTTAATGAATTACAGGATATGAAGTCCAAGCCAAGTAACAACCTTGTGGTGCGAGGAGGGGGACTCGAACCCCCACACCATTTCTGGCGTCAGGACCTAAACCTGGTGCGTCTACCAATTTCGCCATCCTCGCGAACTTCGCTGAGCGCTACCGTGCTTAAACTTCACTCTAAAGACGCTAATTCTACAATGCCCAGCCTATTTAAGCCCTGTATAGAGGGTTTGAAGCCTTAGAAAGGCAATTTAGGAGGACTTGTAGAGTAAAGCGATGGCGTGGACTGCAATACCCTCGCCTCTTCCTAAGTGGCCCAGGGATTCATTTGTTTTGGCTTTAAGGTTGATATGGCTGGGCGTTACTGCTAGGTCAGCTGCAATATGGCTAATCATCTCTGGCAAGTAAGGAGCCAATTTGGGTTGCTGGCAAATGATGGTGGCATCGACATTGCCAACCTGAAAGCCTGCAGCCTGCACTTTTTGCAAAGCAGCTCTCAACAGAATTCTACTGTCCATACCTTGATACTGAGGATCGGTGTCTGGAAAAAGTTGGCCAATATCATTTAAACCTGCCGCCCCAAGAATCGCATCGGTAATCGCATGCAGCAAAGCATCTGCATCAGAGTGTCCCAGTAAACCTTTTTGATAAGGAATGTGCACACCACCCAATATCAATTTGCGATCTGCAACTAGAGCATGAACATCGTAGCCCTGTCCGATTCTGAACGGAGGTGGATTCATTTCATTACTCATATTGCTCTCGTTTATTCGTCAAAGATAGTTTAAGGATTGGATGTTGTACTTAAAACCAATTGCATGAGATCCCAGTCTGCAGGATGCGTCACTTTGAAATTACGCGTTGCACCCTCTATTAAGAGCGGCCTTTCACCTTGTAATTCCATGGCACTAGCTTCATCAGTCACATCAGCCTCGTTACGAATGGCTTCGTTCAATGCGTCATGAAGTTTTTTTAAGCCAAACATCTGTGGGGTTTGGGCCTGCCATAAATGATTACGAGAGATTGTTGTATCAGCCTTTGCATACTGGCTAGCCACCACCGAGCTTAAGTCAGCCCGCTTCAGGGTATCAGCAACGGGAAGCGCCAATAATCCGCCGCTGTTGTGTTCAACAACTGCGGCAATCAACTTTTGGATTAAGCCTGTGGTGATACCGGGTCTGGCTGCGTCGTGAACTAATACCCAATCATCCTCAGCAACACCGCCTTGCAGCATCGCCTCTAACGTGTTCTTGACTGTCTCTTGTCGTGTAGCACCACCGCTTGGTAAAAAAGCGAGTGACTTCGTATTTTTCTTAAGCTCAGTCAAGATGGGGTTATCCGCAAAATTCGGATTAATGCCAACCCAAATTGAATGAATTTCTGGGGTATTTTGGAAGGCTTCAATGGCATAAGCCAACATCGGCTTGCCAGCTAAAGTCTGAAACTGCTTAGGCAAATCACCACCTAAGCGGGAGCCACTCCCAGCAGTGGGAAGCAAGGCGTGGCACTGGCGACCGTTAAGTTGAATCGGACTAGCTTTGGACATACCTGATTCTATAATGACATCAGATGTCGGAAGCAGTAAAACCAATACCCCCTATCCCCGCCCCGCGGGTTGGGCAGCGCTTTACCTTCTCTGGCCTAGTGGGCTCATCGGATGCGGCACTTATAGCGCAAGCAGCCCAGCAAAATCGCGGTAATTTCTCTGTAATGGTGATCTTTTGTGCTCAGGCACAAGAAGCCCAAAGATTATTGGAAGAAATCCCTGCTTTTGCACCTCAACTCAAAACCCGTTTATTGCCTGATTGGGAAATTCTTCCCTACGATCATTTCTCGCCACATCAAGACTTAGTATCTGAAAGATTGGCGACCTTATATGAGATTCTCAATGGTAGCTGTGACATTGTCCTAGTTCCAGTAAGTACTGCATTGCAAAGAATGGGTCCGCCGAGTTTCTTATCGGGGCATACCTTTTTCTTTAGACAAGGTGACAAGCTCAATGAAGCGGCACTGAAGTTACAGCTTCAACAAGCAGGCTATGACCCAGTGAGTGCGGTCATGCGTCCGGGTGAATATAGTATTCGGGGCGGTTTAATTGATTTATTTCCAATGGGTTCTAACCTACCCTATCGCTTGGATCTCTTTGGAGATGAGATTGAACAGATTCGCTCCTTTGATCCCGATACACAGCGTAGTCTATTTCCTGTTAAAGAAATTCGACTTCTCCCGGGCCATGAATTTCCCTTTGATGATATTTCTAGGACCGCTGCACGAGGTCGGTGGCGTGAGGTGTTTGAAGGAGACCCTAGCCGTTGCTCTATCTACAAAGATATCAACTTGGGCATTCCTAGTGCCGGCATTGAATCCTATTTGCCGATCTTTTTTGATCAGACCGCTACTATCTTTGACTATTTCCCCCGCTCGGGCGATCCTGTCTGGCTCGTTAATGTTGGCGATATTGAGTCTAGCATTCGCGGTTTCTGGAAAGATACCCAGCAACGCTATGACTTTCTCAAACATGATTTAGATCGCCCCATTCTTCCTCCAAAAGAATTATTCCTCGATGTAGATCAGTTTTTTGCCAACGCAAAAGATAATGCGCGTCTGCTTCTAGAGCGCGATCCCAATCAGGGGCAAGTATTCTTACCAGTACCAGATGTCGCTGTCCATCGCAAAGATGCTGACCCTGTTAATCGTTTGCGCCAGCTAGTTGAGCATGGTCAATCGCGGGTATTGATTTGTACTGATAGCGCAGGACGTAAAGAATCCATCAGGCAACTGTTTGAAGAGAGTAATTTGGTAGTCGATGGTGGAACTACAGCCGTCTTTCAATTAAGACCTGACAGTGTTGAGACGATCCCTGAATTCTTACAAGGTCCCTCCCGCTTTGGTTTGGTCAGCAGCCCTTTAACCGGTGGCTTTGCATGGCCCCAAGAGCAGATCATTCTCATTACTGAGGCAGAACTATTTACTGCAACTGCTCGCCAAAGACGCAGGGGCAAAGCAAATGAAACGGCAGATCCTGATATGTTGTTCAAGGATCTCTCTGAACTCAAAATCGGTGATCCTGTCGTACACGCAGAGCATGGTATCGGTCGCTACCAGGGCTTAGTTCTCCTCAATCTTGCGCCCCCTAAACAGGAGCCTATCTTTGAAGAGTTTTTGCATCTCATCTATGCCAATGAAGCTACTCTGTATGTCCCAGTTCAACAATTACAGCTCGTTACTCGCTACGCAGGCTCTGATCCTGATACTGCACCATTACATCATTTGGGTTCTGGTCAATGGGATAAGGCCAAGCGCAAAGCAGCAAAACAAATTCGGGATACTGCTGCAGAACTCCTCGGACTCTACGCTGCTAGAGCTATCCGCAAAGGCCATGCCTTTGAATACTCGCCTCATGATTACGCCGCATTTGCTGAAAGCTTTGGTTTTGAAGAAACGCCCGATCAAGCTAATGCCATTACTGCAGTAATCGGAGATATGACCAGTGGCACACCGATGGATCGGCTAGTTTGCGGTGACGTCGGCTTTGGCAAAACTGAAGTTGCTTTACGTGCCAGCTTCATCGCCGTTATGGGTGGTAAACAGGTCGCCATTCTCGCTCCAACCACCCTTCTTGCCGAGCAACATGTCGCAACCTGGAAAGATCGCTTCGCTGATTGGCCAGTCCGAATTGTGGAATTATCTCGTTTTAAAAGTACTAAAGAAATAAATGCTGCGCTCGAAGCGATTGCTAAGGGTGAGGCAGACATTATTATCGGTACGCATAAATTACTATCAAAAGAAACGCAGTTCGCTAATTTAGGTCTCGTCATCGTAGATGAAGAGCATCGCTTTGGCGTACGTCAAAAAGATGCTCTCAAGGCCTTGCGAGCCGAAGTCGATATCCTGACATTGACAGCCACCCCCATCCCCAGAACGCTTGGTATGGCGATGGAGGGTTTACGGGAGTTCTCGATCATCGCTACAGCCCCACAAAAACGATTGGCAATCAAGACTTTTGTGAGACGCGAAGGTGATGGCGTTATTCGAGAAGCTGTATTGCGAGAGATCAAACGTGGTGGACAAGTATATTTTTTACACAATGAAGTGGAAACTATTCAGAACCGTAAGCATGCATTACAGGAGCTGATACCAGAAGCGCGTATTGGGGTTGCTCACGGACAGATGCATGAGCGTGATCTGGAAGCCGTTATGCGGGATTTTGTGACCCAGCGTACAAATATTTTATTGTGCACCACCATCATTGAAACTGGCATTGATGTTCCTACGGCGAATACCATCATCATGCATCGGGCAGATAAATTCGGTTTAGCTCAGTTACACCAATTGCGCGGTCGAGTCGGACGATCACATCACCAGGCCTATGCCTATCTCATGGTTCCAGACCCAGAGGCATTGAGCAAGCAAGCGCAACTGCGTCTCAACGCCATTCAAGCGATGGAAGAGTTAGGCTCAGGCTTCTATTTGGCTATGCATGATCTCGAGATTCGGGGTGCAGGTGAAGTGCTTGGTGATAAACAATCTGGGGAAATTCATGAGATTGGCTTCCAGTTGTATACCGAAATGCTCAATCGTGCGGTCAAATCTCTACGTAGTGGCAAAGAACCTGATCTCTTGTCACCATTGCAATCTATTACCGATGTGAACTTGGGTGTACCTGCCCTGCTACCGGAGGACTATTGCCCCGACGTTCACGAACGCTTATCGCTTTATAAACGCTTTGCTGGAACGAATGATTTTTCTGAGCTCATGGGCTTGCGTGAAGAATTAGTCGACCGCTTTGGCGATTTACCTGATCAAGCTAAATCTTTTTATGAAACCCACCGTTTACGCCTTGAAATGACAGGATTTGGAATCAAGAAAATCGATGCCTCAGAAAATGCTATTCAAATTCAGTTCATACCTAACCCGCCCATTGACCCCTTAAGAATTATTCAATTAATCCAGAGCTCAAAACATATCCAGCTCAATGGCCAAGATAAGCTGAAGGTCCTGCCCCAGAAAGAAGGCGGCTTTGATCGTCTAGAGCAACGCTTAGATCAGATACGGCAGATTCTCAAACGCCTCAATGAGGGTGCAACTATCGCTAACGCTTTATGATCTGATTATGACCAAGCCTGAAATGACTACTCTCGTAGCGATCTCTAAAGAGCCAGTATCCAAGGCCTTAGATTCTGCTTTCAAGAGCATCTCCTTAAAACAAGGCATGGAGATCGTTAGCAAACAGCCCAACCAATCTAGCGGCTCTTATTTTTCAGAGCGCTGGTCAATGCCGGCTTTAAATGAAGAGGATCGTAATGTCCTTAGAAATATTGCAGCAGAGCATGGTTCAGATCTCGCCTTTCTATCTTCATCATTTAATCCTGAAGCCATTCGAGTTCTTGCAATGGATATGGACTCCACTCTGATCAATATCGAGTGTATCGATGAGATTGCTGACTTTGCTGGTAAAAAATCTGATGTAGCAAAAATTACTGAAGCAACGATGCGCGGGGAAATTAAAGACTTTAAAGAAAGTCTACGTAGACGTGTTGCGCTTTTAGAAGGTATCTCTGTTGATGTATTGGAATCGGTTTATCAAGAGCGCTTACGACCCAACCCAGGCGCAATAGAGCTACTAGCTGCGGCCCATCAACGTGGTCTGCATACCCTTTTGGTCTCGGGTGGCTTTACTTTTTTTACCGATAAACTGCGTGAGCAATTGGGTTTTACCCAAACGCAGTCTAATACTCTAGAAATTGTTGATCACAAGCTGACTGGCAAAGTGCTCGGTAATATAGTTGATGGCGTTGCAAAGGCGTCTTATCTCGAGCACGCATGTGCATCATTAGGCGTGAGCAAAGTGCAGTCGATTGCGATGGGTGATGGTGCAAACGATCTGCTCATGATGCATGGTGCTGGTTTGAGCATCGCATATCAAGCCAAGCCCGTCGTTAAAGAAAAAGCCGACGCGGCTTTTGACCGAGTCGGCTTAGATGCTACCTTATTACTGCTAGATTAGATTCGCTCAAAAATAGTTGCGATACCTTGGCCACCGCCAATACACATTGTCACCAAAGCGTATTTACCATTGACGCGCTGTAACTCATGAAGTGCCTTTGTGGCAATCGCTGCACCAGAACATCCAATCGGATGACCCAAAGCAATTGCACCGCCATTGACGTTGGTTTTTGCAGGGTCAAGACCGAGGCCTTTAGTAACAGCCAGGGCTTGTGCAGCAAAGGCTTCATTCGATTCAATCACATCAATCTGATCTAACTTCAGACCAGCTCTAGCCAATGCCAATTTAGATGCCGGAATTGGGCCTTCACCCATGATGTGATTCGGCACGCCTGCCACTGCATAAGAGACCAATCTTGCAATAGGCTTGTGACCCGCTTTGGCTGCAGCGTCTGCAGCTGCCAATACAAAGAAGGCTGCACCATCATTAATTCCTGAAGCATTACCCGCTGTAACCGAGCCGCCCTCTTTCTTGAAAACGGCTTTCATCTTGCCAAGCGTTTCCATAGTGGTATCGGGTTTACAGTGCTCATCGGTATCAAACACAACATCACCCTTACGTGATTTGACCGTAATTGGAACAATTTGAGATTTAAAGCGACCTTCTTTGATCGCAACAGCTGCTCGGCGATGGGATTCGCACGCAAGAGCATCTTGCTCTTCACGAGTCAGCTTCCATTTTTCAACCAGGTTCTCAGCGGTAACACCCATATGACCAACGCCAAATGGATCAGTTAAGACTGCAACCATCAGGTCAATCATTTTGGTATCGCCCATTCGAGCACCACTGCGCATCGCAGGAGAACCATACATACCACGTGACATCACCTCAACACCGCCACCAATGCCGTAATCACAATCGTTAAGCATGATTGCTTGAGAGGTGCTCACAATCGCTTGCAAGCCAGAGCTACACAAACGATTGAGGGCCATCGCAACCGATTCCATTGGTAGGCCCGCCTGAATCGCTGCGACCCGGGCAACATAGGCATAACGACTATCCGTTGGAATGGTGTTGCCAACGGTCACGTAATTAATCAAAGCTGGATCGACCCCAGAGCGTGTAACAGCCTCCTTCATGACGATTCCACCAAGTTCTGCTGGCTCAAAAGAGCTCAATGAGCCACCAAAGCTGCCAATAGCAGAACGTACTGCACTCAAAACGACGACATCACGGCTCATATCAATTCCCTTCTTTTTGCCTCGTTTGAGGCCACATTAATCAGCAAAAGTCCTATTTTGAATGACTTAGTCAAGTCTCGGCTATTAGGTCATGCCCTTGTGCCTCTATGACTGTTGCACGGACAAAGTCCCCAGCCCGATAGCGCTTAGAGGGCTTATTTGGGGGTAAAACCCGCACTAAACCATCGATTTCAGGGGCATCGCCGGCAGTTCGACCAATCCCGCCCGCCTCATCGACCCGGTCAATCAGAATCTGAGTGCGTTTACCGACCTTTTTACCAAGACGTCGAATCGAGATTTCTTCAGCTTTTTCCATGAAACGAGCCTGTCGTTCATTGCGAATTGCCTCTGGAACGGGATTAGCCAATGTATTCGCTGTGGCGCCCGCTACTGGAGAGTATGCAAAACAGCCTGCACGATCAATTTGGGCTTCATCCAAGAAATCCAATAAATATTGAAACTCTTCTTCAGTTTCACCAGGAAAGCCGGCGATAAAGGTGCTCCGAATCACCAGATCTGGACAAGACTCTCGCCAAGCCTGAATCCGCTCTAAATTTTTCTCGCCGCTGGCGGGTCGCTTCATCCGTTTGAGTACATCGGGGTGAGCATGTTGCAAAGGAATGTCGAGGTACGGAAGAACACCATAACCGTGCTCTGAAAACTGCGCCATGAGTGGCAAGATCTCATCAACATGGGGATAGGGATAAACGTAATGCAGCCTGACCCATGCCTGGTGCTTGCGCGCAATCGTATTTAAGGCATTCACTAAATCAAACAAGCGCGTTTTGACTGGCTTGCCATCCCAAAAACCTGTGCGGTATTGAATATCGACACCATAGGCACTAGTGTCTTGAGAAACAACGAGCAATTCTTTTACGCCGCTCTCAAATAGTCTTTCTGCTTCAAGTAATACCTCACCAATCGGTCTTGAAACCAAATCACCGCGCATGCTAGGAATAATGCAAAAGGTACAACGATGATTACAACCCTCTGAAATCTTTAAATAGGCATAGTGTTTAGGAGTCAGTTTGACGCCAATGGGGGGTAGCAAATCGGTAAAGGGATCGTGCGGCTTGGGCAAATGTTGATGAATCGCCTGCATTACTTCATCAGTTGCGTGCGGGCCAGTCACTGCGAGCACCTTGGGATGAATACTTTGAATCAAGTCTGAGCCGTCAGCATTCTTGCGCGCACCTAGACAGCCCGTCACAATTACCTTACCGTTCTCAGCGAGTGCCTCGCCAATAGCATTCAAGCTCTCTTCTACAGCAGAGTCAATGAAGCCACAGGTATTAACAATAACCAGATCTGCACCAGAGTAGTCTTTCGCAGTCTCATACCCTTCAGCACTGAGTTGTGTGAGGATGAGTTCAGAATCTACTAATGCCTTAGGGCAACCTAAGGATACAAAGCCAACTTTTCCTGCCACGTTATTCTTTTTCTGCTGACTTAGTTTGCGGTGTGAAGGAGAAATTATTGAACAGACCTTGCGATCCTTGCATCTGTTCTTGCATCTTGACGAATAAATCTTTGCTCTGATCCATGTATGTTCCCATTAGATTTTGCATCAGTGGGTTTTGTAAACTCAGGAGCTGTGACCATGCATCAGGGCCACTAGAGCTCATTCCCTTAGATTGATCACTGAGTTTATTGTGGATGTCCACAAACGATTGCATTGTCTTCTCAAGATAGTTGCCCATCAAACCTTGCATTGAGTTTCCATAGAAACGAATGATTTGAGAAAGCATTTGGCTTGAAAAAACGGGAGCGCCGCCCGCCTCTTCCTCAAGAATGATCTGCAGCAGAATATTGCGTGTCAGATCTTCCTCTGTTTTGGCATCAAGTACCTTGAAGACTTCATTGGCCATTACCAAACCTTTGATATCACTCAAGGTTACATAAGTGCTGGTTTGAGTATCGTAAAGACGACGGTTCGGATACTTCTTAATCAGTCGCTCTTCACCAACTCGTTTTGCGCGGGTAGCCATAAATAGTCCTAAGTCTGCAGAGTCTTTACTGCAATGCAATAAGTGGGTAGTGTAGCCCTAGTTTGGATCAGGGTAAATAGCCCCGATATTTGCTTAACCAGTATGAATACCACCATTAAGGGAAAAGTCAGCGCCTGTAGCGTAGCCACTATCGCCAGAAGCAATCCAGCAACAAATAGACGCGATTTCATCTGGAGTGCCCAAACGTTTTACCGGTATTCCGGCTACGATTTTTTCGAGGACGTCTTCACGGATTGCCTTAACCATATCCGTACCAACATAGCCAGGAGAAACTGTATTCACGGTGACGCCTTTGGTTGCAACTTCTTGCGCCAAAGCCATCGTGAAACCATGTAAGCCGGCTTTAGCGGTTGAGTAGTTACATTGGCCAAACTGACCTTTTTGTCCGTTAACCGAGGAGATATTGATAATGCGGCCCCAATTGTTGTCGCACATGCCATCAATCACTTGCTTGGTGACATTAAATAAAGAATTGAGGTTGGTATCGATCACCGCCTTCCATGCATCGGGAGTCATCTTACGAAATACGCCATCACGGGTAATGCCGGCATTATTGACGAGGACATCAACCCTGCCGACTTCAGCCTTTACCTTATCGAAGGCGGCGACGGTGCTATCCCAGTCAGAAACATTACCCTCGGATGCGATGAAATCGAATCCTAAAGCCTTTTGTTCGCTAATCCAGCGATCTTTACGAGGCGAGTTTGGGCCGCAACCCGCAATAACCTTAAAGCCATCTTTAGCCATTCTCTGGCAAATTGCGGTACCGATTCCACCCATTCCACCTGTAACGTAGGCAACTTTTTGTGACATTGTTTTCTCCCTGTGTTTTTTTATTTCTGTTCTGAAATCTTTTCTTTGACATACTTTCCTGGCGCTGCGATTAATTTCGGGTATTTTTTATTACCAAGAATTTTTGAGGCTGCCTTTTTCTCGCCGCCAAAAGGCGCTAACCAATTGATGTAATCTGGCCACCAGCTGCCACGTTCATCTTTCGCAGCCTTGAACCAAGCATCCGCTGTTTTGGCTAACTTCTCATTGACAAAGTAATGACGCTTATTTTTGCTTGGTGGGTTAATGACACCGGCAATGTGTCCAGATGCACCCAGGATAAAACGATTTTTTCCCTTCAGTAGATGGGTAGATTCATAAGCGGACTTCCACGGCACGATGTGATCATCATGTGAGGCATAAATATAGGCCGGACAATCAATCTTGCCCAAATCAATCTTCTCCCCACATATGGTGAGCTTGTTAGGCTTAATGAGTTCATTCTGTAGATAGGTGTGACGCAAATACCAGCAATACATTGCCCCTGGTAAATTAGTCGAGTCTCCATTCCAGTACAGTAAATCAAATGGCGGTGGTGATTTACCTTTAAGATAGTTTTCGACTACGTAGTTCCAAACCAAATCATTGGGCCTCAAGAAAGAGAAGGTATTACCAAGCTCTAAGCCCGACATCATGCCAAAGTTCCCTGCTTCTCCGCCAATCGTGTTCTCACGTAATTTAACGCTGCCCTCATCCACGAAAATATCCAGAATTCCGGTATCACTGAAGTCCAATAAAGTTGTGAGAAGTGTCAGGCTGGTAATCAGTTTCTTTTTACGAGCCGCAAGAACGGCTAGGGCTGAAGCAGTTAAGGTTCCGCCTACGCAAAAACCCAAGACATTAATTTGCTCCGTACCACCGATATCTTTGGCGACTTCGATAGCCTGAATTACTCCTTTGCCAACGTAATCATCCCAAGTGACTTGACTCATAGAGTCATCAGGATTTTTCCAAGATACCAAGAAAATTGTATGGCCCTGCTCGACCAAATAACGCACCACCGAATTATCAGGTTGTAAATCGAGGATGTAGTACTTATTAATGCAGGGAGGAACCATCAAGAGTGGTCGCTCATAAACCGTCTCAGTCAACGGTGTGTATTGAATCAATTCAAATAAGTCATTACGAAATACAACCGCCCCTTCGGTAGTTGCTAAGTTCTTACCAATTTCAAAAGCAGTTTCATCAGTCTGAGAAACTTTTCCTTTTTTCAAATCACCTAATAAGTTGCTAATACCATTTTGAATGGATTGACCCTGCGAGCTAATGATGTTCTCGAGGACCTCAGGATTGGTTGCTATGAAATTAGAGGGTGACATCGCATCGATCATTTGTTCGGTAGCAAACACAATACGATGCTTTGATTTTTCGTCAGTATCAACGGCGTGTGCCAACGCTAACAAATGTTTTGAGTTCAGCAAATAACTCGCTGCAATGGTTTTGCTCCAAGCAGAATGCCATGCTTGACCTGCAAAGCGTCGGTCTTTAATTTCTATTGCATTAGGGTTAGTCGCCAGATGCGCCAACTCTTCAAAATATTGTTTCTGAATTTCCGCTAAGCGCTCAGGTGGAATGAGCGCCATATGATGAGGTGCCAAGGCCGGTGATGTAGTTTGGTTCATTCCAGAAAACATAGTGATCTCTTATTAATGAAAACATTCTCCTGCTATCAACGCAGAAGGGTTATACATACTAACCCTAGCCCTAAGGTCAATATTAGATCAGGATTGGATCCAAATGAGGGATGCAAAGCGACCCGAAACCCCATCTCGGCGGTGTGAAAAGAAGCGCTTTGGATCACTATAAGTACATAGATCGCCCCCATATATTCGCTCAATACCAGCGTTTTGAAGGGCCTGATGGGCTAATAGCGCAAGATTACCTAGATACTTGTTTGGTCTGGAAGGTATCGGAATGAAGGAATCTGATCCTACCTGAAAGCCGTGATTTGCAAAAGCCTCTATCACGTCCTCACCAACTTCAAAATGGTTGGGGCCTATTGCAGGCCCAAGCCAAGCCATAAAGGCTGACTGTGGCAACCCTCCTGACTGCTTCACTAAGGCATCCAGAGTATTTTGCAAAATGCCAGCACAAAGACCCCGCCACCCTGCATGCGCTATCCCAACATGCTTGCCATCGTCACTACAAAAAAATACTGGCATACAGTCTGCAGTTAATACTGCCAGCACCTCACTTGGGCGATCCGTTATTGCTGCATCTGCCTCTGGCAACTGTGTAGATCCCTCCAATCTGGAAAGAGTATTGCTTACTGATGTCCCATGAATTTGCCTCATCCAAATAGGCGCACTTGGTAGAACTGCTTGTAATGCTTGACGATTTAATAAGACTGCATTGAAGTCATCACCAACATGATCACCCAAATTCAAAGAAGAATATGCCCCCACACTACTTCCATTGGTCCTTAAGGTAACCAAAGTATGAATGCCATCAGGTGCTGGCCAATCCGCTGAAATAAGATCCATTAATTTTGATTACTCATAGAGTGAATTGTGGCTGAGGCATTTGGCAAGTCAGTCTCGCTCAGATTGAGTTGTTGTAGCAAAGTCATTAAATCAGCAGGCGGCATCTGAAACCAAGCCATTGTTTGGTGGGTGGCAGGATGCTCTAAGCCCAAAGCAAAAGCATGGAGTGCTTGTCTTTCAAAACCAAGAGTCTTGGCAATGCCCGGAATTTTCTTGCGATAGACGGGATCTCCAATCAATGGAAAGCCTAAAGATTCAAGGTGCACCCGAATTTGATGAGTACGACCAGTCTCTAGACGACACTCTAATAATGTAGTTGCTTGCTCTTGAAAATGGCCTTGGGCTAGACGACGATACTGGGTTGCCGCAGGTTTACCTTGACTAACGCCAGCAGCCATCTTGAGTCGGTCACGTTGATCGCGTCCTACTGTTGCGAGCACTTTACCCTGGCTAGGAGTGCTGCCCCACACCCAAGCTAGATAACGACGACTTACAGTTCTATCTTGAAGCTGGCGAACCAAGGCAGTTTGCGCCTCTGCGGTTCGGGCCACCACCATTAGCCCTGAGGTGTCTTTATCTAGTCGATGAACAATACCTGCCCTCGGAAGATTTTTTAATTCTGGGTAATAAAAGAGCAAGGCATTCAGTAAAGTACCGCTCCAATTTCCGGCGGCCGGATGAACAACTAAGCCGACCGGCTTATTAATCACAATAATGCTTTGATCTTCATAAACCACATCCAGAGGAATCTCTTCTGGGCTAAAGGCAAATTGCTCGGGCATTTCTTGTGGAAAGACCTTAATACTCTCTCCGCCTCGGAGTATGTAGCGAGCTTTAGTAACCTTCCCATCGACCGTAACAGCCCCAGCCTCGACCCAAGACTTCAGTCGATTTCGAGAATATTCAGGCAATAAAGTCGCCAGAGCCTTATCCAGCCGTTCGCCACCTCCCTCCATGGGGATTTCTAGGGCAATGAAATCCTCTTCATCGATATAATCAATGGGATTCGATTCAGGAGTTTCCGGCAATGCCACGCTTAACAGGCCTTTTAGTTGTATCCGACGTAATTTCAGACGCCAGTTTAAGGCTTGCCGCTGCTATCCAGAAAATTGTTTCACTCAAGCAAGGGCGTCGGACCCTAGCTCTGGTGATGATTTCTACTGGCAGCTTATTGCTGGGCGCTTGTGCTGGCAGTGACGGCCAAAAGGATGATGCGGATATATGGTCAGAATCCCGCCTCTACTCTGAAGCTACAGATAAGCTCAATGATGCCGATTTCGCAAAATGCGGTAAATATTTTGACAAACTCGAGGCACGCTTTCCATTCGGTCCCTACTCACAACAAGCGCAAATTAATGCCGCTTATTGTTATTGGAAAGCCCAAGAACAAGCTCAAGCATTGGTGGCCATTGATCGCTTCATTAAGTTGTATCAAGGTAGCCCCAATTTAGATTACGCCTATTACCTCAAAGGCCTCATTACCTTTAATGATGACTTAGGTTGGCTGGGCAAATTCACTGGTCAAGATCTGAGTGAGCGCGATCCAAAAGCGG